>DATCLF010000001.1:0-4908 GCA_036564055.1 Spirillospora sp.
GGCGGCGGCCGGGGCGAGACCGGCGACGGCCCGTACGAGACCGACGCAGAAGGCGGCACGACGCTTGCTCCACCCGTCCCCGAACGGACTCCGAGGTCCGGGGCGGACCCGATCGGGTGACGCGCCCCGTCGCCGGCCGGGCGCGGGCGGCGGGGCGCCAGGCGATGGATCTCAAAGAAACGGAGCAGAGCTCATGGCGACCGCACCAGCGCCCAGGCCGCACTCGCCGCCTGGCGACTCCCAACCGCACCTTCACCAGCAGAGCCGCGAAGTCCAGCGTTTCGACCAGCTCCGCGACATGCCCATCGGCCTGTCCGAGGACGTGCGCAGCGAGATGGTCTCGGAGCTGAACCAGATCCTTAGCGATACGCGGATCCTGCACGACCTCTACAAGAAGACGCATTGGCTCGTGCGCGGCGCGACGTTCTATCAACTCCACCTGCTCATGGACAAGCACGCCAAGGAGCAGGAGGAGCTGGTCGACCTGCTGGCCGAGCGCGTCCAGACGCTGGGGGGCGTCGCCGTGGGGGATCCGCGCCAGGTGGCCGAGCTGACGCGGATCGAGAGGGCGCCGGACGGGGTCGAGGAAGTTCCCGCCATGCTGTCCCGTCTCCTGGATGCCCACGAGCAGATCATCAAGGAGGCTCGCCGGGTCGCCATCCGCGCCGACGAGCTCGGGGACCTCGTCACGAACGACATCCTGGTGTCCGATGTGCTTCGGACCAACGAGCTCCAGGCGTGGTTCATTGCCGAGCACCTGGTCGACAGGCCGCTCGTCGTGGTGGAGGACGACACCGCCGCCGGCCGCGGGCGGCCGAGCCCAATGCACTGAGCCACGGAAGCGGGGCGAGCCGCCGAGGGCGGCTCGCCCCGCGAGGGCGCGCCGGGCCCGCGTCAGCCCACTCGCGCCGGCCCCCTTGGTCAGCCCATGCGGCGCGCTGGATCGGCGACGTCCAGCCAGCTGAAGCCGTTCTCGTTGCCGCCGATCGGTGACATGAGCGTCAGTGCGGTCAACGGCGCGAGATCCTCGATGGCAGGCGCGCTCCACTGCCGACGGGCGTTCTCGCCCCGCGCCGGCCGGTTGCTCTCCGTAAAGATCACGCTCTCAGGTTCCATGATCTTCTCCATGGTCGATCCGTGGATGACGTGTTCCGCGCGTCGCGGGCAAGGCCGATCGGGTATGAACCCGGTCACGGGCGCCCGGCCATGAACCCGTCCACGGCCGGGCAGCCGTGAACACCCTCACGGCCGCTTCGTCCCGGCGACGGGGGTCGCCACGGTTGCGTGGCCTCCGCGGCCGTCGCCGACTTGCCCGCTCAAGTTCTTGCCCCAGCAATACGCCCGGCCGTCGGAGCCGCGGGCGCAGGTGTGGTACGAAGCCGCCTCCAGCCCCGAGAACGTGAGCCCCGCCGGCGCCACGACCTCGACCGGCGTGAGCCTGTCTTCGTTCGTTCCGTCGCCGAGCTGGTAGTCGATGGCGTTCCTGCCCCAGCAGTAGATGCGGCCGTTGGTCGCGATCGCGCAGGTGTGCTCGGTCCCGAGCGCCACCTCCGTGAACTTCACGCCCGGCGGCGCTTTCACCGCCGTCGGCGACCATTTCGCGACCTTCGTGCTGTCGCCGAGCTGGCCGTAATTGTTGGCCCCCCAGCAGTAGAGCTTGTCGTCCGAACCGAACGCGCAGTTGTGGTTGGAGCCGGCGGCCACCCTGGACAGAGTCACCTGCGCGGGCGCGGCGACCGGCGTAGGCTCGTCGCGGTTCCCCGTCTGCCCGATCCCGAGCTGCCCGGCGCCGTTGAGCCCCCAGCAATAGATCTTTTCGTTCGACCCTTCGGCGCAGAGGTGATAGGCACCGTGCGCCACGTTGGAGAGCGTGACGGTCCCGGATTCCGGGAACGGGACCACCACCGTCCCGCCGGGACTATACGTGGTCAGCGTGAAGCCCCAGCAGTAGAGCGTCCCCGACGCGTCGAAAGCGCACGACCGGTGGTTCCCCGAGGTGATGTCCGACCACGGCTCTCCGGAAGACGGGAGGCTGATCGCGACCGGAGTCTTCTGATTGCCGCCCCAACCCGGGATCGCACCCTGGCCAGCCGCGCCCCAGCAGTAGACCTTCCCGTCGTCGCCGGTGGCGCAGGTGTGCACGAAGCCCGAGGCGACACGCGTGAACCTCACGCCGTCCGGCGGAGCGACCCGCCGGGGCGTGTTGCGGGCCGACGTCGTCCCGTCGCCGACCTGGCCGTACGCGTTGGATCCCCAGCAGTAGATCTCGCCGTTCGACGCCTCGGCGCAGCTGTGATCCCCGGCCAGGTCGAGCCGGGTGAAGTGCACGCCGTAGGCGGTCGGGTCCTCAACCGTGGTGGCGATCAGCACGCTGAAGCGGAACGTCGTCTGTCCGTTGAGCGCGAAGCGCCACTCCTTCGCGCCGCTCGTCTCGCCCGGGCTCAGGATCCCGTCGGGGCCGAGCAGGGCATCGTTGTACCCGTAGTACTTGCGCTGCTCGGAGTCGATGAAGGAGTCGACGCCGTCGGCGTTGGATACGACGACGCCGTTGGTCGGTTCGTCCACGAAGAAGACCCGCACCCCGTCCGGGTGGGGGTTCGTGCCGTCCGCCGTCGCCATCGGCTGGAGCGACAGGTTCTGGACGGTCACGTTCGCCGTCCAGACGTCCTCCTCGATCACCGGCGGGCTGTTCGCCATCCGCACGAACTGGTGCTGGCTCCCGACGATGAGGTTGAGCCGGGGGCCGCTGGTCCGCGGCGCGGCCGACGACGGCTCGCAGTCCATCGTCCCCGCGCGCACCTCCACGGTGCAGGTGAGAAGCGTCGTGAACGACGGCGGCGTCGGCTCGGGCCCGGTGCGAAGCGGCGCGACCGGTTCGTCGGCGCAGCCGGCGGCGATCAGCGCGCCGACGAGCAGCGCCGTTCGCCGCACGCCGATCCAGTCCCGGCGCTTCCTGGCGGTCGACCCGCGCCGCCTCCGTTCGGTGAGCCACGCGCGTGCGCGCGCGCGATTCGCCGTTTCCCGTGCCATGATCCCTCCTCCAGGCGAGTTGGAGCGTGCCGATCACGGCGCACGCCCCGGGCGCGGGACGGTCACCGGCTCGGCCGAATTCTGGCACCCGGCAAACTACGCGCGGCGATAACGAAATCGGCCGACGGGAATGACCAAACGATTACCTGACGGTAACCGGGTCGGTGAGGGCGCCCGATCGATCCGCGGGTGCGCGCCGGGTCCGCAGTCGTCCGACCGGTCCGCGAGTGAGGGCGGCGACGTCGTCGCCTGAAGGACGCCGCGTCGTCGCCTCAGGAGCGCTGGTCCAGTGCTGCGCAGGCCGGGTGGCCGCGTGGGACGTGGGTCGGGGGCGGCAGGACGATCGGCTCGGACGCGCCGATGATCTCCTCGACGATGGCGCGATAGTGGGCGGCGGCGGCTTCATCGCCTCGGGCGGCGTGGATCTCCGCCTGTCGGATCCGCGTGGCGACGAAGTACGCGATGTCGTAGCCCTGGGGATCGGGGAAGGTGGCGTACCAGGCGAGAGCCTCGTCGTCGCGGCCGAGCTCGTGCAGCAGCTCGGCGCGCAGCCACCGTTCCCTGGCCACCGGGTGGTCGAGGAGGTCAGGGCGTGTGCCGGCGGCGGGGATCTCGGGTAGACCGAGCGCCTCGAGCGCCCGGGCCGGGCGGCCGCAGGCACGGGCGATCTCGGAGCGGAGGATCCGAGCGTATGCGGCGAAGTATCTGTCGTCCATACGCGTGCGTCCGGCGGTCCGCTCGAGTCGGGAAACGCTGCGGAGCGCTCCGTCCAGGTCGCCGAGCCGGAGTCTGAGCTGCCCCAACAGGTATTCCCGGCGGGGCGGGTAGATCCCGTCCGACGTGAAGAAGTCCATGCCGGGGCCGACGAAGGCGTTGTCAGGCGACTGCTCGATCGCCTGCAGCACCGTCGCGAGCTCGTGGCCCCCGAACGTGGCGAGGGGCGCGAGCGCGAGAGCGGCGATGAATTCCGCGGTGCGGTCGGCCGGGAGCGCGTCCGCGGCCCGGAGCGTCGCCGCCGCGGTCTGGACGTCGCCGCGCGCGGCCGCGATCTGCGCCTCCCACACCGCGCCCCAGGCGACGAAGTGTGGATCCCGGCCCCGGGCGGCGAGGAGGCGCGCGAGCGCGGCGGCGCCGTCCAGGTCCTGCGAGAAGACGGCGATGTTCCGGGCGACGTCGACGACCGTCACGCCCGGCGCCGCGACGAGTTCGTTCATGATCTCCCGCCGGTCCGCTTCGTCGCCTACGGCGAAAGCGGGGAGCGCGCGCGCCTCGATCTCGTGCAGGTTTCCCCGGGGGAGGCGATGGTCTCGAATGCGCTGAGTGTACGTGAGCAACGCCGCCGTGTCCCGTTCTCCCGCGGCGATCCGTGCGAGGTGGATGAGCGACCCGACGTCGCCGTTCTCGGTGTTGCGCAGCGTTAACGTGTGCTCCCACGCCCCGCGTGATTCCAGTGCGGACTCGCCCAGGGTGGGTTTCCAGTGGAATTGGACCTCGGCCAGGACGTGGTACGCGTCCGGATCGACGTGCGCGGCGAGGACCTCTCGCGCGAGCCGCTCGGCGGTGACGGGGTCGCCGCGGAGGAGGGCTCGCCATGCGCGCGCGGCCGTCTGCTTCCACGGCTCCATCCGATCGGCGTCCGCGGCCGCGCGCTCGGCGGCCCAGAGCGCGAGGTCGTTGTCCCCGGCCCAGTCCGCGGCGAAGCTCAGGTACAGGTACGCGAGCGCGAACGTCGTGTCGATGGCCACGGCCTCCTGCAGGCGGGAGACGGCTTCGGTGAAATCGCCGCTCGCGAGCGCGCCCCGTCCGGCGCGGTAGTGGGCGAACGCATCGACCGACGGTGTCGTGGGGCCCCATAGGGACCAGGGCTTGAGGGACGGG
>DATCLF010000002.1:0-1604 GCA_036564055.1 Spirillospora sp.
CAAGCAGCAGGCCGTCGAGCAGCTCCTGGAGAAGATGAAGGACACCTCCTCCAACGCCGAGTTCCTGCTGCGCCTCCGCCAGACGCTCTGACTCCGGCGGGTCCTGCGACGGGCGTCACGGGCTCAGCCCTGTTCCGGACGGAACGTGGCCAGGATCTTGACGAAGAGGCGCTGACCCGGCGTCCACTGCCGGTCGGGCGCGGAGAAGCAGAACTCGTAGCCGGCGGCGCGGCTGCACAGCACATGCCTGACGCCGTCCTCGAACGCGACGGTGCGCTCGCCCCTCCAGGTGAACTCCCACTCCGCGGCGCCCGCGAACAGCTCGTCCGCGTGTTCGAGCCGCAGCCGGTGATACCCGGGATAGCGGCGCTCCCTGATCGCCCTGCGTTCCTCGGCGAGGAGACCCTCCAGGGGGTCGCCGGGCGCCATCGTGATCCGCAGCCCGCGGCCGGTGCGGACGTCCTTCCAGCGCACGACGGTCCCGCTCTGTTCGGCCCGCCAGCCGACCGGCACGCGCACCGAGTAGGCGCCCGCGTTCCGGTACCGCGTCGTCTTCGGCGTGACGCCCGCCGCCGGACGCAGCGCGACCGGATCGCCCTGCCCGACCGACGTCCACCGCGCCGCCCACGTGCCCGCGCCCGCCGCGACCACCGCCAGCGCGGCGACCCCGGCGACGGCGCCGGGCCGCACCCGCCGCCACGTGATCAGTGCGGGGATCCGCGGCCTCCACCGCGGTCCGGGACGCCGCGCACCGCACGCCGCCCCGCCCTGGGCGTTCCCGGGCCTCCCGGTCCGCCTGCCTCCGCGCAGCGTCCACGGCACGCGGGGCCCGCGGAAGACGCGTGACCGCGTCCCGCCCGGTGTCCCCCACGCGCCGCGCTGCGTCCAGGGGACCCAGGGGACGCGGCGGGGCAGCGGCAGCCGCCGCGTCCCGAACCCGCGCATCCGGTGAAGGCCGGGCACGGGACCGGCCGGCGTGGCACCCGGTTCCGGGACGGTTCCGAGCACCCGCGCGAGCCGCTCGGCCGTCTCCTCGGCGGTCAGCCGGTCCTCCGGACGCTGGCGCAGCAACCCCTCGATCACGGGGGTCAGCGGCCCGGCCCGCTCGGGAGGCGCGTAGTCGCCGAGCACGACCGCCATCATGGACGCCAGCGCGTGGCACCGCAGGAACGGCGCGAACCCCTCGACCGCCAGGTAGAGCGTCGCGCCGAGCGACCACAGGTCCGACGCCTCGACCCCCGGCATGCCGTTCACGCGTTCCGGCGCGAGGTAGGCGGGGGACCCCTCGATCCCGGCGGGCATCGTGTCGACGGCCTTGCCGCCCTTCGCCATGTGCACGGCGAGGCCGAAGTCGGTGAGCAGGATCCTGCCGTCCTCGCAGATCAGGACGTTGCTGGGTTTGACGTCGCGGTGCAGGATCCCGGCCGCGTGCGACGCGCGCAGCACCGACAGGACCGCCGCGCCGATCTCCGCCGTCCGGCGCACGCCGAGGGGGCCGTTCTCGGCGACGAGCCGGTTCAGGGAGCAGGATTCGACGAACTCCATCACGATCCAGGGACGGCCGTCCTCGATGAGGAAGTCGTGGACGGCGACCACGCCCGGGT
>DATCLF010000003.1:0-18555 GCA_036564055.1 Spirillospora sp.
TACACCACGACGGCGAAGTCCGTCGCGTCCACATCCGTCATTTCCACCCCACCGGCGTAACTCCTGCCAGGGCATGGTCCCAGATGCGGAGGTCCGAGCGCGCGTCAATGCCGAACTGAGCGCGTCCGACCGGGGAGTCGACGCCGCGAACCGGATCCCTGGCAGCCCCCATGATCCCCATCGTGCCTCGCCGCATGCGCCGTCGCTCCGGCTTTCGGGGCGTGCGCCGACGAGATCCGGGCCACGTCCCGGGGCCGCTCCGGGCGGGGCGGACGGGCGGGTCGTCCGTCCCGCGACGGCCGGTGGGTTCCGGTGTCAGCTGATGCGGAAGGTGCGGCGGCGCAGCGCCGCGTGGATGCGGGCCCGGCGCGACCGGTGCGGGGTCACCCGGCGGCGCAGCTCACGGGCCTCGGCCAGCTCCCGCAGGAAGATCGCCCGGCGCCGCAGGCGCTCGCGCACCTCCTCGGGCGAGATCTCGCCCTGGGGGCCGGGGCGCGGCCGGTCCCGCGTTCGGCCCGCGGCGGGTTCGGCGTCCGCGGACGCCGAGTCGTCCGGCATGGCGGCACCGGGGGAGCCCGGATCAGAGGGTCCGGACGCCCGCGCGGCGGAACCGGACGGCGGCGACCCGGATCCGGGCGGGTCGGGCACGGTGTCCCGCCCCCGCGCCGCTCCCTCCGGCTGATCGCTTTCGGTGTTCATACCGCCAATACTGCCCAGCTCACCGGCGTCCTACCCCGGTCCCGCCGCGTCGGCCGATCACGGCCGGGTGGGCTACGGTGAGGCCATGCAGACCCTCGCCGTCGATCACCCCCTGGTCGCGCACAAGCTGACCACGCTGCGGGACGTCCGCACAGACTCCCCCACGTTCCGCCGTCTCGCTGACGAGCTCGTCACCCTCCTCGCCTACGAGGCGACCCGTGACGTCCGCGTCACCGAGGCCGTCGTCGAAACGCCCCTGGTGTCCGCGCGGGGCGTCCAGCTGGCGAGCCCGAAGCCGCTCGTCGTCCCGATCCTGCGCGCCGGGCTCGGGATGCTGGACGGGATGACGCGGCTGCTGCCCACCGCCGAGGTCGGGTTCCTCGGGATGATCCGCGACGAGGGCACGCTGCAGGCCCAGACGTACGCGACGCGGCTGCCGGACGACCTGTCCGGCCGGCAGTGCTACGTCCTCGACCCGATGCTCGCGACGGGCGGGACGCTCGCCGCCGCGATCCGCCTGCTGTTCGACCGCGGCGCAGACGACGTCACCGCGATCTGCCTCCTCGCCGCCCCGGAGGGCCTCCGCTTCCTGGAGCGGGAGTTCGCCGACACGTCGGCGCCCATCCGCGTCGTGACGGCCGCGATCGACTCGCACCTCAACGACCAGGGCTTCATCATGCCCGGTCTCGGGGACGCCGGAGACCGCCTCTACGGCGTCGTCTGACCCGGGCGTCCCGCGACCCGCCGGCGGCGCCCCGCCGACGATCCGAGACCGACCCGACCTGCGATGTTCGTTCCCCCTACCTGGGGGTACGAAGGGCCTACGGAACGCCGGCGCGCGTTCCCCTCCACCGCCGCGGCACAGGGGGACCGTCAACGGACCGCGCGGTGCGAGCAAGTCGATCGAGGACATGTGATGGCTCACCCAGGGGACGGTGACCTGCCGCGCTACCAGGCGATCGGCGAGCGTCTCACCGAAGAGTTCAAAGGGGTGCACGCGGCGGACACGGTGGACCGGTGCGTCTCCGCCGCCCACCACGGCGCCGAGGAGATCATGGGGGCGGCGCCGCCGGATCTGGTCGAGCGGATCGCCCGCCGGCACCTGGAGGTGCTCGCCACGGTCGTGGCCGAGAAGCGCCGCAGGACACGACGATCATCGCTCGACAACGCGCCATAGCGCCTGCTTTGCCGCCTGTTCGGGCTGTGCGAAACTGAACCGGGGTCCGTGGGTCGACGCTCCGGGAGGCAGCCGTGCCCGCCAAGAAGTACATGACGTGGGCCGCCGTGGCCTTTGTGGCGTTCTACGTGGTCACGCGACCGGAAGGCGCGGCCCGGTCGGTGGAGACGGCCGCGAGCGGCATCGCGTCCGCCGCCGACTCCCTCGCCACCTTCGTCAACGCGCTCGCCTGAGGTCGCCATGAGGCTCGTCACCCCCGGCGATTCCGCCCCCGCCTCCGTCAACAAGTATCTTCTCCCGCACGAGACCCAGGTGATCACTGTGCGGCGGCATCCGGCCGTGCTGATGGTCCCGGTCGGGATCCTGCTCGGCGGGCTGATCGTCGCCGGCCTGCTGAGCAACACCATGGCCCAGGAGACCGGGGCCGCCATCAGCTGGGTCTGGTGGGGCTGGCTGATCCTGCTCGCCTGGTTCGTCTGGCGGGTCGCGGAGTGGTCCGTCGACTACTTCGTCATCACCAACCAGCGCATGCTGCTGACCACCGGCCTCATCACCCGCAAGGTCGCGATGATGCCGCTGGCCAAGGTCACCGACATGAGCTTCAAGCGGACGATCGCGGGCCGGATGCTCGGCTACGGCGAGTTCGTCCTGGAGTCCGCCGGGCAGGACCAGGCGCTCACCAACGTCCCCTACCTCCCCTACCCCGAGCAGCTCTACCTCGAGGTCTGCGAGATGATCTTTCCGAACAAGAATCCGCAGCCCGAGGAGAAGACCCTGCCTCCGCCTCCGCCGCCGCGTCGCCCCAAGGAGCCGGAGTCGAAGGCGGACGCGGAGTCGGAGGACGCCTCCGCCGCCTCGGGCGACGAGCAGTCCTGACCGTCCGGACGTACCGTGTTCCCGTGACTCGGTACCGCCGGGCTCGCTGTGCCCGTGCCCTCGCGGCGACGTGCCCGGACGGCAGGGCCCGGTGAGCACCGCGGCCCGTGTGCCCGCCTGACCGGGCGGACGCGTCGCCCCAACCCGACCCGCCCCGCGCCCCGCCGGACCACCGCCGCGGGGCGACCTTGACCGCACTAGCCGGAAAGCGCAGCGCACCGATCAATATCGGCGGTTATTGCGATCTTGTGTGGTCGGTCGGATACCTTCCGAGGATGACAGGCGTCGCGATCGCCCGAGGTCCCACCGGCCGCCGCCGGAGCGCCATCGCGCCACCGCACCGTGCGCGCGGGGGCGGACGCGGCCCGACCAGCCGATCCTCTCACTTGCCGCTTGTTTGCTCTCGATGTGTGATAACCCGCAATGTGCAATCATGTCGGCACCCCAGCCGCCTGTTTACTTTCGCTAAGTGAGTCCACATGCCGGGTCCAGGCAACGTTGGCGAACGTGTCCGCAACCTGCGGCTGACCAGACGGTTGTCGCAGGCACAGCTCGCCGGTCACGACCTTTCTGACAGCTACATCTCACTGATCGAGTCGGGCAAGCGCACCCCGACGCCGACCGTCCTGCGCATGCTGGCCGAACGTCTCGGCTGCACGCCCGAGTACCTCGCCGAGGGCGTCGAACCGGAGCAGCGCGCCCACCTGGAGGTACGGGAACGCCACGCGCATCTCGCGTTGCTGCGCGGCGACCCCGCCGCGGCCGAGGCCGGGTTCGAGGAGGTGATCTCCCGCAGCGACGACCCCGACCTGACGGCCCGCGCCCGCTGGGGCCGCGCCCGCGCCCTGGAGGAGCTGGGCCGCACCGAGCAGGCGATCGCCCTCTTCGAGGAGCTGCGCGAGCACGCCGAACGCGACCCGGGACGGGCGAGCTGGCTGCCCCCGGTCATCGCGCTGGCCCGCTGCTACCTCACGGTCGGCGACCTCGGTCAGGCCATCGCGCTGGGCGAGCGCGCGGTGTCGCGGCTCCGCCGACTCGGGCTCACGGTGGGCGACGAGTACACCGAGGCCGGGCGGATCCTCCTGCTCGCGTACGTCGACCGCTCCGACCCGGTGCGCGCGCACGACCTGGGACGCCGCCTCCTGCATGCGGAGGGCTCCGACGACGAGCCGGTGAGCGTCCACTACCAGCGGGCCAGCACGCGCGCCCTGGAGGAGGGCTCGATCGGCGAGTCGCTCTACTTCGCCGACCAGGCCCTGGCCGCGCGCAGCGAGGTCGGCTCGGGACGGCCCCGCGCACGCCTGCGTCTCGCCGCCGCCAAGGCGCTGCTCAGGGGGGTGCCGCCGTTCTCGTCCCCCGTGCCCGCCTCCGCGGAGCCGGCCGATGGCGGCGGGTTCGAGCGGCCCCTGTCCGAGGGGTCCCGTGAGGCCGCACGGGAGGCGCTCGAACTTCTGGACGACACGGCGGAACTCGACGAGGCCGAGTCCACCGAGAGCACGATCGCGAAGGCTCGGGCGCTCGTGCTCGTCGGCGAACTGGACGACGCCATCGCCACCTTGGAGCAGTTCCTCGACACGGGCATGGCCCTGGCCGCGCCGACGACGAACGCCCAGACCGTGGCCGGTAACGACCTCGCGGCACGCACGCAGAAGACCGTCCTGGCCCGTCTCGTTCTTGCGCGCGCACGCGTGGCCCAGGGGGATCGGGCGGCCGCGCAGGTCGTTCTGCGTGCCGCGTCGGAGCAGTTGGCGACGCTGCCCTCCGGCCGTCCCGCGGCGCACCTGCTCAGGGAGCTCGGGGAGCTGTTCGAGCTCGTCCGCGACCCGGACTCCGCCGCCGCCGCCTACCGCCGCGCCCTGGAGGCCGCCGGCCTGCGCGCTCCGCGTCCGTACACGGTCGACCGCGACCTGGGCCGGGTCTAGCCACCGGCGGCCGGGAACGGCCACGTCCGAGCGTGCGACTCGGCCGCGACCCGGTCGCCCTGGTCGCTGCTGTGCGCCCGGGGGAGTCGTCGGTGTGGCCTGGCCTGTCCTTTCGTCGCCGAGGGCGGTCGCGGGCCGACGCTCGTCCGGCCAGGGCACGGGCGTTCGCGTCACTGACCCGCGGGTTGGGGGTTGCCGGTCCGGGACGCGGAGGGACGTTCTTCGGGCACTCGTCCGCGGAGCGGTCCCGGCATGAGATGAAAGCGCCGTTGACGCTGTGCTGAGCGCCGTCGGCGTTTCCGGGGTGGGACGGCTCTGGGGGCGGTCAGCCCATGTCGACGGCGTCGAGGTCGAGGACGCGCGCGTGCAGGACGAGACGCTGGTGGAGCGCGGCCCGCAGCGCACGGTGCAGGCCGTCCTCCAGATACAGCTCGCCCTTCCACTGGACCACGTGGGGGAACAGGTCGCCGTAGAAGGTGGAGTCCTTCGACAGCAGGGACTGCAGGTCCATCTCTCGCTTGGTGCTCACGAGCTGGTCGAGACGCACCTGGCGAGGGGGGATCTTGGCCCAGTCCCGGGACGACAGTCCGTGGTCGGGATAGGGCCGTCCGTCACCCACGGCCTTGAAGATCACACTTCCGAGTCTACGGTGTCGGCGCAGTGGGGTGAAGGCAACGCAACAACATCAGTCACTTCACTTTCCACTCTCGGTAAACCAGTTACATCGCAGGTCAACCGGTTCGTGAGTAAATACCGCAGGGGTCCTCCGGGTTGGTCGGCGCCCGGCTCGTCGCGGGGGTCAGGGCGCCGTTCCGGCGGTCCGGGGCGGGTTCTCGGCGTCCTCTCGTCCGTCGGTGATCGCCCCTCCCGCGACCGAGCTGAGATTGCGGCTCTACCACGCCAACCGAGCGGGCAACTACTCGAAGACGTTCGGGCTGCCGGTGCGCTTTCACAACGACTCCACCGCAAGTGGACGCCACGCTTGATAGTTCTTGTAAGAACGGCTCCGTCCTCACCGGGCCGGAGGACGGCCGCTCGGCCGAACACCGACCACCCACGCACGGAGGTCTCTCGGCCGGGACCGCCCACCACGTACACCGCGCACTTCGCAACGCCTTGAACGTGGCTGTCCGACGTGGCGTGCTCGGCAGCAATCCAGTACTTCTCGCGGCGGCCCCCGGGCTGGACCGAGGAGGGGCCGGAACCGTGCGAGGTCGACGAGATGAAGCGTCTGCCCAAGGTCGCCGAGGAGCAGAAACGGAACGGCGCTCGCTGGGTTCTCGCTCTGCCTCTCGGCCTCCGTCAAGGTGAGGCACTCGGCCTTAAGTGGGGAGACCTCAAAACGGGCACGGTCCGGATAGGGCGTGGTCGTCTCCGCCTTGAGCACGCCCACCGGTGCGGGGACAAGCCGTGCGGCCGGGAGGGCCGGCCGCAAGCGCCGGCAGATCCGAGCGGAGACAGGCCCGGCTCTGGCAGGAGGGCGGCCATGTCTTCGCCCTCAAGTGGAGGGTTCGTCTTGGTCCGTCCGGTCGTGCATCGCACGGTCGGATGGGCGAACGAGCGCCAGGTCCGTCCGCCGGACGGGCCGGACTGAGACTGTAACTGAGACCACAAGACCCGAGGGCGGTCCCCGAGCGGGACCGCCCTCGTACGGTCTGCCTGGTCAGGCGAGCGGAGGATGCGAGATTCGAACTCGCGAGGGGTTGCCCCCAACACGCTTTCCAAGCGTGCGCCCTAGGCCACTAGGCGAATCCTCCGCGGGCAAGCCTACAGGTTCTCGGGCAGTGACCTGACCTCATTTATCGCCGACGGCGGGATCGGGCCGTAGACGTGGGGGAAGACCTCGTCGCCGACGGGTTCGCAGCGCACGGGGACGTCCAGCCGGGACGGGTCGATGACCAGCAGGACCAGGTCGGACCGGGGGACGTCCGCGTAGAAACGGCCGAGTACCCGTTCGACTTGGGCCAGGTCGGACGAGCAGTGGACGAAGCCCTCCTCGGCGAGCGTCCGGCCGCGCGTCGACATGGTGTACGGCGTGCCCGAGTCGCGGGCGGCCTCCCAGTGGGAGCGTTCGGCGATGTGCAGCAGCGTTTCGGGTTCGGGGACGGGCATATCGTGAGCTTAGGAGTGCGGCGAGCTGACCGGGCGTGGCCCATCCAGGGCTGCCATGCCATAGACTCTGGGGCAGACCCCTCGCACGGCGTCACCCTGTGAACCTCCCCAGGGCCGGAAGGCAGCAAGGATAAGCAGGCTCTGGCGGGTGTGCGGGGGGTCCTTTGGTTTCAAGGGTCACCCCTGTGACCGCTCTGCTTCTCGATCGAGGAGGGCGGACCCCGATGAGTCTGGCTCTGTACCGCAAGTACCGGCCAGCGACGTTCGCCGAGCTGAAGGGGCAGGAGCACGTCGCCGAGCCCCTGCAGCAGGCGCTGCGCAACGGTCGCATCAACCACGCGTACCTGTTCAGCGGTCCGCGCGGCTGCGGTAAGACGTCCAGCGCCCGCATCCTCGCCCGTTCCCTGAACTGCGCAGAGGGTCCGACCCCCGATCCGTGCGGCAGGTGCGAGTCGTGCGTCGCGCTCGGGCCCACCGGGACCGGGCACATCGACGTGATCGAGATCGACGCGGCGTCCCACGGCGGGGTCGACGACGCCCGGGACCTGCGGGAAAGGGCGTTCTTCGCCCCCGTGTCGGCGCGCTTCAAGGTGTACATCATCGACGAGGCGCACATGGTGACCCGCGAGGGCTTCAACGCGCTGCTCAAGCTGGTGGAGGAGCCTCCGCCGCACCTGAAGTTCGTGTTCGCGACGACGGAGCCGGACAAGGTCATCGGGACGATCCGGTCCCGCACGCACCACTACCCGTTCCGGCTGATCCCGCCGGGAGTCCTCACCGAGCTCGTCGAGGAGATCCTGCAGGCGGAGGGCGTCCCGTACGAGCCTTCGGCGCTGCCGCTGGCCGTGCGTGCGGGCGCCGGGTCGGCGCGTGACACGCTGTCGATCCTCGACCAGCTCCTCGCCGGCTCCGACGAGAACGGCATCACCTACGCGCGGGCCGTGTCCCTGCTCGGCTACACCGACTCCGCGCTGCTGGACGAGGTCGTGTCGGCGTTCGCGGCCCGTGACGGCGCCGCCGTCTTCGCCGCCATCGACCGGGTCGTCGAGAGCGGGCAGGACCCCCGCCGGTTCACCGCCGACCTCCTCGAACGCTTCCGTGACCTGGTGGTCCTGTCGAACGTCCCGGACGCCGCGGGGACGGGGCTGCTGAACGCGCCGCCGGACGAGCTGGAACGGATGCGGGGGCAGGCGTCGTCCTTCGGGCCGGGAGAGCTGACGCGCGCGGCGGACCTGCTGCACACCGGGCTCACCGAGATGCGCGGCGCCACGTCCCCGCGCCTGCTGCTGGAGCTGGTCTGCGCGCGGATCCTCCTGCCCGCCGCCTACGGCGACGAGGCGTCGCTGTTCGCCCGCCTCGACCGCCTGGAACGGCAGGTCGCGCAGGGCGGCGTCTCCGGTGGCGGAAACCCGTCGCCGGCACCCGCGCCTCCTCCTCCGCCGGCGCCGTCCGCGCCGGCGGAACCGGCCCGTCCCGCCGCGCCGCCGCCCGCGCCCGAGGGGGCGGCTCCCCCTCCGCCGGCGCGCGAGCCCGCGCCGCCTCCTGCGCAGCCCCAGCCTCCTGCGCAGCCGCAGCCGAGCCAAGCCTCGGGCGGCGTGGACTTCTCCACGGTGCAGCGGCATTGGCCGGACATCGTCGAGGCCGTGAAGCAGAAGAGCCGCGCCACCTGGATGGTCATCATGTCCGGGGTGCAGCCGGTCTCGCTCGAAGGAAGGATCCTCACCCTCGGCTTCGACGCGGAAGGCCGCCGTCTCGGGTTCGTCAACGGGGGACGCGACGTCGTCCTCCGCGAGGTCTTCAAGGAGCGGCTGGGCGTCGACTGGCGGATCGAGACGGTCGTCGGAACCACGCCCTCGGCCCCGCCGGGCGGGCGGGGCCCTAGCGGCGGGTTCGGCGCGGCGGCCGCGCCGAACCCGGCCACCCGGCAGCAGCCGCGGCCGCCGGCCGCACCGCCCGCGCCGAGGCCAGCGGCGGCCCCGGAGCCGCCCCCGCCGCCGGACGAGCCTCCGCCGCCTCCCGAGCCCGCCCCCATGGACGAGAGCGACGAGGTCGACCCGGAGGGCGACGCCGACCTCGACGCCGGCGAGGCCGAGATCAGCGGGATGGCCCTCATCCAGCGCGAGCTCGGCGGCACGATCATCCGCGAGTTCGACTCGTCCTCGTCCTAGCCGCCGGGACGCCGTGCCGGGGTCACCCGATCCGGACGCACCCGGGCGCACGTACTTACCCCGGGGCGCCGTGACCCCGTAGTCTCGTGTGACGGACGTCCGGCGGCTGGCGGAGCGCCAGGGAGAAGGCCCTTTCGGGGGGCCGGGAGAGGGAGTGCACCGTGGAACCCGGTGGTCAGCTGAACATGCAGGAGCTGCTCCAGCAGGCACAGGCGATGCAGGAGCGGCTCTTCAACGCGCAACGCGAACTCGCCGAGGCCGAGGTGACGGGAACCGCCGGCGGCGGGCTCGTCACCGCGACGGTCAACGGGCAGGGCGAGGTCACGGGTCTGTCGATCGACCCGAAGGCCATCGACACCAGCGATCCCGCCGACACGGCGGAGACCCTGGCCGACCTGACGCTCGCCGCCATCCGCGACGCGGGCCGCGAGGTGCAGCGGCTGCAGCAGGAGAAGATGGGGCCGCTCGCCGAGGGCCTCGGCGGGGGCGGCGGGCTGCCCGGCGGTTTCCCCGGTCTCGGCGGCCCCGGCGCCTGACCGCCCGGCCTGAGGAACGGACCGGCGGAGCCGACGAGGAAGGAGGGGCCCGTTGTACGAAGGGGTGGTCCAGAACCTCATCGACGAGCTGGGCAGGCTGCCCGGCGTCGGCCCCAAGAGCGCGCAGCGGATCGCCTTCCACCTCCTCGCCGCCGACCCGGCGGACGTCGAACGTCTCAGCAAGGCGCTCAAGGAGGTCAAGGACAAGGTCCGCTTCTGCGGAACGTGCGGGAACGTCGCGGAGGAGGCCGAGTGCCGGATCTGCCGCGACCCGCGCCGCGACCCCCACGTCATCTGCGTGGTGGAGGAGTCCAAGGACGTCGTGGCGATCGAGAAGACCCGCGAGTTCCGGGGCCGCTACCACGTGCTCGGCGGAGCGATCAGCCCCATCGAGGGGGTCGGCCCCGACGACCTGCGCATCCGCGAGCTGATGCAGCGCCTCGCCGACGGGACGGTGAACGAGCTGATCATCGCCACCGATCCCAACCTGGAGGGTGAGGCGACGGCGACGTACCTCGCCCGCCTCGTCAAGCCCATGGGGCTCACCGTCACCCGCCTGGCCAGCGGCCTGCCGGTGGGTGGCGACCTCGAATACGCCGACGAGGTGACGCTGGGCCGCGCATTCGAAGGACGGAGGCAGCTCGATGTCTGACGCCAACAGCCCGCAGGACTGGAACGCCCTCGCCGAGCGTGTCGCGACCCACGTCGACAACTACCTGAGCGGACTGGAGGCCGTCGCACGCGGTGACGGCGGCGCCCGTACCATCTCGCTGCTGCTGCTCGAGGTGTCGCAGGTCATCCTGGCCGGTGCGCAGCTCGGCGCGAGCGTCGACGTGATCCCCCCGGACAACTGGGAGCCCGAGATCGGCGAGGACCCCGACCTCGACTCCGTCCGCCAGGGCCTGCGCGACCGCCTCGAGGACATCGACGAGTACGTCGAGGTCTTCGACCCCTACAAGGACACCGAGCCGACGTCCTACCGCCTGTCGGACGACCTGGTCGACGTGGCCAGCGACCTCGTCCACGGGCTGCGCCACTACCAGCAGGGCCGTCCCCTCGAAGCCCTCTGGTGGTGGCAGTACTCGTACTTCAACCACTGGGGCAACCACGCGGGTGCGGCGCTGCGGGCCCTGCACGCCTTCGTCGCCAACGCCCGTCTGAACGTCGCCACGGAGCCCGCCACGGAGGCCGTGAACGAGCTGGTCACGGAGGGCGCGACCGCCTAGCCGGGGCCGGCCGGGGCTAGGCGGGGCCGGTCGGCGTGCCCATCGCCGCCGCGATCATCTCGGCGGCCTTCTCGGTGTCCGAGCCGAGCCGTCCGTTCCCGCCCGACGCCCACGCGTACACGCCGAGGTCCGCGTCCCAGCCGACCGTGGCCGTCCGCCCCCGGTACGCGACGCGTAACACGCCGGCCCCCTCGCCGGGCCGCGCCGCGGCGATCTGCGGCGCCCGGCGCCGCAGCGCCGCGTACAAGGAGTCGAGAGGTCCCCTGCGGACCTTCGGCAGCTCGGCCATCACCCGTTCCCATCAGCTCCCTCGCCGGCCGCGCACCGGCCCCCGGACGCGGCGGACCCGCCGGGGCGGCGGCCTCGCCGGCCTGCCGGTCGCGCGTGCCTCGCCGCCCCGCCCCTAGATAGACGCTTTGCCTGGCTTCCCGGTGGTCCGCCGAGAATCTCTGATTTGTCGCATGTGCGGCCGGCGCCGCGGCTCGGGAGCGAGGCCGACGATCACGGTGCCGTCCTGCCGCGGGCGGAGAAGCGCGACGCGGGTCACCTGCCAGATCAGGCACCGGGCGGGGCTCGGTAGACTCTTCGTTCTGTACGCCGACCCCGATCCGAGGAGCGCCCACTCGTGGCTCTTGTCGTGCAGAAGTACGGTGGCTCCTCCGTCGCAGACGCTGACTGCATCAAGCGGGTCGCCCAGCGCATTGTCGCGACGAAGAAGGCGGGCAACGACGTGGTCGTCGTCGTGTCCGCCATGGGTGACACGACGGATGACCTCATCGACATGGCCAAGCAGGTCAGCCCCCTGCCGCCGGGCCGGGAGCTGGACATGCTGCTCACCGCCGGTGAGCGGATCTCCATGGCGCTGCTCGCCATGGCCATCGCCAACCTGGGGCACGAGGCCCGCTCGTTCACCGGTTCCCAGGCGGGCGTGATCACCGACGGCTCGCACGGGAAAGCCAAGATCATCGATGTGACGCCGGGACGGATCCAGACCGCGCTCGCCGAGGGCTCGATCTGCATCGTCGCCGGGTTCCAGGGCGTCTCGCAGGACACCAAGGACATCACCACGCTCGGCCGCGGCGGCTCCGACACGACCGCCGTCGCGCTGGCCGCCTCCCTCGGCGCCGACGTCTGCGAGATCTACTCCGACGTCGACGGGGTCTTCACCGCCGACCCGCGCATCGTGCCCACCGCCCGCAAGATCCCGAGGATCTCCTACGAGGAGATGCTGGAGATGGCGGCGAACGGCGCGAAGATCCTGCACCTGCGCTGCGTGGAGTACGCGCGCCGGTACAACATCCCGATCCACGTGCGGTCGTCCTTCAGTCAGAAGGAGGGCACCTGGGTCGTCGACAGCAGCGACATCGAAGGACACGGCATGGAGCAGGCGATCATCTCCGGCGTCGCCCACGACCGGAGCGAGGCCAAGATCACGGTCGTGGGGGTGCCCGACAAGGTCGGTGAGGCCGCCGCGATCTTCACCGCGCTCGCCGACGCCGAGATCAACATTGACATGATCGTGCAGAACGTGTCGGCGGCGTCGACGGGCCGCACCGACATCTCCTTCACGCTGCCGGCGACCGACGGGCAGACCGCGCTGACCACTCTCAACAAGCTGAAGGACCGCATCGGCTTCGAGTCGCTGCGCTACGACGACAGGATCGGCAAGGTCTCGCTGATCGGCGCGGGCATGCGCTCGCACCCGGGCATCACGGGCAAGCTGTTCACCGCGATCGCCGAGGCCGGCGTCAACATCGAGATGATCTCCACCTCGGAGATCCGGATCTCGGTCGTCGTCGCCCAGGACGACGTCGACGCCGCCGTCGCCGCCGCGCACCGCGCCTTCGACCTCGACGCCGAGCAGGTCGAGGCCGTCGTCTACGGCGGCACCGGCCGCTGACCGCGGGCCGACGTCGCGAAGGCCGCGCGGGCGCCACGCCCGCGCGGCCTTCCCGTGCCCGGTCCTCGCCGGACGCCCGGACCGGTGAGCCAGGTCGTCGCCGCGTGAGATGAACGGGGCTCGCCCGTCCGGACCGGCGGGGGGTGGACGTGACCTCCCCGAATGTCGTGTCATGTGACGCAGCCCGCACGGCGGGGCGGTGGCAGCATGCCCCGGGACCCGGTCGCGGGCAGAGCGAGTTCTGAGGATGTGAGTGCGACGATGGGCTCAACGTCCGGGCGGCCGGCCCTCGCGGTCGTCGGCGCCACCGGAGCGGTCGGGACGGTCCTGCTCGACCTTCTGTCCACCAGGCGCAACGTGTACGGGGAGATCCGTCTCGTCGCGTCGCGGCGGTCCGCCGGGCGGACCCTCCGGGTGCGCGGCGAGCAGGTGCGCACGATCGGCCTTTCTCCCGAGGTCTTCGACGGCGTCGACGTGGCGGTGTTCGCCGTCCCGCGCGCCGTGGCCGAGGAATGGGCGCCGGTCGCGGCGGCGCGCGGGGCGGTCGCGGTCGACGCGTCCGCCGCGTTCCGCAGATGCCCGGACGTGCCGCTGGTCGTCCCGGAGCTGAATCCCGAGCGGGTGCGGGACCGCCCGCGCGGCATCGTCGCGGGGCCGGGCGGCACGACGCTGGCGATGGTCGTCGCGGTCGGGGCGCTGCACCGGCGGTACGGGCTGCGGGAGCTGGTCGTCGCGTCGTACGAGGCGGCGTCCGGCGTCGGACGGGACGGCGTGGACGCGCTGCACGAGCAGATGGCGAAGGTCGCGGGCGACCGCGCGCTCTGCCAGCGGGCGGGCGACCTGCGCGGCGCGGTCGGTGAGCCGGGACCGTTCCCCGTGCCGCTCGCGATGAACGTGGTGCCGTGGGTGGGGACTTCGCAGAACGCCGGCTGGACGTCCGGTGAGCTCGGCCTCAGGGACGAGACGCGCAGGATCCTCGGGCTTCCGGAGCTGAAGGTGGCGGCGACCTGCGTCCGCGTCCCCGTCCTCACCGGGCATTCCCTGGCCGTCCACGCGGTGTTCGAGGACCGGACCGACCAGCGGGAGGCACAGGAGATCCTCGCCAGGTCGCCCGGGGTGGTGCTGTGCGACAACCCGTGGATCCGCGAGTTCCCCACCCCGTCCGACGTCGTCGGCACCGACCCGGCGTGGGCGGGTCGCGTCCGCCGCTCCCTCGACGACCCGAGGGCCCTCGACCTGTTCCTCAGCGGCGACAACCTGCGGCAGGGGGCCGCGCTGAACACGGCGCGGATCGCCGAGCTCATCGCCTGCGAACCGGCGGCCTGAACGCCTCCGCCGCCCGGCGGGACCGGCCCGCGGGCTCGGCCGGCTCCGGGAGGCGTCCCGGGACGCCGGACGCCGCGGCGGCGGTCACGGGATGAGCGGGACGCGCGTCGGGCTTAGGCTGGCATGCGTGACCGGGACGAAGGCCGTGAAGTCCGAACAGACGCGGCGCCTGATCGTCGAGACGGCGCTGCGCCTGTTCAGGGAACGCGGATACGAGGCGACGACGATGCGGGCGATCGCCAAGGAGGCGGGCGTTTCGGTCGGCAACGCCTACTACTACTTCGGGTCCAAGGAAGAGCTGATCCAGGCGTACTACGACGAGCTGCAGGAGGAGCACACCGCCGCCTGCCGGGCCGTCCTGGACACGGAGACCGAGTTCGCGCCGCGCCTGCTCGGCGTGCTGAAGGCCCGCGTCGACACGATGATCCCCTACCACGAGTTCGCCGGGAAGTTCTTCAAGTTCGCCGCCGAGCCGACGAGCCCGCTCAACCCGTTCAGCGCCGAGTCGGGTCCGGCGCGCCAGTCGGCGGTGGCGATCTACCGCGAGGTCGTGGAGGGCTCCGACCTGAAGATCGACAAGGAGTTCAAGGCGGAGCTGCCCGAGCTGCTGTGGCTCTATTCGATGGGCATCGTCCTCTACTGGGTGCACGACAGCTCGCCGGGCTGCCGCAAGACCTACCTCCTCGTCGAGCGGACCGTGCCGCTGGTGAACCGCATGGTGCTGATGTCGCGCATGCCGGGCTTCAAGTCGGTGACCCGGGAGCTCGTCGGCATCATCCGCGAGGTCCGCGCCTGATCTCCTGCGTCCCGCCGGCCGGGCGCGGTCGGCGGAAGGTGACGTCCCAGTGGTCCTTCTCGCGGGCGAACCCGGCGGACGGGTACCGCTCGATCGCGCGGTCGACGCAGGCGTTCGGCGCGATGTCGGCCTTGTGGCCGTTCCAGTGGCCGTAGGGGCCGGTTCCTCACCGGCCTCCTGCTCGCCGACGGGCCGGTCGGAGGGTGCCCGGACTTCGATCCTGCGAACCCGGGGGCGGACGGCGCCCGCGCCCGCCCCCGGGGACGATCAGGACATGCCCAGATGCCTGCGGGCGAAGTCGATCTCGGCGGCCATCTGGGCGATCCGCTCCTCGACGACGAGGGAGCCGTGCCCGGCGTCGTACCGGTACACCTCGTGCGGATGGCCCAGTTCCTTCAGGCGGTCCAGGTAGTTCTCGATCTGCCGGATCGGGCAGCGGGGATCGTTCTCCCCGGCGAGGATCAGGACCGGTGCCCGGACCTTCGAGACGTAGGTGATCGGAGAGGACTCGCGGTAGCGGTCGGGGACGTCGTCGGGGGAGCCGCCGAACAACGACCGGTCGAACGCCTGGAGCGCCTCCATCTCCTCCTCGTACGCGGCGACGTAGTCGGCGACGGGAACGGCCGCGACGCCGACGCTCCAGTCGTCGGGCTGGGTGCCGAGACCGAGCAGGGTGAGGAACCCGCCCCACGACCCGCCCGTCAGCACGAGCCGCTCCGGGTCGGCGAGCCCGCTCGACACCGCCCAGTCGCGGACGGCCTTGATGTCCTCCAGCTCGGTGAGGCCGACGCGTTCCTCGATGGCGTCGCGCCACCGCGACCCGTAGCCGGTCGAGCCCCGGTAGTTCACGCGGACGACGGCGAACCCGTGGTCCACCCAGGCGGCGACCGCCGGGTCGAACGAGTCGTCGTCCTGCGCGGTCGGGCCGCCGTGGACGTCGAACACGGTCGGGTACGGGCGGTCGCCGTCCGGCTTGCTGACGAGGGCGTGGATGCGGCCGCCCGGACCGTCCACCCACACGTCCTCGACCGGGACGGACGGGGGCGCGGCGGGCCCCGGAGGCGTGAGCACCACCGTGCCGGACGTGGACCGGATCACCGGCGGCTCGGCGGCCGACGACCAGAAGTACTCGACGGTGCCGTCCGGGCGGACGTCGGCGTCGCCGATGACCCCGCGCGGCGTGTCGAGCCTGGTCAGGCTCTCGTCGGCCAGGTCGTACCGGTACAGCTCGTCGCGCGCCTCGTGCGAGTGGGAGATCAGCAGCGCGGTCGCGTCGGGGTACCAGGTCGCGTCGATCTCGCCGGGCAGGTCGAGGATGATCTCCTTCTCGGTGCCGACGACCGGGTCCCAGATCAGCAGCTCGTCCCGGCCGCGCCGCTCGTGGTTGACCAGGAGGCGCGAGTCCCCCTCGACGGGGGCGAACCCGGCCGCGTAGACGCCTTTGCCGGGGCCGTCCCACAGGTCGCGCACCGTGGCGCCGTCGGGCCGCACGACCCGCAGCGCCATGTGGCGGCTGTCGCCGTGTTCGCTGTGGCCGATCGCGATCAGGCTCTCGCCGCGCGACAGGGCGGCGACGTGCGCGTCCTCCGCGTGATGGTAGAGCACCTCGGGCGAGGCGCCGGTCTGGCACAGGTGGATGGTGGTGCCGTCGTCGGTCGTCCGCCCGACGACGGCGAGGCCGCTGCGGCCGAGGCACAGGCCCGCCGGGTACGACGGTTCGAGCTCGGGGACGGCGGGGACGCTCTCGGCCCCTTCCCCGGCGTCGAACGGGACGCGTCTCCACACGCCGAACTCGTCGCCGTCGGTGTCGGCGAACCACCAGACCCATTCACCGGACGGGTCGATCGCGGCGATCAGGGTGCCGTTCGGGCGGTCGGTCACCTGGCGTTGCGCGCCGGTGGCGCGGTCCCACGTGTAAATCTCCCAGGTTCCGCTCGCGTTCGACCGGAAGATGCTGCGATTCGGTGCGTCTCTGGCCCATCGGGGGAGGCTCATCCGGGCGGCCCGGAATCTCGCCTTCCAGCGTTCGTCTTCGACCATCCCCCCAGTATTACGGCCACGTGACGGTGCGCACATCTCCGGTCGGAGGGCCCGCCTGAAGGACGCGGAGGCCCGCTGACCATGGCGAACGTCGTGGGACGAGGACGTCGGCAGATGGATGCCTTCGCGAGCGCGGCCGTGTTGGCGCAGTTCCGCGATCATGCGATGGCGCACAGGCGCTCCTCGGCCTTCGCGGCGCGCGGGCGGAAGCGGCCGGCGTCCGGGCGGTGACGCGGTGTTCGCACGGAAGAGCCGTCTTCTCCGTGAGCGCGCCGCTACGGTATTCGCGGCGGCCGTCGCCGGGACGGACGTTCCGGCCCTGCGTCGGCTCCTCGCTCACGGCCGTGGGCACGGTCGCGACCGGAGCCCGTCATCTGCCGGTTTCGTGTCATTGGAACGCTTTGCCCGGCCGCGGTCGTCGAAGCCACGTCGGCGTCGCCGTGACGCCGCCCGGACCGCCGTCGGAGAGGCCGATCATGTCGAGAACACGTCCCGCGACCCTGGCGCTGGCCGTTCTGATCGCCGCGTGCGGGTTGAGCGCATGCGGTGAGGACCGGTGGTGCGAGCACGACGCGACCGACACGAAGGTCAGCGACAGCTACTGCGAGCGTGGTGTCGCCGGGTACGAGTGGGAGCCGGACAGCGACCACAAGAAGAGCAAGAAGAGCAAGAAGAAGTCCAAGAAGAGCAGCAAGCCCAGCAAGCAGCGCCACTGACCCCGCCGGGCCGTCCTCGGACGGGCCGCGGCGGGGCCGACGGCTCGCGGCAGGTGGGGCGCGGTGGTCAGGCGCCGCGCCGGGTGATCATCATCCTGCGTCGTCGACGCCGGTGTCCTTCTTCCGTGGCGGGAGCCTCGTCCGTGGCGAGCAGGTCGCGGAGCGAACGCGGGACGATGTCCTCGCGGCGGTCGGTGAACGGTGAGCGCATCGGGGCTTCCTCCCTCGTCGCGGTGTCGTGCGGGTGGTCAGGCGGCGGTGTCGAGGTCACGCCGGTAGGCCGCGGACACGGTGCTGAGCGCCCAGCGCATCCGCGTGACGTACGTCTCGGGGTGGTCGCCCGCCTCCTGGGCGACGACGGCGAGGCAGGCGGAGCGGACGTCCCCGGCGCCGAGCCTGGCGTCGATCGCGGTGCGGACCTGCTCGGGGGTGGGACGGTCGGACTCCTGGAGCCCGCAGCAGAACAGGATCTCGGCGAGCTCGGAAGTCGTCAGCGATGTGGGGGCGTGTTCGACATCATTGCCTTCTTCCTGCGAGGGGACGGAGGTCCCCCTGCTGCTGAATACGACTTTGCCCGCCGGACGGAGTAATCGCCATAGGGGAAATTACCTAACCGGGGCGGGGAGGGCCGTCGGAGAGCCCGTAGGCCCGGTGTCCGCGCGGGAGCGGGTCGTCGGAGCGGATTCGGGTGCGGATAGGGTCCTGCGCGTCTCGTGCCTCGGGTTCCGAGGCGCTGATCCGCGCTTGTCGATTCAGATGAGCGGTGGCCGGCGGCCTGTCCGGGCACGGCCACCGAATGCGATGCGGACGGTCGACGCCGACCGCCTCCCGGCCGGGGCGTCGGACCCGACGCTCCCCGCCACCGGGCGTACTGACCCCAGGTTATCCCCGGCACGCAAATCGGCCCGCGCCCTCGTCCGCCGGTCCGCCGCCGACCCGGCGAGAGCCGGCCCTGACGCCCCGGCGTCCGGCTCCGCGGTTCTCAGGAGGCCGCCGGCTCGCGCTCGGCGCGGATCATCACCGGCGTGGACGCGGTGCCCCTGACCACCACGGCCGCGCCC
>DATCLF010000004.1:0-15999 GCA_036564055.1 Spirillospora sp.
CGTCGAGGAGGAGCCGCAGGAGCCCACCACCTCCCCGCCGCCGGACAGCACGTCGCCGACGGAGGTTCCGTCGTCGCCGACCGGCGACCCCGATCCCACCGGTGAGCCGACGGGGCCGACGTCGCCGCCGACCTCGCAGCCGACGCCCCCCGACGACGAACCGACCGAGCCGGAGGACCCCCCGACCGACGAGCCGCCCGGCGACGGCGGCGGCGATCCCGGCGGCGGAGGCCAGTCGGGCGGCGGTGGCGGGGGCCGGCAGGGCTCCGGCTGATAGCGGTTTTCGGGCATCCCTTAGGGCCGTCGTGCAGCGTCCGTCAGGGTGGGATAGGCCACGTTGACCTTCCGGCCGGGCAGGTCGGTTTTGGATCGTTTCCTGGTTACGCTGACGCGTGAGCGTCGCCACAACGGGGTGGCGAACGGTCTCTAGGGGAGAGTTGATGAGCGGCATGCTCGATTCAGCGAAGGACGACCTGCTCCGGCGGGCAGCAGAGACATGCGCGCAGCGATCGGGGGCGCGCGGAGACGTGGAGGAGACCTTCGCCTTCCTCCGTCTCTACTACCGGCACGTCGCCCACGAGGACCTGGCCGCCCGGGACCTCTCCGACGTCTGCGGTCCCGCGCTGGCGCACCGGGCCCTCGGTGAGGAACGGCCCCAGGGACGCGCCAAGGTCCGCGTCTTCACCCCCACGGTGGAAGAGTTCGGCTGGGACCCGGGGCACACGGTCGTCCAGGTCGTCACCGACGACATGCCCTTCCTCGTCGACTCGGTGACGATGGAGATCAGCCGGCACCAGCTGACCACGCACCTGATCGTCCATCCGCTCCTCGGTGTGGACCGCGACGTCGCGGGCCACCTCAAGGGCTTCCGCGCCAAGCTCGACAGCGACACCGACGTCGACGAGTCGTGGATCCACATCGAGATCGACCGCACCAGCGACAAGGCCGTCCTGGAGGAGCTGGAGAAGGACCTGCTGCGCGTCCTGAACGACGTGCGCGTCGCCGTCGAGGACGCGCCGAAGATGCGGGCGCGCGCCCGGGAGGTCGCCGCCGCCATCCGGGAGAACCCGCCCCCGCTGCCCGACAAGGAACTCGCCGAAGGCGTCGAGCTCCTCGAATGGCTGGCGGACGGGCACTTCACCTTCCTCGGCTACCGCGACTACACGCTCAGCGACGACAAGACCGCGCTGCGCCCCGAGACCGGCACCGGCCTCGGCATCCTGCGCAGCGACACGCGCGAGTCCGGCAGCTTCGCCGCACTGCCCCCCGAAGTGCGGGAGAAGGCGACCGATAAGAACCTTCTGGTGCTCACCAAGGCGAACTCGCGCTCCACGGTCCACCGCCCCCAGTACCTGGACTACATCGGGGTGAAGAAGTTCGACGCGTCCGGCGAGGTCGTCGGGGAGCGGCGGTTCCTCGGCCTGTTCACCCACGTCGCCTACAGCGCGTCGATCGCGCACGTGCCCGTCCTGAACCGCAAGCTGGACGAGGTGCTGGAGCGCGCCGGGTTCACGCCCGACAGCTACGACGGCCAGGACCTCATCGAGATCCTGGAGAGCTACCCCCGCGACGAGCTGTTCCAGATCTCCGTCGACGACCTGCTGCACATCGCGCTCGGCGTCCTGCGGCTGCGCGAGCGCCGCCAGCTCCGGCTGTTCCTGCGCAAGGACCTGTACGGCCGCTACATGTCGTGCATGGTGTACCTGCCGCGCGACCGCTACACGACCGAGGTCCGGCTGCGCATCCAGGAGCTGCTGCGGGAGGCGTTCGACGGCGTCAGCGTCGACTACAGCGCCAACGTCACCGAGTCGATGCTGGCGCGGCTGCACGTCGTGGTCCGCGGCGAACCCGGCCGCCCGCTTCCCGACGTGGACGCGGCCGAGCTCGAATCCCGGCTCGCCGCGGCCATCCGGTCATGGGCGGACGACCTGGCCGACGCGGTCGTCGAGCAGTGCGGCGAGGAGCGTTCCGGAGCCCTCCTGCGCCGGTTCGGGGACGCCTTCCCCGAGGCGTACAAGGCCGACTTCCCGGCCCGCACCGCGGTCGCCGACCTGCGCCGCCTCGAAAAACTCGACTCCGACCGCGACACCTCGATCAGCCTGTACGAGCCGTTCAGCGCCGGGCCCGGCGAACGCCGCATGAAGATCTACCGGCTCGGCGAGCCGATCTCGCTGTCGAAGATGCTGCCGCTGCTGCACAACATGGGCGTCGAGGTCGTCGACGAGCGGCCGTACGAGATCACGCCCGCCTGCGGCCGGCGGTTCTTCATCTACGACCTCGGGCTCCGCTACGAGCATTCCCCCGACGTCCCCGAGGACGCGGTGAAGGACCTGTTCCAGGAGGCGTTCACCCGCCTGTGGAACGGCGAGATCGAAAACGACGGCTTCAACGCCCTCGTCCTGCACGTCGGGCTCCACTGGTGGCAGGCGATGATCCTGCGCGCCTACGCCATGTACCTGCGGCAGGTCGGCACGACGTTCTCCAAGCGCTACATCGAGCAGGTGCTGCTGCGCAACGCGTCCATCACCCGGCTGATCATGCGGCTGTGGGAGAGCCGCCTCGACCCGTCGATGGCGGAGGGCGAACAGGAACGCAGCGCCGGGATCGCCGAGGAGATCGAGGGCAAGCTGGAGGAGGTCGCCAGCCTCGACGAGGACCGCATCCTGCGCGCCTACCTCGCGCTCGTCAGGGCGACGCTGCGCACCAACTTCTACCAGGGCAAGCCCTACCTGGCGATGAAGTTCGACCCGCGGGCCATCCCGGACCTGCCGGAGCCCCGCCCCACGTCCGAGATCTTCGTCTACTCCCCGAAGGTGGAGGGCGTGCACCTGCGGTTCGGGTCGGTGGCGCGCGGCGGGCTGCGCTGGTCCGACCGGCGCGAGGACTTCCGCACCGAGATCCTCGGCCTGGTCAAGGCGCAGGCGGTGAAGAACACCGTGATCGTCCCCGCGGGCGCCAAGGGCGGGTTCGTCGGCAAGCAGCTCCCCGACCCGTCGGTGGACCGGGAGGCCTGGCAGAAGGCCGGGATCGAGTGCTACAAGGACTTCGTCTCCGGCCTGCTCGACCTGACCGACAACCTCGTGGACGGCGAGGTCGTCCCGCCGCCGAACGTCGTCCGCCACGACGGCGACGACACCTACATGGTCGTCGCCGCCGACAAGGGGACCGCGACGTTCTCCGACCTCGCCAACGAGATCGCCGCCGAGTACGGCTTCTGGCTCGGCGACGCGTTCGCCTCCGGCGGCTCGGTCGGCTACGACCACAAGGGCATGGGCATCACCGCCCGCGGCGCCTGGGAGTCGGTCAAGTACCACTTCCGCGCCCTCGGCAAGGACGTCCAGCGCGAGGACTTCACGGTCGTCGGCATCGGCGACATGTCCGGGGACGTGTTCGGCAACGGGATGCTGCTGTCGGAGCACATCCGGCTCGTCGCGGCGTTCGACCACCGGCACATCTTCGTCGACCCCGACCCGGACCCGGCGACCTCGTTCGCCGAACGCCGCCGCCTGTTCGAGCTGCCCCGCAGCTCGTGGGCCGACTACGACGCCTCCCTGATCTCCAAGGGCGGGGGCGTGTTCCCCCGCACCGCCAAGTCGATCCCGGTGACCCCGCAGATGGCCGAGGCGCTCGGCATCGACGACGGGGTGAAGGCCCTCACCCCGCACGAACTGATCAAGGCGATCCTCACGGCGCCGGTCGACCTGCTGTGGAACGGCGGCATCGGCACCTACGTGAAGTCGTCGATGGAAAGCCACGCCGACGTGGGCGACAAGGCGAACGACCCCGTGCGGGTGAACGGCGCCGACCTGCGCGCCCGGGTCGTCGTGGAGGGCGGCAACCTCGGGGTGACGCAGCTCGGCCGCATCGAGTACGCCCTGAACGGCGGCCGCATCAACACCGACTTCATCGACAACGCCGCCGGGGTGGACACCTCCGACCACGAGGTCAACATCAAGATCCTCCTCGGCCAGGTGGTGCGGGACGGCGAGCTGACCGGCAAGCAGCGCGACGCCCTGCTGTACGAGATGACCGACGAGGTCGCGAGGCTCGTCCTGCGGGACAACTACGCGCAGAACGTGGTGCTCGCCGCGTCCCGCGCACAGGCGCCGTCGATGCTGCACATCCACGCCCGGTACCTGCGCAAGCTCGAACGCGACGGGCGGCTCCAGCGGAGCCTGGAGTTCCTGCCGGACGACAAGGCGCTCGCCGAGCGGCGGCAGTCCGGCCTGGGGCTCACCGGCCCCGAGTTCGCGGTGCTGCTCGCCTACACCAAGCTCGCCCTGGACGACGACCTCATGGCCTCCGACCTGGCCGACGACCCGTACCTGGAGTCCTGGCTGGTCGGCTACTTCCCGACGCCGCTGCGGGAGCGGTTCAGGTCCTACATGGACCGGCACCCGCTGCGCCGCGAGATCATCACGACGGCCGTCGTGAACGACCTGGTCAACGCCAGCGGCTCCACGTTCGTGTTCCGGATGAACGAGGAGACGGGCGCGTCGTCGCCGGACATCGCCCGCGCCTACCTCGTCGCCCGGGACGTGTTCGGCATGCCGCGGTTCTGGAAGTCGGTGGAGGCCCTGGAGCACCAGGTGTCGGAGTCCACGCAGATCGCGATGCTGCTGGAGGCGCGCAAGCTCACCGAGCGCGGCGCCCGCTGGCTGCTGCACAACCGGCGTCCCCCGTTCGACATCCGCGAGACGATCGACTTCTTCGCCGGCGGCGCGCAGACGCTGCGCGCCAACGTGTCGAAGCTGCTCGTCGGGCTGGACCTCGCGGCGTTCGAGCAGCGCAGGGACGGTTTCGCCGAACGGGGTGTGCCGGACGAGCTCGCCGAGCAGTGCGCGTCGTTCGTGCCCGCCTTCTCCACCTTCGACCTCGTCACCATCGCCCACGAGACGGGCCGTCCGGTGGAAGAGGTCGCCGAGGTGTACTTCGACCTCGCGGACCGGCTGCAGCTTTCTCGGCTGCGTGAGCGCATCATCGCCCTGCCGCGCGACGACAAGTGGCGGTCGATGGCGCGTTCTGCCCTCCGCGACGACCTGTACACGGCGCACGCGGCGCTCACCCGCGACGTCCTGGTCACCAGCAAGCCGGGCGAGTCCCCGGAGGAGCGCATGGTGCTGTGGGCGGAGAAGAACAAGCCGGCCGTCCAGCGCGCCAACCAGACCCTCAGTGAGATCTGGGAGAGCGACAGCTTCGACCTGGCGACTCTGTCGGTGGCCTTGGGCGCGATCCGCACCCTGGTGACCGCCAGCTCCCTGCCGTCCCAGTCGTGACACCGACCTTCCGGTGTGCCGCCTTTTGGCGGCACACCGGAAGGTTCGGCGACCACCACCGGGGGCCGGGGCCTGCTGCAGCGGTCAGAGGTAGCGGGACGGCCCGGCACCCGGCGGAGTTCCGGGGTGAACGCGAGTTCTACTGGACGCTCACGGCCTTGCGGTACATGCCGATGACCGTGGCGCGGCCCTTCGGCGGGACGGCGGCCAGGTACTGCACGAGGACGGTGGCGTCCATGCGCGTCCTGCGGGCTCTGGCCGGGGCGAGTCCGACGAGGTCGCCGCTCACCGACAACGTGCCCGGACGGGACGAGGAGTACGCCTCCGTCTGCTTCAGGACGTACCAGACGAGCGCTCCGCGGTTCTTGGTGCGCAGCGCGTAGACCGTGTAGGGGGTGGCGGAGAAGCGGGACGACAGGGTCACGCCCCGTCGCGCCAGGGTCTTCTCGCCTTCCTTCAGGGCCTTGTAGGTCTCGGTGGTCTGGGGTCCGTCGGCGAGGACGGAGGCGCCGTCCGCGCCGGGGCCTTCGGTGAGAAGGGCGGCGTGCGCCGCGGGCAGCCTGCCGGGGGAGACCGCGAGGTCTTTCGCGCCGGGGGCGACGGGGGTGGCGTAGCCGTCGCGGTCGAGCGCCACGTTCGTCAGGGAGGTGTCTCCGGGGTGGGGCGCGATGGTCAGGAGCCACGGCGCGCCGGGCTTCGCCCGCGTGAACAGCATCGCGTGCCGGACCGCCTCGTCTCCGTGTCCGCTGACGGCCCCGGCGACGAACCACTGCGGGTAGCCGGTGAGCCGGGGGATGTAGAACGCCGTCTGCGTGAACTTCAGCCTGCCCGTGGGCCGTTTGACGACGCGCCGGAGCTTGAGCGCGGCGACGTCCATGGTGAGCTGCGGCTCGGTCTCGACCGTGCGCAGTGCGCGGCGGTCGAACCTGCGGCCGGCGCGGTCGGCGGCCGCGGTGTAGGTCGCCAGCACCCGCGCCGCCTGCTCCTTGGTCAGCGGGGGACGTCCCCGCCTCGCCGGGTCGGCGGAGGAGGAGCCGCCCGAGCATCCCGCGGTCAGCGCGGCGGCGAACAGGCCGGACGACAGGAGTGACGCGACGGCGACGGTGCGTGCGGGCATGCTGCCCCCCGAGTGGCGACGGTGTTTGCGGACCGGCCGTCATCCTCGCAGAGTGATCAAGGAGTTACTCTGCGAACACGAAATCTCGCCAGAAGATCTTCCGGCGGGGCTCGGGGGCGGCGGGCCGGCTCAGCCGCTCTCCTGCTTCTGCTTCTCCTCCTGCTGCTTCTGCTCCTGCTGACGCAGCCAGCGGATCTCGGCCTCGATGAACTCGTCGATCTCGCCGTCCAGGACGGCGGCGGTGTTGCCGACCTCGACGCCGGTGCGCAGGTCCTTCACGATCTTGAACGGGTGCAGCACGTAGTTGCGGATCTGCGTGCCCCAGCTGCTCGTGCCCTCGCCGCGCAGCTCGGACATCTTCTCCGCCTCCTCCTGGCGCTTGCGCTCCAGGAGCTTGGCCTGCAGGACGCTCATCGCCGTCGCGCGGTTCTGGATCTGGCTGCGCTCGTTCTGGCAGGACACGACGATGCCGGTCGGGATGTGGGTGATCCGCACCGCCGAGTCGGTGGTGTTGACGCCCTGGCCGCCCGGCCCCGACGAGCGGTAGACGTCGATGCGCAGGTCGTTCTCGTCGATCTCGACGTGGTCGCTCTGCTCGACGACGGGAACGACGTCCAGTCCCGCGAACGAGGTCTGCCGCCGGCCCTGGTTGTCGAACGGTGAGATCCGCACCAGCCGATGGGTGCCGTGCTCGCCGCGCAGCGTCCCGTACGCGTAGGGGGCCTTGACGGCGAACGTCGTGGACTTGATCCCGGCCTCTTCGGCGTAGGACGTCTCGTACACCTCGGTCGGGTAGTTGTGCCGCTCGGCCCACCGCAGGTACATCCGCTGGAGCAGCTGGGCCCAGTCGGCCGCGTCGACCCCGCCGGCCTGCGCGTTGATGGTGATCAGCGCTTCCCGGTGGTCGTACTCGCCCGACATCAGGGTGCGTACCTCGAGCTGCTGGACGGCCTTGCGCAGCGACGCCAGCTCCTCGTCGGCCTCGGCCCGCGTGTCGGCGTCGTCCATCTCGCGGGCGAGTTCGTACAGGGTCGCGGCGTCGTCGAGCCGCTGCCGCAGGCTCTCGACCCTGTTCAGTTCGCTCTCCAGGTGCGACAGACGGCGCGTCACCTTCTGGGCGCGCTCCTGGTCGCTCCACAGGTCGGGATCGGCCGACTGCTCGCGCAGCTCGGCGATCTCTCGCCGCATGCCGTCGAGATCCAGCACCTCTTCGATGCCGGACAGGGTCGAGGCGAGCTCCTTGAGCTGCTCTTCGGGTTCGATGGCTGCCACGCCCCGAGCCTATCGCCGTCCGGGCAGTGCTCATCGCCCCCTGTGCCGTCGTTCCCGCCCGCGCTTGCCGTCCGTCGTCCCAGTTCGTCGCCCCGCTCGGCCGTCTTGGTCTCGTCGCGCCCGTGCCCGGGGGCCGGCGGGCGGTCGCTCGGCCGCCGGACGGGATCACGCGGTCAATATCATGTGGATGGCAGAATCACGGGCCGAGGGCGACCGGCCGGACGGCGGCCGGCGGGGAACGCGGTCCGGGGGACGACGCTCAGTGCACAGGTTCACGCGGATGGTCGCGGCCGTGGTGCCGCTCATCCTGGCGCTCATCGCCGCGGGCTGCGCCGGGGACGCGCCGGAGGCGCGGCCCACCGCGGGCGTGCCCACGACGGCGCCGCCCGAGCCCGTGCCCCTGACGCCCGAGGTCGCCGAGCGGGCGTTCCGCACCTACGTCACCGACGAGGACGTCGCCAGGGCCGCGGGCGACGAGCGGCTGGCGCTGACCTGGACGTCCGACGGGCAGTCCCAGCTCACCGCGGCCGAGTTCCGCAAGGCCGCCTATGACGGCGACCCGGTGCGCCGCTTCGTGTACGACGACCCCGAGCTGTACGTCCCGAAGCTCAAGGACGCCGCCTACCCGCAGTGGTTCCTGGCGGTGGTGAACCGGTCCGTGCTGGGCGAGCCCGAGAGCGAGCGCAGGGTGCTGATGGCGTTCGTGCTGCGCGGCCCGTCCGACCACTGGAAGCTCGCCCTCGCCACGGTGCTGCACCGCAAGGTGAAGCTGCCGGAGATCACCGTCGACGACGACGGCTACGCCGAGCCGCTCAGCAAGGACGATCCGTCCCTGCTGATCCGTCCCCGCGAGATGATCGGCATCCATGCGACGGTCGCCGCCGAGGGAGGCCGCAGCGTCGCCGCGAAGGTGATCAGGTCCAGCCCCATCACGACCGGCTTCTACAAGGAGTCCAGGCGCGCCAAGAAGAAGGCGAAGAAGGACGACCTCACGCTCCAGGTCGTCTTCACGGCCACGCCGTTCCCCTACTTCGGGCTCCGCACGGAGGACGGCGGCGGCCTGATCGTCTACTCGATGTTCCGCAACACCTCGCTCGTCGCGAAGAAACCCGGCGCCCCCAGGCCGGAGATCCCCGAGGAGGCCGAGCACCTGCTCGACGGCACCGTCGAGGGGAGGCAGGTCGACACCGGCGCGATCTACCATTTCGCCGCGTACGATCCGCCCCGCGCCGGGCGGAACGACAAGAACGACGGCGCCGGCCGGGACGGCGAGAACGGCGGAGAGCACGAGGGACGGCCCAAGGCCCACGTCATCGCCGACGAGGGCGCGATCACCAAGGCCGCCGCCCCGCCGCCGAAGGAAGAGCCCTGACGTGCGACGTCCGTCCCCCCGACCCGACCTTCCTCGACCCTTCCCGGCCCGGCCGCGCGTTCAGCCGTAGGCGCGCTGCAGAACGAGGGCCACGAACAGCAGGGCGATCAGGCCGGCGAGAACGAGGGCGGGCGAGGCGAACGGTCCGTGACGGTGCAGCTCCGAGCGGGCCTCCCGGCAGGTGGGGCAGCGCCCCTCCACCACCGGGTACGCGCACCGAGCACAGATCAGATGGTCGCAGCTCATGTCGTGGGCCCCAATCTCCGGACGACGTGCGGGTCCGTCCGACGTGACGCCGACCTGCTCCGGTATCCGTCGACCTAATAGGTATCTTTCGCCATCATCCAGCGTAGCCGGGCTGTATGGTCGTTTCGGCAAGTCCGGGAGCTTGACGGTATGAATCGGCCGGACGTCAGGAGACGGTTCACATGGCACTGATCGGACGCCGCGGGCTGATCAGGGGATGTGGCCGCGCCGCGCCCACGCTCCTTGCCGAGTGGGACGAGACACCCGCCCGTCCCCTCTACACTGCACGAGGGCTCCGCGTCCCGCCTGGTCGCGGAGCCGGGCGGCACGGACCGGCGGCCGCGGACGACACCGCGGCCCACGGACCGGGCCGCTCCCCAACCCCTAGAGACCGAACCGCCGTGATGCAGCCGTGATCCACTTCGACAACGTCACCAAGGTCTATCCGAGCCAGAACCGGCCCGCTCTGCAGCACGTGAACGTCGCCATCGAGAAGGGCGAGTTCCTGTTCCTGGTGGGGCCGTCCGGCTCGGGCAAGTCGACCTTCCTGCGCCTCATCCTGAAGGAAGAACGTCCTTCCCAGGGTCACGTGCACGTGGCGGGCAAGGACCTCAACAGGCTGAGCAACTGGAGGGTGCCGCACCTGCGCCGCAGGATCGGCTGCGTCTTCCAGGACTTCCGCCTGCTTCCCAACAAGAACGTCTTCGAGAACGTCGCGTTCGCCCTCGAGGTGATCGGCAAGCCGCGGCGCTTCATCGCCAAGGTCGTCCCCGAGGTCATCGACCTCGTCGGCCTGGAGGGCAAGGCGCACCGGATGCCGCACGAGCTGTCCGGTGGCGAGCAGCAGCGCGTCGCCATCGCGCGGGCGTTCGTCAACCGGCCGATGATCCTCCTCGCGGACGAGCCGACGGGAAACATCGACCCGGCCACCTCGATCGGCATCATGAAGGTGCTGGACCGCATCAACCGGACCGGCACCACCGTCGTGATGGCCACCCACGACGCCGCGATCGTCGACGCGTTCCGCAAGCGCGTCGTCGAGCTGGAGGACGGACGGGTCGTCCGCGACCAGTCGCGCGGCGTGTACGGGCAGGCCTATTGACCATGTGCGCCGGGGAGCGCGGGAGGACGTCCGCCTGCGATCCGGGCCGGGGCCCGGTACCCTCCACGGCACCCCCATCTGAACCATCGACTCCTGCCGGGTCGTACGTCACCCCGAGGGCACCCAGGTAGGAACCGCCCCGCACCGGGCCGCGGTTCAGCGCGGACCGGCCAGGCTTCCGGCGGGACACAGGCGATCAAGGACAGCGAGGCATGCGCGTACAGTTCGTTCTCCAGGAGATCTGGATCGGTCTCCGCCGGAACATGACGATGACGATCTCCCTCGTCATCACCGTCGCCATCGCCATGGCGCTCTTCGGCACCGGACTGCTCCTTCGGCAACAGGTCGCCGCCTCCAAGAGCTACTGGTACGACAAGATCGAGGTCTCGATCTTCCTGTGCGCCAAGACCAGCTCGAACCCGAGCTGCCAGAAGCAGGACGTCACCGAGCAGCAGCGGCAGGCGCTCAGGCAGCAGCTGGAGCAGATGCCCCAGGTCTCCCAGGTCCAGTACGAGAACAAGCAGCAGGCCTACCAGCGCTTCAAGGACCGTTTCGCCGGCTCGCCCGGCTTCGTGGAGAGCACCCGCGAGGGCGACATCCCCGACTCGTTCCGGGTCAAGCTGAAGAACCCCGAGGAGTACAAGCCGGTCGCGCAGGCGATGCTCGGCCAGCCCGGCGTCGACACCGTCATCAACGAGCAGGAGATCCTCAAGCGGTTCTTCCGCATCTTGAACGGCCTTCAGGTCGCCGCGCTGACGATCGCGCTCATCCAGGTGATCGCCGCGGTCCTGCTCGTGGGCAACACCGTCCGGCTCTCGGCGTTCAACCGCCGCCGGGAGACGGGCATCATGCGCCTGGTCGGCGCGTCCAACACCTACATCCAGCTGCCGTTCATCCTGGAGGGCGCCATCGCCGGCCTGATCGGCGGCGGGTTCGCGTCCATCCTGCTGGTCTTCAGCAAGAAGCTGCTGATCGACCGGCTGGCGGGGGACGTCCAGCTCGTCAGCCAGCTCGGCTGGAGCACGGTGATCGCCGTCATCATCGTCTCGATCTGCTTCGGCGTCCTGCTGTGCGCGGTGGCGTCGTTCCTCACCCTGCGGAGATACCTGAAGATCTGACGGTGGCCGGATCCGGCGCACCCCCCGGATCCGGCCCGCCGCGCCGCTCTACACTTGCCGCATGTTCCGGATCGTGCCGCTCCGGGGGAGGCGGCGCCGGCAACCCCCCCGTGAACGTCGGACCGGGTCACTGCTGCGCGGTACCGCCGTCGCGGCCGCGATCGTCTGCGCGTACGGGGCGGGGGTGGTGTCCGGATCGGGTCCGAGCCGGCCCACCGCGGTCGCGGACGGGTCGGTGCTCGGCGAGGCGGCCGCACAGATCGGGCGGCACGCGGCCGAGCCCGTCGAACGCGGTGAGCTCGACCGCGCGGCGATCGACGGCATGCTGGGCGTCCTCGGCGACCGGTGGGCGCGTTACTACTCGGCCCGCGAGTACGACGACGTCGAGGGACGCCTCAGCGGCGTCTACGGGGGCGTGGGGCTGTGGCTCGGCACCGAGGACGGCTCCGGCGGCACCGGAAACGGGCGGTCCGGCGGCCGGGTGCTCGTCGCGAGCGTCCAGCCGGGCACTCCCGCCGCCCGCGCGGGCATCCGCGCCGGCGACGTCATCACCCGCGTCGGCGGCCTGTCCGTGGGCGGCTGGGACGTCAGGCGGGTGGCGAAGGCCCTGCGAGGACGATCCGGAGACCCCGTCGAACTCACCGTCGAACGCGACCGCCGGACACGGCGCTTCCACCTCGTCCGCACGCAGGTCTCCGACGAGGACGTCACCGTGACCGACCTTCCCGAGCACGCCCGGCTGATCCGGGTCGACGCCTTCACCCGGGGCACGGGCCGGCGCGTCCGCGCGGCCGTGACCGGCGCGTCGCCGCCCGGCCGCCCGAGCGGCGGCGTCATGCTGGACCTGCGCGGCAACCCGGGCGGGCTGCTGGAGGAGGCCGTCGAGACCGCCTCGGCGTTCCTGGACGGCGGTCCCGTGGCGAGCTACCGGCCGCGCAGCGGGCCGGTGCGCGACTACCGGGTCACCCGGCCGGGCGACGCCCGGATCCCGCTCGTCGTGCTCGTCGACGCCGGCACCGCGAGCGCGGCGGAGGTCGTCGCCGGCTCTCTCCGTGACCGCGACCGCGCAGTGATCATAGGATCGCGTACGTACGGGAAGGCGTCGGTACAGGAGGCCGTCACGCTCGCCGACGGCTCGGTGATCGAGCTGACGGTCGGTCGCTACCGGACCCCGAGCGGCCGTAACCTCGACGGGGTGGGGATCGAACCCGACATCACGGTCTCCGCGGACCGCCCGCCCCGGGCGGCCGAGCAGCGCGCCCGGACGGTGCTGCGCGGTCTGCGCGCCGCACTGCCGGACGACGACTGACCGAGACGACGACCGACCGAGACGACTGAAACGTCGGGCAACGACCGGAACGCCGAACAAGGGTTGATGACGTGGCACGGGACACCGCGCGCAAGAAGGACACAGGGCGCAGGCTCATCGCCCAGAACAAGCGCGCCCGCTACGACTACCACATCGAAGACACGTGGGAGGCGGGCATGGTGCTGGTGGGCACGGAGGTCAAGGCCCTGCGCGCCGGGCGCGCCTCCCTCGCCGACGGCTACGCCCACGTCATGGACGGGGAGGTGTGGCTGGAGAACGTCCACATCCCCGAATACACGCAGGGGACGTGGACGAACCACGCTCCGCGTCGTCGCCGCAAGCTCCTGTTGCACAAACGCGAGATCCAGAAGATCATCGCAAGGTCGTCGGAGCCGGGCTGGACGCTGGTCCCGCTGTCCCTGTACTTCAAGGACGGCAGGGCCAAGGTCGAGATCGGTCTGGCACGTGGTAAGAAGACCTACGACAAGCGCCAGGCCATCGCCAAGCGGGAAGCCGAACGGGAAATGCAGCGGGCGGCGGCGGCCCGGTTCAGGAGACGGTGAAGGGTGTCGATGACGAACCCAGGCCCGATGCGCAGGCCCGGCCGGATCCGCGACGCGCGGCGCCGGACGGCCGCCCTGACGGTGAGCGGTGCCCTGGTCGCGGGGTTGACGACCGGATGCTGGGCCGAGCCCTCGGCGATGCCGGCCGTCCGCGACTTCCTCATCGCCTGGCAGGTCGGCAACTACGAGGCCGCCGCGAAGAAGACCGTCGGCGTGGACCGCGAGGAGGTCGCGGGCGCGCTGAGCCGGGTGTCGCAGCAGCTCGACGCCGCGTCGCTGCGGCTGTCGCTCGGCACCGGCGTCAGGGACGGCGACGCCGACCAGATCGTCCAGAAGGGCGACGAGGCCGACGCGCGCTTCACCGTCAAGATCGACCTCGGTGAGAACGGCCAGCCGTGGGAGTACCCGGGGCTCATGCACCTGCGCCGCGTCGGCGGCAAGTGGAAGGTCGTCTGGAAGCCCTCGATCATCCACACGAGCCTGGGGCCGGGCCAGCGGCTCGCCGTCGTGACCGAGGAGCCGAAACGCGCCCCCATCACCGACACCCACGGCCGGTCGCTGATCCGCGAGGTCCCCGCCTACGACGTGGGGGTGTTCCCCGGGCAGCTCGCCGACCCGAAGAAGACCATCGACATGCTCGTCGACCGGGTGAGGTTCCGCGGGGCCCGCCGCCTCGACGCCGAACGGCTCCTCGGCCGCGTCCGCTCCGCCCCGCCGCAGGACTTCCTGCCGCTGCTGACCCTCCAGATCCCCGCGCACACCGCGCTGGTGCAGCGGCTGACCGGCGTCCCGGGGCTGAGCTTCCGCCGCGTCCAGGCCGCGATAGCCCCCGCGTACGCGCCCGAGCTGGTCGGCACCCTCGGCCCGGCCACCGCCGACCGGCTCCAGCAGGTCGGCGCCCCCTACCAGCCGGGCGACACCATCGGCGTCACCGGCATCCAGCTCCTGCAGCAGCGCCGCCTCGCCGGGACCCCCACGGTCCGCGTCGTGGCGCAGGACGAGTCGGGGAAGAACAGCAAGGAGCTGAGGGTCTGGGAGGGCCAGCCGCCGCAGGAGGTGCAGACCACCCTCGACCCGTCCTACCAGCGCAAGGCCGACAAAGCGCTCGCGGGGCTGCCCTACCCCGCGTCGATGGTCGTGGTCCGGCCCAGCACCGGTGAGGTGCTCGCCGTGTCCAACCACGGGACGGGCGGCAAGAACCTCGCGTTCGAGGGCCAATACCCACCGGGCCTGACGTTCGGGATCGTGTCGGCCGAGGCCCTGTTCACCCACGCGTCCATGAACCAGGACAGCGAGACGTCCTGCCCGGCCAGCGTCAACGTCGGCGGGCAGACGTTCACGAGCGCCCCCCTGGGTGAGGGCACGTTCGCCGGCCACTTCGCCGCGTCCTGCAAGACGACCCTGGCGCAGCTCAGCGGCAAGATCGACGCGCAGACCTTCGTCAACGAGGCGGCACAGCTCGGCATCGGCAAGGAGTGGGGCCTGAGCGTCCCCGCCTTCACCGGCTCGATCCCCACCCCCGCCAACGACGGGGAGAAGGCCGCCGCGATGGTCGGCGAGGGCAAGGTCAGGGTCAGCCCCCTCAGCATGGCGCTGGTCGCCGCGGCCGCCCAGAACGGCACCTGGAAGCCGCCGTACGTCCTCAAGGACATTCCCAAGACCGTCCAAGCGCCCCCGCCCCAGAACCTGCGGCCGGAGTCCATCTCCAGCCTCAAGAAGGTCCTCACGCGCACCGCGGCCCGCGGCAACGCCCGCGGCGCCCGCGTCTCCGGCGACGTCGTCGGCGTCGCCGCCTTCGCCGGATACCGGGACGGCAACAGCAACAAGGTCGTCTCCTGGTTCGTCGGCTCCGTCGGCGACCGCGCCTTCGCCCTCGCCGTCGAAGGCCGCGTCAACACCCCCCAGGTCATCGCCGCGTTCCTGCGCGGATGAGGTCCCGCAGGGTTTTTGTCGACTCTTTGCGCGCGCGACGCAACCAACCGGACGCCCCCGGTCGTCCTTACGGGTGACTGAGATCCCGCTTGGGGGGTTGCGGGCTCAGTCGCCGTGATGAGACCGGAGCCTCGTCTCGGGGGAGGCTCTGCCGTCCGGACCGGCCTGACCCTGCCGGTCGGCCCCGGTGGGCGCGGCACACGCGCCCACCGGGGTTCACGGCCGCCCAGGGGGAATGACGTTGCCGTTCTCCGCGTTATCCTTGTACCGTCGTCGCGCGGACGTCCCGGAGACGGCCGCTTTGACAACTGAACATGGGGGTGACCGGCTTCGACTTCGGTAGTTCGAGCCAGGGGAAGCGGGTCGAGGGTTGCTGTCATGACCTCGTTAATCCCGTGACAGCAGAAAAATAACTGCCAACAAGCAGAAGCAGTCCGAGTTCGCCCTCGCCGCCTGAGGCGAGTAGCGACTCTGTCAGCCCGGGAGTGTCTCCGGCCCGGTGTCTGGCATCATGCAGGAGACTCCGCCTGTAAGCCCGGTCGCGGGGCTTGCAGGGACACCTGACAGCGACTGAGCCCGTCGGCGACTTGCCTGCGAGAGCGCCGGGGCTGAGAAAAACGCCTAGCAGGCTGCACCCGGAGAAGCCCTGACTCAGCACCGAAGGACGCGGGTTCGATTCCCGCCACCTCCAC
>DATCLF010000005.1:0-8300 GCA_036564055.1 Spirillospora sp.
CCCCACCGTCATGTGGACGCTGATGGCGTTCCTGATGTCGACGCGCCGTCCGGAGGGCGACCTCATCGTCGCCGGGACGCTCTCGGGCGGCATCTACCTCTTCGGCGGGATGATCGCGGCCGTGCTCGGGATGATGCTGACGCCGCCGGCCCGCCCGCCGGGCGAATGGCTGATCTCGCGGAGGATGCGTTCGCGCGGTCACTAGCGGTCCCCGTTCGCCGGGCCGCCGCTGCCGCGCGTCCAGCGGGGCCCGGAACCGGCGGCCGGTCAGCGGACGGCGTCGACCGAGTTCGCGCCGCCGTGGCGGCTCACGTAGTCGCCGACGCGGTCCTGCCGGACGGCGGTGAACAGCTCCCGTCCCGCGGCCTCGTCGAGCAGCACGACGCTCTGCCGTTCCCGCTGGGCCGTCCCCGCGACCGGGGCGGTCAGGTACTCGAGCGTGGAGGTGTCCAGCAGCCGCCGCGCCAGCCCGCGCAGCGTGCCCGCCGTCACCGTCTGGTCGACGGTCACCGACCGGGTCACCGCCCGGATGAACCGGTCGAGCCTGACCGGGTTGCGGGTGTCGAGGGCCTTGTTCGCCAAGGCCTGCAGGAACGCCTGCTGCCGTTTGATCCGGTCGAGGTCGCCGGCGGGCAGGTTCCAGCGCTGCCGGACGAAGTCCAGCGCCTCCACGCCGTTCAGGTGGTGGCGTCCCGCCTCCCACGTGCGGTTGTGCTTGGGGTCGTAGGTGCGCTTGGTGACGGTGACGTCCACGCCGCCGAGCGCGTCGGTCATCTCCACGAAGCCGTTGAAGTCCAGGGCGGCGTAGTGGTCGATGCGGACGCGCGTGAGCCGCTCCACGGTCCTGATCAGCAGCGTGGGCCCGCCGTGCGCGAACGCGGCGTTGATCTTCGTGGTGCCGTGCCCGGGGACGGGCACCCACCCGTCCCGCGGAATCGCGATCACCGAGACCCGGTCGCCGTCCTCCGACAGGTGGACCAGCATGATCGTGTCGGCGCGGGCGCCCATCCACGGCATGTCCGGGCGGCGGTCCGAGCCGATGAGCAGCCAGTTCTCCCCGTGCCCCGTGGACGACGGCCGCCCCGCATCGGTGGGCAGCGCGCCGGAGATCCGGTTGACCTCGCCGTCGTAGTCCCGTTGCAACAGGTACAGGCCGACCGCGAGCAGCAGCACGACGCCGAGCGTCGTCCCCCCGCACCCGATGAGCAGCCGGCGCCTGCCCAGTCTCCGCAGCATGCCCCCAGCCTCTCCGGGGGGACGCACCCGGAGGCCGCGCCATGCGGGATCTTGGTCCGGCCTTGGACGACTCCGGGACGGCCGGTGGACGACGCCCGGCCATCGCCGATCACCGTTGACCGTACGCGCCCCTCGGGCTGACGGGGGTCAGCCGCGCAGGGCCTTTTCGAGCTGGTCGAGGGCCCAGTCGAGGTCGTCCCGCTCGATGATCAGCGGCGGGGCGAGCCGGAGCGTGGTGTCGTGGGTCTCCTTGGCGAGGACGCCGAGCTGCATGAGCCGCTCGCTGACCGGACGCGCCGGGCCGTGGAGCTCGACGCCGGCCCACAGTCCGCGTCCGCGCGCATCGCGGACGAGGTCGCCCTTGAACCGGCCGAGCCGCTCGTGCAGGTGCGCGCCGAGCTCGCGGGAACGCTCCTGGTACTCGCCGGTCTTCATCATCGCGACGACCTCGCGGCCGATCGCGCAGGCGAGCGGGTTGCCCCCGAACGTCGAACCGTGCTGGCCGGGCTTGAAGACGCCGAGCACGTCGGCGTCCGCGACGACCGCCGAGACCGGCATGATCCCGCCGCCGAGGGCCTTGCCGAGCACGTACACGTCGGGGACGACGTCCTCGTGGTCGCAGGCGAAGGTCCTGCCGGTGCGGCCGAGGCCCGACTGGATCTCGTCGGCGATCATCAGGGCGCCGCCCGCGCTGCACAGGTCCCGCACGGCGCGCAGGAACCCGTCCGGCGGGACGACGACGCCGGCCTCGCCCTGGATCGGCTCGACCAGCACGCCGACGGTGGTGTCGTCCATCGCGGCTTTCAACGCGGCGGCGTCCCCGTAGGGGACGGTGCGAAAGCCCGGGGTGTAGGGGCCGTAGGAGTCCTTGGCGTCCGGGTCCGTCGAGAAGCTGATGATCGTGGTGGTGCGGCCGTGGAAGTTGCCCTCGAAGGTGATGATCGTCGCCTCGCCGGGCGGGACGCCCTTGACCTCGTAACCCCACTTGCGCGCGGTCTTCAGGGCGGTCTCGACCGCCTCTGCGCCGCTGTTCATCGGCAGGACCATGTCCTTGCCGCACAGGTCGGCGAGCTCGGCGGCGAAGGGCCCGAAGTTGTCGTGGTCGAAGGCACGGCTGACCAGCGTGACCCGGTCCATCTGCCGCTTGGCGACCTCGGTGAGGCGCGGGTTGCGGTGCCCGAAGTTGACCGCGGAGTAGGCGGCGAGCATGTCGAGGTACCGGCGTCCTTCGACGTCGGTCAGCCACACGCCCTCGGCCTCGGCGACGACGATCGGCAGAGGGTGGTAGTTGTGCGCGCTGTGCCTGTCGGAAAGGGCCCTGAGCTCGTCGGTCGTCCTCACGACGCTCCTTCGACTCGGCCGGTCGTCGTTGACCGGTCATGGCTCATGCACCGGAGGTCGCTCCGGTGCCGGGTGGGGGGAGGAGCCGGGCGGGTCGGTGGCCGCCGCTCCGTTTCCAGCGTATGTTCGGGACTTATCGACGACCATGTCTGGAAACTGACTTCAGAGGTGTTGTTTGTTGCGTCTTGATGAGCTCGACCGGCGGATCGTTGCGCAGCTGCTCGAGGACGGCAGGGCCTCGTACGCGCAGATCGGCGACAGGGTCGGGTTGTCGGCCCCGGCGGTGAAGCGGCGGGTCGACCGGCTGCGCGCGGACGGCGTCATCAACGGCTTCGCGGCCGTCGTCGATCCGGCCGCCCTCGGCTGGACCACCGAGGCCTTCATCGAGATCTTCTGCACGGGCGCCACGTCGCCGGACGAGATCTACGAGAGCGTCCGCGGTCATCCCGAGGTCGTCGGCGCCTACACGGTCAGCGGAGACGCGAGCGCCCTCGTCCACGTGCGGACCCGCGACATCCGGCATCTGGAGCATGTGCTGGAGCGGCTGCGGCGCGAGGACAACATCACCGCGACCAAGACGTCGATCGTGCTGTCCCGGCTGATCGGCCGGCCGACCGACGCGCCCGCCTCCGACCGCCCGGTTACCGCCCAGTAGGCTGCGGGCATGAACGTCGCGACCGCTGATCTCATCGACGACTTCGGGGACGAGCTGCGCAGCTGCGAGACGCAGTTCCGCCGGTACGGGGGACGCGCGTCGTTCGCCGGGCCGATCTCGACCGTGCGCTGCGACCGCGACAACGGGCTGGTGAGGAAGCTGCTGAACACGCCCGGCGAGGGCCGCGTGCTCGTCGTGGACGGCGGCGGCTCGCTGGCGTCGGCGCTGATGGGCGACCGGATCGCGGCGGCGGCCGTCGCGAACGGCTGGGCCGGGGTGGTCGTCAACGGCGCGGTCCGGGACGTGGCGGCGCTGCGCGAACTCGACCTCGGTGTGAAGGCGCTCGGCTCGAACCCGCGCAAGAGCGCCAAGGACGGCGTGGGCGAGGTCGACGTCCCGGTCGCCTTCGGCGGCGTCGAGTTCCGTCCGGGTGACTGGCTGTACAGCGACGAGGACGGGATCGTCGTCGCCGAACGCGATCTGCTGAGCTGAGTTCCGCCGCGCGGCGAAGTGGCCGGAGATGGTGCACGTGCGGGGGAACGGGCCAGTGCCGCTTCATGGTCTAACCCGGCATGACGATGATCAGAAACGTGCGCGCCGAACCCGGCGGACGCGTGGTGCTCTCGTTCGGCTTCGACGGCTTCTCGGCCGACCGCGAAACCTGGAGCGACAAGGTGGAGCGCTGGGGCGAGACGCTGTTCGGGAACAAGAAGCTGCTCATCGCGCTCGGGTTGGCGATCCTGTTGTCCTTCCCCGCCGGGCTCGCCATCCAGATCTCGGGCGAGTCCGACACGGTCATCTGGGCGGTCACGCCGGTGCCCCTGCTGCTGTTGCTGTACGTCCTGGCGGGAGGCTTGCTGCGCGCCGCCGGCGAGGCGCTCGCGTGGGTGTTGCTGATCGTGTCGCTGCCCTTCCTGGTGATCCCCTCGTACCGCCGGTGGCTGTTCGGCTCGCGGCCGCCCATCCAGCAGAGGCGCGGGTTCGTCCACGCCGGGTCGATCGGGCAGGGGCGGGTCAACGCCGACGGCCGCAGTGTCACGGTGGCGCTGTACTTCAGCAACGGGGCCCAGGCGCGGTATAGGGCGCGCGGTGAGGCGGGGCAGAACATGGCGGCCGAGTTCCAGCGCCTCCTCGGCAACCGGCTGGTGCATCGCTGAGGCGCGTCCGCACGGCTCGCCGGCGTCCGCGCCCGGCCTCGGCCGCTCCTGTCGGGAGCTGCCAGGGGCGGCGCGACAAGATCGTTGATGTCGGCCCTTGTCCGGCGTTTCGGGCGTTTTTACCGTCTCACCGACCTTCAGCGATAGGGGAGACATGCTCGCCCGAAACAGACTGGCGGTGTCCGCCGCCGCGGGGCTGGCGCTGGCGGCCGTGCTGGCGGCGCCGGCCACCGCGCAGCCGCGACCGACGATTCCCGAGCCGACCCCCAACCCCTGGCAGATGCGCCACTGGCCGCAGACGCAGCCGTGGCAGCGCGCCCAGCCGGAGGCGCGCACGTACGCGGCGGGCGAGCCCCGCCCCCTCGACCCGCAGAACTACGAGCTTCCCGACACGATGACGTGGGACGACTACCGGCCCGTCCCCGGCACGTCGTGGGCCGACCCGTCCCGGAAGGGGTCGGTGAAGAACTTCAAGGGCGCGATCGTCCTGGTCGACTATCCCAACCAGCCGTTCGTGGTGACCCAGCCGCACAACTCGAGCGTCTTCGGCAACCCCGTCGGGGTCAGCGGCGTCCCGCGCGAGCAGGTCGCCCGCTTCTACCAGGACTTCCTCAACAAGCCGCAGAAGCTGAACCGCGGCCACACGCTCCACGAGTACTGGATGGAGGACTCCGGCGGCCGGTACGGGGTCGACCTCACCGCGTTCGGCCCGTACCGGATGCCCGCCAAGGACCACGAGTACGGCGTCGAGAGCCGCATGCAGGGCGACATGGGCTGCCCCGAGGGCGACACCTGCGACCGGGACCTGCGCAGGGACGCCCGCGCCGCGTGGATCGCCGACGTCGGCGAGGAGAAGGCCGCCGAGTTCGACTTCGTGTTCTTCCTCAGCGCGGGCCAGGACGAGTCGTCCACCTGGCAGGAGTTCGGGGAGATGAAGTTCCCCTCGAAGGAGGACGTCCCGCCCGAGTGGGGGCCCGGTGACGAGAAGCTTCCGAACTGGGTGGACACCCGGTACGTGGACTGGACGTCCTGGCAGGCCGGCTCGACGATCTGGCCCAACGCCGTGTCCGGCAGCTCCACACAGGCCGAGAGCAGCGGCACGTCGGTCTTCGCCCACGAGTTCAGCCACATCCTGGGGATCGGCGACAACTACAACAACCCGTACGGCGACCCGCCGCGCCGCTCGTACAGCGGCCCGTGGGACATGCTCAGCCGCGGGACCTTCAACGGCCCCGGCGGCCCGCACAGCCGGTGGACGATCCCGGCGACGGGCGGCGCGTCCATGGGCGCCCAGCACATGCTGCGCAACAAGCTGAAGCTCGGCATCGTCGACACGAAGAAGGTGCTCAGCCTCGACAGGGCGACGCTCGCCTCGTCCGGCACGGTCGTCGCGCGGGTGACCGCCCGCGAGGTCGAGCCGGGACGCGGCGGTCTCGCGGGGATCAACCTCGCCCTCGGCGACGGCGGCGACAAGAGCCCCGCGTGCGACCCGTCGACCGACCCGCTGTGCGACGGCGGCGGCTACGACAACTACACGATCGAGGTCGTCGACCGGATGGGCACCGACTCGTTCACCCCGGACTCGGGCGTCCTGCTCGCGAAGACGAAGAACGAGGACGACGCGCCGTTCATCTGGGTGAAGGACGCCAACCCGCAGGACATCAACAAGGTCGACTTCGTCCTGCCGGACGGCACGCCCAAGATGATGACGATCGGCGACTACCGGCAGCTCTCCGACGCCCTGTTCCACGCGGGCACCGACTCCGGAAGCGAGTTCGAGCACGTCGACAAGGCCAACCGGCTGCACTTCTACGTCATCAACGTCCACCGCGACAAGAAGGGCATCCTGTCGTACACGGTCGCGATCCGGTCGCTGGACGGCGCGGGACCGCAGCGACGCGGCGTGCGGGTCGGCAACGGCCACGCCCACCGGACCGACGCCGGTTGGGCGAAATGCACGCTGACGCTGCACAACACGGGCCGCGGCGGCAAGGGGCACCACCGCTCCGACGTCTTCCGGCTGAAGGCGAGCGCTCCCCGCGGCTGGACGGCGTGGCTTCCGAACGAGCTCGCCACGGCCGAGGCGGGCCGCCGCACGACGGTGGAGGTCTGGGCGAAGGCCGGGCCGGGCGCGGACCGCCGGGCGCCGCTGCGGCTGACGGCCACCTCGGAGAGCGACCCGTCGAAGTCCGACTCGGGGACCTGCCGCCTGCGGTGAGAAAGACCCATGGGCGGCCCCACGCGCCCCGGAAGGGGCCGCCCATGACTCTTCGGCGCCCGTGACTCCCGGCTCTCGACTCGTCGCGTCGTGATCGGTTCACGCGGCGGAGGTAATGCCGGGCAAAGCTAAGTTGCCCTGCTCCAGGTCATCTCTGTCGATTGACGGGCGGCTCGCCGGGTTACGGTCCCGGGTGATGATGATCTTGCACCGTCCTCGCCTGCCGGGGGTCGTGGCTCTCGCGGCGGGAGTCCTGCTCGCCGTGTCGGGCGCCGCCCTCTCGGACCTTGGACGGACGCGGGAACAGGCGGAACGGGTGCACAAGAGCGCAGCCGCCGTCGAAGCGGTGCCGGACGCGGTGGCGGTCGGGCTCCGCGACGTCGAGTTGCGCCGTGGCCCGGACAGACGCGTGCCGCTCCAGGCGCTCGGCAAGATCCTTCGCGGGACGACCATCGACGCCGTCATCGCGTCGTCCGGTCGGCAGAAGCTCCGGGGCGGCTGCGGCAAAGCGGCCGGAGTGCCCGCGCAGTCGATCGTGTACTGCTTCGACAAGAAGGACTCCGTCACCACCGAATGGGTGCCGCAGGGCGTCACGACCATCTCGGACGCCGTGGTGGGCGAGCGGCTGAAGGGCGGAGGACGCCCCATCCTCGTGTCCTGGCACGGCACCCGACGCGTGAGGCTCACGGTCGTCAACCCCGACAAGCGCACGTACAGGCACGTTCTGCTCGTCCGGCCCACGATGAAAGGCGAGAAGCCCACCTGGGTCGACATCGACATCCACGCAGGGGGCATCGCCTGGTATGGCGACAAGCTGTACGTGGCCGACACCCGCCGTGGACTCCGCGAGTTCGACACCCGCCTGGTCTACGACCTCAAAGAGAGCGCGGCCGGATCCACGGGCAAGCCGCGCCGCGTCGGGCTGCACGGAGGGAAGTACTACGGCCACGGCCACCGCTATGTGATGCCCCAGACGGGAAGCTGGCGCTTCGCCCAGGGCGAGGCCGACGCCAAATGCCGGGGCAAGGGCCCGTTGCGCATGTCATGGGCCGCGATCGACCGCACGACCTGGCAGCACGTCCTCATCGCCGGTGAGTGGTGCCGTCCGAAGGGCCCGCGGGGCCGCCTGGTCACCTGGCCCGCGCGGGACCTGTCCGGTACGCGTCCCGTCAAGGCGTCCTGGATGGCCGACCTTCCCGTCGACCGGGTGCAGGGCGCGGCCCGGATGAACGGACATTGGTGGTTCACGCAGGGCCACGGCAACAAGAAGCGCGGGCTCCTTCACATGGCCCGGCGCACCTGGCTGGGGTGGGCCCGCGTCACCGAACGCACGATCTCCTACGGCCCCGAGGATCTGTCCTGCCACCGCGGACAGCACCGCCTCTGGACGGTCGCCGAATACCCCCGCAAACGGGCTCTGTGGGGCCTCCCCGCCGACCCCTGCCGTTAGAGCCGGTGCCCTGTCACTGGTCGTCGGACTCGCGGAGCTGGATGACCGTGTACCGATCGTCGCGTGCCAGCACCGCCTGGCCAGGTGTCAGGGAGGTGAAAAGAGCAGGCGGTATGTTCCAGACCTCCGCCTCCTGCTGGCTGTAGCCGGTCAGCAGAGCCGGAGCCTTGGCCTCGCCCAACGCCCTGACCACGGGGTCCGAGGACTCGCCGGAGCCGAACTGGTCGCGGGACAGGATGAGGT
>DATCLF010000006.1:0-12532 GCA_036564055.1 Spirillospora sp.
CCTCGGTATCGACGAGCTGTCCGAGGAGGACAAGGTCACCGTGGCGCGGGCGCGGCGCATCGAGCGCTTCCTGTCGCACCCGATGTACGTGGCCGAGCAGTTCACCGGCCAGCCCGGCGAGACCGTCCCGAAGGACGAGACGATCGCCGCGTTCAAGGCGATCGCCGAGGGCAAGTACGACCACCTGCCCGAGCAGGCGTTCTACATGTGCGGCGGCATCGAGGACGCCGAGAAGAAGGCCAGGGAGCTGCAGAGCTAGTCCGCCCCGGCGGGACCGCCGTGGACGCGCCGTCCGCGGCGGCCCCGCCGGAACAGCTCCCGTGAGTCGGAGGAAAGCAACGTGGCAAACCTGAGAGTCGGGCTGGTGTCGCCGGAGCGCGAGATCTGGTCCGGCGAGGCCAGGATGGTGGTCGCGCAGACCATCGAGGGCTCGCTCGGCATCCTGCCGGGCCACGCCCCGGTGCTCGGCGTCCTCCTCGACGGCAGCGTGGTGAAGATCGAGCCCGCCGACGGCGGGAAGCCGATCGTCGCGATGGTCGGCAGCGGGTTCTTCTCCGTCGCGGCCGACGAGGTCTCGGTGCTGGCCGAGCAGGCGGAGCTCGGCGACGAGGTCGACGTCGAGGACGCGAAGGCGGCGCTGGAGGCGGCGACGGGCGACGGGGACGCGACGCTCGAACGGCGGGCGCGTGCGCGGCTGCGCGCCGCGGGCGTCGAGGCGTAGGACCGGACGGAGCAGAACCGGACGAGGCACGGGACCGGACGCAGACGACGGCGGGGGACGTGAGCGAGCACCTGGTACTCGACGCGGGATGGGTGCTCGTCGCGTGCGCGCTGGTGGCCGCTCTGCTGGTCGTCGTCGTGGTGGTGCGTCACCGGTTGTTCCTCAGGCGCGGCGGCGTCGTGGAGTGCAGCCTGCGGGAGCTGCACCCGGAGGGCGGAGCCCCGGGGGCGTGGCGCCTCGGCATCGGCCGCTACAAGGGCGACGCCCTGCACTGGCACCGCGTGTTCGAACTCCGCAGGAGGCCCCGGCAGGTGATCCACCGCCGGGGCCTCGTCGTGTCCAACCGCCGTCGCCCCGACCCGCAGGAGGCCGAGGGCCTGCTGCCGGACGTGAGCATCATCGAGGTCAGGGACGGCGACCTCACCGTCGAGCTGGCGATGGGCGCGGCGGCGCTGACGGGTTTTCTCGCCTGGCTGGAGGCCGCACCGCCGGGCTTCCCGGTGGACGTGCACCCGCCGGACTGAACGGCACGCAGGCGCGGCCGCGTAGATCATCGATGGACGATCTCGGCTTCTTCGTCGATCTGGTGACGACCGGTACGGTGCTGGGACTCGACCACACCAGCGACCTGGCGACGGTGGAAGAGGTCCTCGGAACGGGCCGTACGTTCCCGGTCTCCAGGTCAGGGGACGTGCTGGTCTCCGACTTCGGCCTGGTCGAGTTCGGCTGGCGGCGGTCGCCCGCGAGGGGCGGCTGGGAGGTGACCTACTACGGCGCCCAGACGCACCGGCTGCGATGGCTCGCCGACGAGGGCGGGATCGAGCCGCCGCTCCTCGAACGCTACGGCCCGTTCCGCCGGCTGCTCGACGTCGGGGAGCTCGACGCGGCCGTCCGCGCCCGCGGGTTCGCGCTCGAACGCGTCCCCGCGGCGAACCCCGACTGCGACGAGTACCGGCAGCCGGACTCGGGGCTGGAGGTCGTGGCGCTGTCCGCGCCGGACGAGGACTCCTGGGGGCCGAAGGGCACCGTGATCAAGATGCTCTCCGGCGGTGACACGGCTGGCCGGGCCGCGGCATGGCGACGGTTCCGGGGCCGGGAGCAGGCGTTCCGCGGGTACGCCGAGCACCTGCTGAACCTTCCGGAGGCGGACCGGAACGCGTGGCTGGACGAGCGGGAGCCGCCGGCCGGACCCGAACGGGCCGACTGGTGGGCGTGCCTGCGGTCGACGGCCGGCCGCCGCGCGCGGGGCGGTTCGCGCGACGCCGCGCGCTGGTGGCGGCTCGCGCTCGCCCTGGACCGCCATGCGGTCGAGCGCGGGGTGGACTCCGAGGACCGGGCGGCCGTCGCGCTCGCAACGGCGGTCCTCGACGCCGCGGACGCGGGCGTGGCCGGCGGGCTCCCGACGATCGACGAGGCGGTGGCGCGCTGGCTGGAGGCCGTCCCCGCCCCGCTCGACCGCGCCCGGCGGCTCTGCGTCGAACGGCCGCTCGACGCGGACGGCGTCCGGCTGTCGCGGCGGCTGCGCGACCAGATCCACGCGGTCGAGCCGTGCCTCGCCCGCGTGTCCTCACCGGAGGTCGCCGCGGGCCTGCGGGCGTGGACGGACCTCAAGCCCGAGCTGCTCCGCCTCCCCGTCCGGTAGGCGGGTCAGCTCACCGTCGCGTCCTGCAGCCGGCCGAGCAGGCCCGGCGTCTGGTGGTTGTCGACCAGCAGCCAGCGCGAGACGGGCAGGTACACCACGCGCTGGGTGAAGCCGCCCTTCGAGTTCCCCGTGCTGTCCGTGCAGTCGAACACCCACTCGCGGTAGCGCGCGTAGCGGTTGCCGACCGGGACGATGCTCTTCTTGCTGGGCGCGGACGGGAGCGACTGGAGGTACGAGGGGTTCCCGGGGCACGGCTGCGCGTCGGACGCCGGGTAGTACGGGCTGTCGATCTCGAACGGCCCGCCCTCGTGCCCGGTGGCGAGGGCGGAGGAGCTGAGGATCCAGAACCCGGTGCAGTCGTCGGCGGTGAGGTAGCCCTGCTTGGTGCAGGTGCCCTCGGTGATCACGTGGATCCGGCCCCCGCCTTCCGGCTGGACCTTCCAGGAGGACGGGATCCGCATGGTGACGGGACCGGCCTGGAGGGTGCGCGTGTCGCCCGATCCGGCTCCTCCGTCCCCGGCGGACTGGTTGGTGCCCTCACCGCCTGAGCCGTCCGAGCCGTCCCCGGAGTCTCCGCCGGTCTGGATCACGCAGCCGGTCAGCGGGACCAGAGCGCAGGCGACGGCCAGGATCGATGCGATACGTCGTCGTACGGACATGAACTTCCCCTCGGACACGTCGATGAGAACGATCAAGACTGAGATGGGCGCCCTCCGCCGGGCGGTTCCATGATCAATCTGCGCGTGTCCGGAATGTGATCAACCGGTTCGCGGACCGGACGGCGGGGCCCCGCCGGCGGCCGTTCGGGGAATGATCGGGTAAGGCGCCGGTATCGAATCGGCGCGGCCGCGGTGCCGTCGCTGTGCGGCGGACGGGGAGCGGAGTGAGGATCGCTGCTGGTCCGCTCGTCTCCGTCCGCAGGAGTACACGTGCGCAAGCAGAAGCTGCTCGTCGGCGCCGCCGTGGCGCTGCCCGCCGCGTTCCTCCCCCTCGCCCTCCTCCAGCCGGCACCCCCGGCGAGGGTCTCCTCCGCCTTCCCGGGCGCGGCTCCGACGGTGCTTCCGGCGGCTGACACCGCCTCGCTTCCCACGGCGGACGGCGCGTCCGGACGGCCGAGCCTCGCCGCGCTCGTCACGCGCAAGGACATCGAGCCCCACCTGCGGGCGTTCGAGGAGATCGCCGACTACAACGGCGGCAACCGCGCCACGGGCCGTCCCGGCTACGACGTCTCGGTGAAGTACGTCGCCCGGCGGCTCCGCAAGGCCGGGCTCACCCCGAAGATCCAGAAGTTCCGCTATCCGTACTGGCGGGAGAAGTCGAGGGCGGTGCTCGCCCGGACCGCGCCGTCCAAGAGGTCCTACAGGAGGGGCAGGGACTTCGCCACCCTGATGTTCTCCGGGTCGGGCGACGTGACCGCCCGGGTGATCGCCGTCGACCTCCCGGCCCGGGGCGAGGAGGGGACGAGCGGCTGCGAGAAGCGGGACTTCAAGGGCTTCAAGAAGGGTTCCATCGCCCTGCTGCAGCGCGGATCGTGCACGTTCCGGACCAAGGTCGCCAGGGCGAGGTCCGCGGGCGCCGCCGCCGTGGTGATCTACAACAGGCCGGGGGAGAAGGGACCGGTGAACGGGACGGTCGAAAAGGCGGCCGGGATTCCCGTCGTCGGACCGACCTACGAACTCGGCACGGAGCTCGCGAAGGCCGCGCGCAAGGGAGGGCTCAAGCTGCGCGTCAAGACCCGCACCGTCCACGGGAAGCGGTCGGCGTCCAACGTCGTCGCCGACACCGAGCGGGGACGCGCCGACAACGTGGTGCTGCTCGGCGCCCATCTCGACAGCGTCGCGAAGGGTCCCGGGATCAACGACAACGCCACCGGCGTCGCCGCCCTCCTCGCGATCGCCTCCAAGATCGGTGAGCTCGGTGACGACCAGCTGCGCAACCGGGTGCGGTTCGCGTTCTGGGGCGCGGAGGAGGAGGGCCTGCGGGGATCCACGCACTATGTGGAGTCCCTGTCGCGGAAGAAGCGCGACGCCGTCGCGCTGTACCTCAACTTCGACATGCTGGGTTCACGCAACGGCACCCGCGGCGTGTACGACGGGGACCACTCCACCCGTTCCGGGATCCGGGCGCCCGCCGGGTCGGCCGCGATCGAGAAGATGTTCCGCGACTACTACGAGCGCCGCGGGCTGTCGACGACTGAGAGCGACTTCGACGGCCGCTCCGACTACGGCCCGTTCATCGAGCACGGCATCCCGGCCGGAGGCATGGACACCGGCGCCGACGAGGTGAAGACCGCCGCGGAGGCCAGGGCGTTCGGCGGCAGGGCGGGCAGGCCGTACGACCCCTGCCACCACCGCGAGTGCGACCGGGTGGCGAACGTGAACCTGAAGTTCCTCGACCGCAACGTCGACGGCATCGCCCACGTCACCCAGCGTCTGGCCCGCACGACCGTCGCGGTCAACGGCGGGGCGCGCGTGCGCGGCGTGCGGGAGACCTCCGGCGCGCCCGACTGGCAGGGCCCCTACCAGGTCCGCTGACCGCCCGATTCGACGCGGATCGTGCCGTCATCGGTCGTCAGGTCGATCCGGCGCCGCGACGCGGAGTCCTGGCGGACGCTCTGGGCGATCAGCTCGTCGCCGGAGCCGGCGGCCGCGGTGATGGCGTAGCCCTCGCCGGGCGGCAGCGCGACCCGGACGTCGCCGTGGTCGCTGGCGGCCCGCAGGCTCATGGGCGGTGAGGCGAAGCCGAACCTGAGGTCCCCGTCGTCGGACCTGGCGGTGACGCGTTCGGCGGTGAGCCCGGTGGCGTGGACGAAGCCGTGGGAGGTCGTCAGGTCGACGTCGTCGATCCGGCCGCTGAGACGAAGGTCGCCGCGGGTGAGACGGGCCGTCAGCCGTTCGCCGATCAGCCCCCGCGCGGTGACCGAGCCGTGGTCGCTGCGCAGGTCGGCGGTCGCGGCGCGTCCGGAGACGCGGATGGGCCCGTCACCCGTGCTGAGGTTCGCGGAGGTCGCGTCCAGGCCGTCGACGGTGATCGCCCCGTCGGCGCTGTGCAGCCTCACCTTCCCGCCCAGCCCGGACGCGGTGATCGGGCCGTCGTCGCTCTCGATGTTCACGGACCCGTCGCGCGGGACCTCGACGCGGTAGGAGACGCGGCAGTCCGAGGCCCCGATCGTCACGCCCGCGCACCTGGACGACAGCGTGAGCGTGTTCCCCCTGGTGACGTGCTTGACGTTCGGCTTGTTCCTGTCGTTGGACCAGTGCAGCCGCATGGAGACCTTGATGGCGGACGTGTCGGAGGCGATGACCTCGACGTGGCCGCCCTGACCGCTGATCTTCAGTGCGCCGACACCCGGGGGAGCGGTGAGGGAGCGGGTCTCCTCGTCCGACCCGAAGGTCACGTTGCCGCAGCCGGTCAGCGCCGCCGCCGCGACCGCCAGGATCGCCGTCGCCGTCAGGGTCCTCACGTGATCTCTCCCGTCGTCTGCCCGTCTGCCCCCAGAGTGCTCCGGACGGGACGCCGTCGCCAGGAGGACAGCCGGTCATCCGGGGGTGGGGCTAACCCCACCCGCGTGTTCAGCGTTCCCCGCCGGGCTTCCACAGAACGTCGCCGTGCCCGGCGTTGGCCACGCGGCACAGGATGAACAGCAGGTCCGACAGCCGGTTGAGGTACTTGGCGGTGAGCGGGTTCACGCCGCCCTCGGCCGCGTCCGGGTCACCGTCCGCGGCGGCCCCGTGCGCCTCGATCGCCGCCCATGCGGACCGTTCGGCGCGCCGCGTCGCCGTCCGGGCGACGTGCAGCAGCGCCGCCCCCCGCGACCCGCCCGGCAGGACGAAGCTGCGCAGCGGCGCGAGCTTCGCGTTGTGCTCGTCGCAGGCCGTCTCAAGACGCTCGACATAAGACGGGTCGACGCGCAGAGGTGGGAACTTGGGATTCGGGACGACCGGCGCGCACAGGTCGGCGCCCACGTCGAACAGCTCGTTCTGGATGCGGCGCAGCAGCGTCACGAGCGGTCCGGGCAGGTCGCCGAGCGCGATGGCCGCGCCGATCGCGGCGTTGGCCTCCTCCACGTCGGCGTAGGCGGCCAGACGCGGGTCGGTCTTCCGGGTCCGGGACCCGTCGCCCAGCGCGGTGGTGCCGTCGTCGCCCGTCCGCGTGTAGATCTGGGAGAGGACGACGGGGTTGTCCCTGTTCTTCGCCATAGCGTGCACCCTAGCGCCGTGGCGTGCGGGAACGCCTTCGGTAGGGTTTCGGAAAGACTCCGGAGGCCGCAGTGTACGACTACATCATCGTCGGAGCGGGCAGCGCGGGGTGCGTTCTCGCGGCCCGCCTGACCGAGGATCCCTCGGTGTCGGTCCTCCTGCTGGAGGCGGGCCCGCCCGACGACGCGTCCGAGATCCACATCCCGGCGGCCGTCGCCGGAATGATCAAGGGGCCGTACGACTGGGACTACGCCACCGTCCCGCAGGAGAACGCGGCCGGGCGCAGCGTGTACTGGCCGCGGGGCCGCACGCTCGGCGGCAGCTCGTCCATCAACGCGATGATCTACGTGCGCGGCTCCCGATACGACTACAACGCCTGGCGCGACGCCTACGGCTGTGACGGCTGGGGCTACGAGGACCTCCTGCCGTACTTCCGCCGCGCCGAGGACCAGCAGCGCGGCGAGATCCCCTACCACGGCGTCGGCGGGCCCCTGCGCGTCGAGGACCCCCGCTACAAGCACCCGCTGAGCCGCGCATGGGTGCAGTCGGCCAAGGCGTACGGCCTGGCCGCCAACCCCGACTTCAACGGGGCGGTGCAGGACGGGGTGGGCTTCTACCAGGTCACCCAGAAGCGCGGACGGCGCTGGTCCGCCGCCACCGGGTACCTGCGGCCGGCCCGGCACCGCCCGAATCTCACGGTCGTCACCGACGCCCTCGTCACCCGTATCGTGATCGAGGGCGGCCGCGCGACCGGCGTCCGTTACGAGGCGCGCGGCGAGACGACGCTGGCGCGCGCCGAGGCCGAGGTCATCGTGTCGGGCGGCGCGGTGAACAGCCCGCAGCTGCTGATGCTGTCCGGCATCGGGCCCGCCGACCACCTGCGTTCTCTGGGCATCGACGTCGTGGTCGACTCCCCGGTCGGGCAGGGACTCCAGGACCACCCGTTCGTCAACGTCATGTTCGCCACGCCCCGCACCAAGGTTCTCTGGGAGCTGGCGAACCTGCGTTCCCTCGCCCTGTACCAGGCTCTCGGACGCGGACCCTACGCCTCCAACATCGCCGAGGCGGGCGGGTTCGTCCGGACGCTGGAGGGGCTGCCCGCCCCCGACCTGCAGTACCACGTCCTGCCCACACCGTTCGTCGACCAGGGCCTCGTGGAGGTGTCCGAGCGGCTCCTGTCGGTGCTGGTCACCGCGGTCGCGGTCGCCTCCCGCGGCTCGGTCGCCCTGCGCTCCGCCAGCCCCTACGCCAAGCCCCTGATCGATCCCGCCTATCTCACGGAGAAGGCCGACCAGGACATTCTCGTCGCCGGCGTCCGCCAGGCACGGGAGATCGCCGCGTCCGGGCCGCTGGCGTCCCTGGTGGGCGGCGAGTGGGCGCCCGGCGAGCAGGTCGAGTCGGACGAGGCCATCGCCGGCTTCGTCCGCCGCGAGGTCGCGACGGCGTTCCACCCGGCCTGCACCTGCGCGATGGGCGCCGGCGACGCGGTCTGCGACCCCGAACTGCGCGTCCGCGGCGTCGAGGGCCTCCGCGTGGTGGACGCCTCGGTCATGCCGAGCCTCCCGCGCGGCAACCTCAACGCCCCGACGATCGCCATCGCCGAACGCGCCGCCGACCTGATCCGCGGCCGCACGCCCCTGAAACCCGACAACGCCCCGCGTTGAGCTATCCCTCCGGATATTGAGCCTTATTTCCCCTTCGTCTGGTTTATGGCGGAGGTGGGGTGGGGTGATGCTGGGGTTACTCCCCGCCGGGAGGGCCCGGCGGGCGCATCGACAGACGGGCGCGCAGGGCGCGGGGCTGCCGTGGGAGCCGCCGCCGAGTCGCGGCCCGCGGGGGGAGGCCTGATGGAGGCCACGGTTCTGGAATCCATGCGAACGACGTTGCGCGGTCCGGTGGTCGGGCCGCAGGACCCGGACTACGACCGGGCACGGACGATCTACAATGGGATGATCGACACCCGTCCCGCCGCCATCGTCCGGTGCGCCGACGCCGCCGACGTGTCCGCGGCCGTCCGGGAGATCCGGGAGGCCGGCGCGGAGGCGGCCGTGCGGGGCGGCGGACACAGCGGTCCGGGCCTGTGCCTGGTCGAAGGCGGCGTGACCATCGACCTGTCGCCGATGCGGTGGGTGCGGGTCGACCCGGAGGCCCGCACGGCCGAGGCGGGCGGCGGAAGCCTGCTGGGCGACCTGGACCACGCCGCCCATGGATTCGGGCTCGCCACGCCCAGCGGGATCAACTCGACGACCGGGCTCGGCGGGCTCACGCTCGGCGGCGGCCACGGCCACCTCACCCGCAAGTACGGCCTGACGGTCGACAACCTCATCTCCGCCGACGTCGTCCTGGCAGACGGAAGCCTGGTCACGGCGTCCGAGACGCGCAACCCCGATCTGTTCTGGGCGTTGCGGGGCGGAGGCGGGAACTTCGGCGTCGTCACCTCGTTCACGTACCGGCTCCACCCCGTCGACACGGTCGGAGTGGGCATCACCGTGTGGCCGATCGACGCCACGCCCGACGTCCTGCGCTGGTACCGCGAGTTCCTGCCGCAGGCGCCGGAGGATCTGAGCGGCTTCTTCGCCGTCCTGTCCGTGCCCCCGGAGCCGCCGTTCCCCGAGGAGCTCCACGGCAGAAAGATGTGCGGGGTCGTGTGGTGCTACACGGGAGCCCCGGAGGAGCTGGACGCGATGGCACCGGTGAACGATCCCGGGCCGCCCGCGTTCCACTTCAGCACCCCGATGCCGTACACGATGCTGCAGAGCATGTTCGACGACCTTCTCCCGCCGGGCATGCAGTGGTACTGGCGGGGCGACTTCTTCGACGACATCCCCGACGAGGCCATCGACGTCCATCACAGGTACGGCGCGCAGCTCCCCACCCCGCTGTCCACCATGCACCTGTACCCGATCGACGGCGCGGCCCATCGGGTGGGCAAGGACGAGACCGCCTGGAGCTACCGGGACGCCACATGGTCCGGCGTCTTCGCCGGCATCGACCCCGACCCCGCGAACGCCGCGGCCATCCGGCGGTGGTGCATCGACTACTGGGATGCCCTCCACCCGTACTCGATGGGCGGAGGCTACGTGAACTTCATCGGCGTGGACGAGAAGGAGGACCGAGTCCGGGCCACTTACGGCGACCACTACGACAGGCTCGCGCGGGTCAAGGCCGAGTACGACCCGGACAACTTCTTCCAGGCCAACCAGAACATCACCCCGGCCGGTCACGCCTGAGCACGCCGAATCTGGGCCGGGCTACTGATCTGGGGCACGCCCTCAGGAGCCTGGTACCTCGTCCGACCAGAACGAGAGTGAATCGGGGAAACGCCTCATCCGGCGAGAACGCCTTGAGCGGACTTCGGCGGCGCTCCGCCGCCCCACCGGTGGCGAGAGGAAGAGCTGGACACCGTCCGCCGCCTGGTCCAGGGCATCCGCTACGGGTATCGCGCCCTTCGGCTGGACGAAGAACGGCTCGATGAACTCGACGAGGCTCACGTTCCGGTGGTCACACCCGACGGGCCGGGCGTCCTCGTATGGGCCAACTCCGGCTGAGACGGGGGTGCGAACTGGGGTTTTGCGGGTAGGGCCCCGGCTGGAAGGGGCCGTCCCATGTTCTTTCAGCAGTTCTACTTCCAGGGTCTGGGGCACGCTTCGTACCTGCTGGGGTCGGAGACGACCGGTGAGGCACTGGTGTTCGACCCTCGGCGGGACGTCGACGACTACCTGGCCTGGGCGCGCGACCGGGGGCTGCGCATCAGGTACGCGCTCGACTCCCACGGGCACAACGACTACCTGTCCGGGGTGACGCAGCTCGCGGCCCGCACCGGCGCGCAGATGCTCGGCGCGGCCGCGGCCGACCTCGGCTACGAACACCGGCCGCTGCGCGACGGAGAGCAGTTCGAGATCGGTGAGATCGGCGTCGAAGTGCTGCACACGCCCGGGCACACCCCCGAGCACATCAGCCTTGTCGTCTATGACAGGGACCTCGGGGCGGACGAGCCGGTGTTGTTGCTGTCCGGCGGCGCCCTGCTGGTCGGTGATCTGGCCAGGCCCGACCTGCTCGGCGGCCGGAAGGAGGCCGAGGCCGCGGCCCGCGCCCTGTACGAGACGGTGCGGGACAAGATCCTCACCCTTCCCGACCACGTGGAGGTCTTCCCGACCCACGTGGCCGGGTCGCTGTGCGGCGGCAGCATCGGAAGCCGGCTGTCCACGACGATCGGCTACGAGCGGTGCACGAACCCCCGCCTCGCCGAGACCGGATCACCGGAGCGGTTCGTCGACCACGCCCTGCGGCCGGGCGCCCTGCCCGCCGTGCCGCCCTACTGGCGCCGCATGCGGGCCAGGAACCTCGCGGGCGTCGAGCCGCTCACCCTGGTCGCCGAGCCGCCCGCCCTGCCGGTGCAGCGGGTCGCGGAGGCACGCGACGAGGGGGCCGTGATCCTGGACGTCCGCTCGCCCGAGGCGTTCGGCGGCGGCCACATCCCCGGCGCGCTCAACGTCGGACTCGGATCGTCCTTCACCACCTGGGCGGGGACGGTCCTGCCGGAGGACGCCCGCGTCGTCCTCGTCGCGGACCGTCCCGAGGACGTCTGGACCGTGACCTGGGACCTGCTGCGCATCGGCTACGACCCGCCGGTCGGCTGGCTGGCAGGCGGCATGACGGCGTGGCGGTCCGCCGCCGAGCCGGTGGAGGGCCTGGCACAGATCGGCGTCGGTGAACTCCGCGACCGCCTCGGCGCCGGAGAGGTGAACCTGCTCGACGTCCGCCAGCCCGCCGAATGGTCCGCCGGGCACGTCCCGGGCGCCGCCTTCATCACCGGTGCGGAACTGCCGGAGCGGCTCGGAGACGCGCCCCGCGACAAGCCCCTGGCCGTCACCTGCAGCACCGGGTACCGCTCCTCCGTCGCCGCGAGCCTGCTCGCCGCGCACCGGGACGAACCGGTCCTCAACGTCCTCGGCGGGATGAGGGCGTGGCAGACCGCGGGCTATCCCGTCGAAGTCCCCGCGGCGGCTTAGGACTCGCGCGGGAGCCTGTTCGCACAGCCGCCTTGGAGTTACCTAGGCGACCTCCACGAAGCCCAGGCGGTCGTACAGGTGGCGGGCGCGCCTGTTGCGCCGGGTCACGGCGAGGGTGAGGGTGTCGTGACCCTGCTCGGCGAGGACGTGCATGACGGCCTGGACGAGCCCCTTCCCGATGCCCCGCGCGGAGTGGGACGAGCTGACGAAAAGGAAGGCCAGCAACGGGAGGTCGCGGTAGATCGTGACCAGCGCGGCCCCCACGTGGCGTCCCTCGTGCTCGGCGACGAACGACGCGGACGGAAGGAACACGCCGTACTCGCCGTCGAGCGTCAGCCGGATTTCCCGTGCCGCGCCCTCGGGACCGCCGACGTCGGCCTCGTCCGGAGTTCCGCGGTAGGCGTCCCACATGACGGGGGCGAGGTACGGGACGTCTTCGGGGGCGAACGGGCGAAGGCCGGGAGGCAGCACGGGCAGGGACACCCCGCGCAGGGGGACCTGCCACCTGTTGCGCACCGGTGCGCCGTATGCCCCGAATGTCATGTAATCGAGTGTAGGTCCCGGCCTTCCGCCCACCCTGGGTGGGGCCGCCGTCGCGGGGCGTCAGCGCTTGTAGCGGCGGCCGTGCAGCATGGTGACCATCTTGAGGACGCGGGACATCTCCTTCTCGGTGCGCGAGAAGGACGTCAGGTTCAGCGCCGCGAACCGCTGCCTGGTGATCGCCTTCGGCCGGGCGAACTCGCGCAGGCCGTCGGCGCCGTGGATGCGGCCGAACCCGGACTCGCCGACGCCGCCGAACGGCAGGGCGCCCACGGCGGCGAACGCCGCGAAGGCGTTGATCGACGTCATGCCGGAGCGCATCCGGCGGGCGGCGTCCATCGCGCGGGACCGGTCGCCGGAGAAGATCGCCCCGGCGAGGCCGTAGCCGGTGCGGTTCGCCTTCGCCACCGCCTCGTCG
>DATCLF010000007.1:0-13129 GCA_036564055.1 Spirillospora sp.
GCTCCCAGTACCGCTCGAAGTCCTCCTCGGACTCGGTGATGTCGCGTTCCTCCCACCGCACGTCCAGCTCGCGCGCCACCCGCTCGATCACCGCGCGGGCGTCGTCGCACAGGTGGCAGCCCGGCTTCCCGAGCAGCGTGATCGTGATCTCGGTCGTCGCGTCCTCGGCGCCGGTCACGTCACCTCCCCGGGAACTCCGGCGCCGGCAGGGGCACCTTGGCGGCGCCGAGGCGCAGCTCGATCACGTTGGTGGCCAGCACGTGCGGGCGGGACTCGGCCAGGAAGCGCTTCAGGTGGGGCTGCTGCCGGTGCGCGGCGAACGCCGCCTCGTCCCGGAAGAGCTGGTAGAAGATCCGCTGCGTGGGGCCGCCGACCACCTCGTGGCACGCGAAGACCACGGTGTCGGGTTCGACGGCGATGGCCGCCTTGACGAGGTCGGCGGCGAGCCGGTCGAACGCCGCCTCCCTGCCCTCCAGCAGCGTGTAGACGGTGATCTGGCCGCACGCCCCCGCGAGCCCGGACGGCTTGGTCTTGTCGCCCCCGGGCGCGTTCCCGAGGGCCGCGGCGGCGCCGCCGACCCCGTCCACGGCGGTCGAGCCGGCGGGGCTTTCGGGGAAGCGCAGCTCCTCGGGCGGAGCGGGGTCGGGGAAGCGCAGCTCGCCGCGCCGCGCGTCCCGGGAAGGGGTCGGCGACGGGACGGACTCCGGCTCGGGCTCCGGCCGGGCCTTGGGCTTGGGGGGCGGGTATCCCTGCTCGTCGTAGCCGCTCGCCGGTTCGTCGCCGTAGTCGTCCTCGTAGTCGTCGTAGCCCTCGTCGTCGTAGACGGGAAGCGTGCGCATCGCCCCGTACCAGACGAGACCGGCCGCGGCGCCGAGCGCGATCACCGCGAGCGGGGCGGGGAGGAACCCGCGGGTGCCGCTCACGACCAGCACTCCCGCCAGCGCGACCAGCGCGATGGGGATCAGCAGCTCGGCCGACTCCTGGTCCTGCCTGCTCGCCAGCCAGGCGGTGAACCCGGTGCACCCCGCGAGCGCCAGCACCGCGACGACGTGGGAGCCGTCGATCAGCAGCAGCGGAAGCGTGTCGTAGGTGTCGCCCGGCTTGGGCAGGTCCTTCGACAGCTCGCCCTTCAGCGGGTCCAGCAGCAGGATCACGGTCGCGACGACCGTGTAGGAGATCGTGAACAGCCAGGCGCCGAAACGGATCTGCACGTACCGCGCGATCAGCTCGACCATGCCGAGGGCCAGCCACAGCGGCCCGAACAGCGCGGCGCCGAGCTCCACGACGCGGAAGAGGAAGCCGTTGAAGCCCGCCAGGAAGCCGAAGCCCATGGACAGCAGCGCCAGCGACACCCCGACCTGGGTGAACGACCAGGCGATCAGGTAGAGCAGCCGGTCCAGGTAGGCGCGCTTGATCAGCAACCCGGTGGCCACCGAGGCGCCCAGGGCCGCGAGAAGCGCGAGCAGAGCAGAGAGCATCGCGCCCCATGGTGCCCGATGGCGGGGGCGGAAGGGTAACCGCCCACCGGAAGGGTCCGCGCGGCGCCCGCGTCCCAAGGCGGCCGCGCCGCGGCGGGCACCGCCGCGCACATCCCATTGCCCAGGGTGCGTATCGGTATCTAGAGTGACAGATCACGCCGGACGTCGCGTACGCCCCGAGGAGAACTGCATGAGCAGCTTGGCCCTCGATGTCGCGACGCTCCGGATTCCCCGGCCGGTTCTGGACGGCATCGGCCGTGCCCCCGCCCGGCGGGCCGGACGCGACGACGACCGGGTCGAAGTCCTCAAGACCCTGGTCCTGCGGGCCCGCGACGGCGACGCCGAGGCGTTCGGATCCCTCTACGACCACTACGTCGAACTCGTCTACCGCTACATCTACTACCGGGTGGGGACGCACTCGCTCACCGAGGACCTCACCAGCGAGACGTTCCTGCGCGCCCTGCGCCGCATCTGCGACTTCCACTGGCAGGGCAAGGACTTCGGCGCCTGGCTGGTGACGATCGCGCGCAACCTCGTCGCCGACCACTTCAAGTCCAGCCGCTACCGGCTGGAGGTCTGCACCGCCGACCTCGTCGAACCCGACCGCCCCCAGGAGGGACCGGAACGGACCGTCCTGGACGACATGACGAACCGGACGCTCCTGATGGCCGTGCGGCGTCTCGGCTCCGAGCAGCAGGAGTGCGTGGTCCTGCGGTTCCTGCACGGGCTGTCGGTCGCCGAGACCGCGCTGATCATGGGCAAGAAGCCGGGCGCGATCAAAGCGCTGCAGTACCGCGCCGTCCGGTCGCTGGCGCGGATGCTCCCACCCGACCTGCATCACTAGCCGACGGGCCGTCAGCGGTCATAATCGAAGTGCGCGTGACCGGACCGCGCACGAGTGACGCGCACGAGTGAGAACGTTCATCGATCACACACCGGGCCGTGACCCGTCCCGCCCGACCGTTGTCGCGGGCGGGGGGCGCGTCCGGGCCGGGATTCCGCAAAGGAGCGGCAGTTGAGAACCGGGCGAGGAAAGATCGCCGAGAAGGGGAACCCGCTGGCCGGGCTGCGGGTCAGCGGCGCCGGACCGGACCCGCGATTCCGCGCCGTGCTGCGCGAGCGGCTCGTCGCGGCGGCGAGCGACCGGGGTGACGACGGTCGCAATCGGCGACGCCGGGACGGCTCAGAGCTCGGCCGTTGATTAGGCTCGGCCCCATGCGGCGATTCTGGCAGCGCGCCAAGGACGAGGATCACAGGAGCGCCGGGGAGGTCGCCGCGGCGGCCGCGGCCGAGCCCGAGCCGCTTCCCGAGCCCGATCCCGCCGCGGCGGCGTTCTTCGACGTCGACAACACGATGATGCGCGGCGCGTCCATCTACTACTTCGCACGCGGCCTCGCCGCCCGCAAGCTGTTCACGATGCGCGACCTCGCGATGTTCGCGTGGGGCCAGGCCGTCTTCCGGTTGCGCGGCACCGAGAACTCCGACCACATCGGCAGCGCCAAGGAGGCCGCGCTGTCCTTCGTCGCCGGCCAGCGAGTCGACAAGATCGTCCGGCTGAGCGAGGAGATCTACGACGAGGTGATGGCCGACCGGATCTGGCACGGCACGCGGACCCTCGCCCTCCAGCACCTCGACGCGGGCCAGCAGGTGTGGCTCGTCACCGCCACGCCCGTCGAGGTCGCCCGCACGATCGCGCACCGCCTCGGCCTCACCGGCGCGCTCGGCACCGTCGCCGAGACCCGCGACGGCGTCTACACGGGACGTCTCGTCGGGAACCTGCTACACGGCCCGGCGAAGGCCGAGGCCGTCCGCGCCCTCGCCGAGCGCGAGGGGCTGAACCTGGATCGCTGCTCCGCCTACAGCGACTCGATCAACGACCTGCCGATGCTGACCGCCGTCGGAAACCCGCACGCCGTGAACCCCGACGCCGAGCTGCGCGCCCACGCCAAGGAGCACGGCTGGCCCATCCACGACTTCCGCACCGGCCGCAAGCTGACGATGATGGCGCTCCCCGTCGCCGCCGGCGCGGGCGCTCTCGCGGGCAGCGTCGCCGCCGGCATGGCCCTCCGCCGCCACTACCGCAGCTGACCCCAGCGGCTTGCATCCCCGGCGCGCGCCCATTCAGGCGGCTCTCAAAGGAAATGGTCCCGTGGCTCTTACACCCGCGCTCACGGGGAAGACGAGAATGACGCCGATGATGGCGCCCCACCGGCTTAGCTCGCCGATCATCGCCGCACCGATGAATCCGCCGATGCCCGCGACCGTTATCCAGAAGATGAGGCAGAGAATCTGGAGAGCGGTTCCATTTGAGGACGGATGACTTCCGCATATTTTCCCCATTTCTTGTTTGTAGCCGTGCAGGCTGCTTGGAGCTCACGGAGAACCGTCCGGCAGACCTCACCCTCACATCCGGCAACCCGCCCCTGAAATCCACATAGCCGAGGTCAAGCACCAGAGACCCTCGCAGGACGTGTCAACTGAATACGCCCGCGGTTACGATCCGGTGGCATGGCGGGACCACCACCACGCGCAGACGACGAGACCATGGCGCGGCGCAGCGAACTCGCCCGCGCGGTCCGCGACGACCTGAGCGCCGCAGGCTTCTCCGTCGTACCGGCGGACACCGACCCCAGTGTGACCGCGGGCGCCCGCGTGAGCGTCGACCCGCTCGACGACGAATGGGGCGGCGGCGTCTTCGTCCACTGGGACGTGTCCTACGTGCTCCAGGCCGCCGGCGTGGACGCCCTGTGCGAGGGACGCGGTTCCGACGACCCGTGCATGAAGTTCGCGGGCGGCGTGGCGGAAGCGATGCAGGACGCGATCGCCGAGATCCTCACGCTCGCCGGCTACGACGTCCAGAAAGACGTCAACGACATGTCGCCCTACCAGCTCCAAGTCCTGCGACGTCGTCCAGGACCAACCTGGCGCGACTGGCTGAACGCCCAGACCCAGCGCCGCCAAGAGGTCATGCAGGAGACCGCCCGGAGACGCGACGACGACCGGGCATAGCCTGCGTCGCGGGATATTTCGCTACGCTCCGTTCATGATTGCTCTCCGTACGTTGATCCCCCTGCTGGCCGCCTCGTTGATCGTGGCCGGGTGCTCCGGGTCGGACGGTTCGTCGTCCGCGTCGCAGGCGTCCGCCACGCCGGCGGGCTCGTCGTCGGGGCCGTCGGCCAGTCCCTCACCGACGTCCCCGTTCTGTCTGAACCTCAGCTTCTTCCAGGCGGGCCTGGTCGCCTACCGGGCCGAGGCGGGCAGCCTGATCCACGACGAGCCCGTCGACTTCGCGGAACTGAAGAGGAAGGCCGCCCTTATCCAACAGACGGGTGAGCGGATGGAGCCGAGCGTCCCGCCCGACATCGAGAAGGAGTTCCGCACGGTTCTCGAGGCGATCAAGGAGTCGGCGAGCAACCTGAGGAGAGACGCGAAGGTCCGGGACGTGATCGACCCGATCTACGGCGATGAGAACAGGGCGGCCTTCGAGGCGATGAACAAGTACGAGTGCAAGCCCGGCTCCTGAGGTCCGGGCACGCCCGGATCACTGCGCGGACGTCCACGTGAAGCCGTCGGGGTCGGTGAACGGGCCCGCGTCACCGGCGATGAGGAGCCGGCGCGAGCCTCCCCCCTCGGGGTCGACGCCGGCGACCTTGGCGAGGGCCCGCCGCTTCGTGAACGCCAGCTTGATCGGGCTGGACGGCGGCGCGAACTCGGCGTACCGGCGGCCGAAGCTCTTCGTCACGGTGAAGCCCCGGTCGACGTAGAAGCGTTTGCTCGCGGCGACGTCCTCCACGCCCAACTGGAGCACGATGTCATCGATCTGGCGGGCGGCCGGTCCGGAGTTCTTCCTCGCCGAGGACGCGACCGTCCAGATGGTCCCGTCCGGGGCTTGAACGGCGCCGCCGTAGCCCCACAGCGACTTCTTGGCGGGCTTCAGCGACGTGGCGCCCGCCTCGACGGCCGCGTCGATGAGAGCGTCGGCGTCGGCGGGCTGGGACACGATGAGCGACATCGTGAACCCGCGGAACCCCTCGGTGTGCGCGTCGGAGCGCTGAAGGCGCAGCCGGTCGTCCAGGCCGAAGGCCGCGGCGTAGAAGCGCCCGGCGGCCTCGACGTCCGGCGCTTCGAGGACGACGTGATCGATGAGAGCCATGCACGTCACGCTAGGTGCGCGCCGCTTGGGAGGGCTTCTTCGTTTCTGACCGATCGGGTCATGTTTTCACCGCCCGGTCCCAAGGACGCCGATTATCCTGCGGCCGTGGAGGCCGCCGATGCTTGACGAACACGCACCCGACGCCGAGGCGGCCGACCCGGACGTCCCTCCCCGGGAGCGGGACGGAATCCCGCGGGCGCCGTGGACGACGCTGGGGGCGATCTCGGCCGGCGGAATGATCGGGGCGCTGGCCCGCTACGGGATCGGGGAGGCGTTCCCGCATCGCCCGGACGCGTTCGCGTGGGCGACGTGGGGCGTCAACGTGACCGGGTGCCTGCTGATGGGGGTGCTGATGGTCGCGCTCACCGAGGTGTGGACGGCGCATCGGCTCATCCGGCCGTTTCTGGGGGTCGGTGCGCTGGGCGGCTTCACCACGTTCTCCGCGTACGCCGTCGACGCGCAGCGGGCGTTGGAGGCGGGTGCCGCCGCGACCGGCCTGCTCTACCTCGTCTCCACCCCGGTCGCGGCTCTGGGCGCGGTGTACGCGGGCGCGGCCCTGACCCGGATCGCGGCGCGGCGCCTGCGGAGGCGGGCATGACCGCGGTACTGCTCGTCGCGGTCGGTGCGGCGCTCGGGGCGCCACTGCGGTACCTGGTGGACCGGGCGGTGCGGTCCCGCCACGGCGGCCCGTTCCCCTGGGGGACCTTCGCCGTGAACGTTTCCGGTTCGGGTCTGCTGGGTTTCCTGGCCGCGCTGCCCGCCGGTGACGGGTTGATGGCGGTGGCGGGTCACGGGTTCTGCGGCGCGTTCACCACCTACTCCACCTTCGGGTACGAGACGCTCCGGCTGGCCGAGGGCGGCGCCCGCCCGCGCGCCGTCGCCAACGTCGTCGTCTCGGCCGCCGCCGGGCTGGGCGCCGCCTGCGCCGGCATGGCCCTGGGAGCGTCCTGACGGCCCTCTCAGAGGAAGGCGGGGCCTCGACGCAGGAGGGTGTCGAACAGCATCTGCTGGATGTTCTCGCGGACGTGGTCGGTGATGTCGAAGACCGTCATCGGGTCGTCGGCGGCGTCCGCGTCGTACTCCTCCAGGGTCATCGGCTCCCCGAACTGGATCATCCACTTGGACGGGAGCGGGACGAGCCCCGCGGGCCCGAGCAGCGGGAACGTGGGGGTGACCGGGAAGTACGGGAGACCGAGGAGGCGGGCCAGCGGACGCAGGTCGGCGATCTTGGGGTAGATCTCCTCCGCCCCGACGATCGCGCACGGGACGATGGGGACGCCCGCGCGCAGGGCGGTGCCGACGAAGCCGCCGCGTCCGAACCGCTGGAGCTTGTAGCGCTCGGAGAAGGGTTTGCCGACGCCCTTGTACCCCTCGGGGAAGACGCCGACGAGCTCGCCCTTGCCGAGCAGCCGGGCGGCGTCGGCCTGGCAGGCGAGGGTGTGCCCGGCCTTGCGGGCCAGATGCCCGAGAACCGGGATCTGGTAGACGAGGTCCGCGCCCAGGAGACGGACGTCCCGTCCACGGTGGTCATGCACGCCGACCGCGAGCATCAGCGCGTCGAGAGGGATCGTCCCCGAGTGGTTGGCGACGAGGAGCGCGCCGCCCTCGGGGATGTTGCCGACGCCGACGAGCTCGACGCGGAACCAGTGCTCGTACAGGGCGCGTGCCAGGGGCATCAGGACGGTGGAGTTGAGTTCCGGGTCGAACCCGAACTCGTCCACCTCGTAGTCGCCGGACAGGCGGCGCCGCAGAAACGCCAGGCCGGACGCGATCCCGCGCTCCAGGGAGCTGCGCCCGGTGTCGGCCGAGGCGTCGTCATCGCGGGCGGAGGCGAGACGGATGACCTGGGCGCCCTCGTCGTCCTCACGGTGGGCGTTCATCATCATCGGGTCTCTCCTTCACGCACGTCCGGGTGTCACCTCAGGCCGAGCAGCGACGTCAGACGGCCGTGGTGGGGCATCTGAGCGCCGACGAAGTCGTCGAAGGCGGCCTCGGTGCTGTACTTGGGACGCCACGCCAGCTCGTCGCCCAGGGCGGTCGTGTCGATGACACGGCCGTAGGTCAGCCAGCGCAGCAGCTCCGGGGAGAACCCGGACAGCCCGCCGAAGCGCCGCCCAACGTCCCCGAGGACGGCGAGGGACGCCGACGGCACGGGCATGTAGGGGCGTCCCGCACGACGCAGGGCCTGCGACAGCAGCAGCACGCCGTCGCCTGCGACGTTGTAGCAGCCGGGGTGGTCCTCGACGGTCATGCGGCGCAGCACTTCGACCCCGTCGTCCTCGTGGACGAACTGCAGGCGCGGGTCGAAACCCAGCACCGTGGGCACGACCGGGAGCTTCAGGTACCGGGTGAGCGGGGAGTCGACGCCGGGGCCGAGGAAGTTCGCGAACCGCAGCACCGACACCGTGAGGTCGGACCGGCGCCGCATCAGCCCGCGGACGTAGCCCTCGATCTCGGCCGCGTCCTTGGCGTAGCCGGAGGTGGGCGGTTCGACGGGCTCGTCCCGTTCGGTGAACACGGCGGGGTCCATCGGGGACGAGCCGTACACCGCGGCCGAGGACCGCACGACCAGCTTGCGCATGTCGGGTGACCGCTGGCAGGCCGCGAGGAGCTGCATCGTCCCGATGATGTTGAGCTCCTTCACCTTCGCCCGGGAGGCGGAGGAGGAGGTCACCAGGTTGAGATGCACCACCGTGTCGACTCCGGCCGAGGCGATGAGGTTCGCGATGCTCGGCGTGCGGATGTCGACGCGGACGAACTCGGTGCGGCCGAGCGACGTTTCCGGCGGCACGGTGTCCACGCCGATGACCCGCTCGATGGTCGGGTCGGCTTGCAGGGTGTTCGCGACCCGCGCTCCCAGGAAACGGGACACGCCCGTCACGAGGACGACACGGGCCGCGGCGGCGGGCATCGAGGACACGGTGCGCCCCACCCCTTACGGCTGACTGGCCGGCGCGACGAACTACTTCTTGTTGCGACGCTGGATGCGCGTCTTCTTCAGAAGCTTGCGGTGCTTCTTCTTGGCCATCCTCTTACGACGCTTCTTGATGACAGAGCCCACGAGACCTCGCTCGGTATGTCGGGTGGATTACGGGAGACGGCCGTGCGACGGGCGAGCATCGCTCGGAACGCACAAGAGGCCGCCGCCCAAGGGTACCGCGCCATACCGGGAGCGATCTCCTGGAGCCCCCGTGACGTCCCGCGCGCCGTGGGGTCTGCGGGGCTGGAACGCCCTCCGGCCGCCTGTCCCGTGCTTGGCCGAGGCGCCTTCCAGGACGCAGAGAATCGACTCGCCCATGGCCCATTCTTGAAGCGTCTCGAGGGAAGGTTGCTTCTCGGTGCGCGGTCGGTTCTTTTTCTGTAAACACACGCGCACCACGGACGGCCGCGGGCGCACGGCGCCACGGAAGCAGCGCATGGCCCCGCCGCACGCCCCGTCCCGTGCGGAGGGCCGTTTCACAAGACACGGTTCGAGAAACGGTCCTCCGCGCGTGACGGAGCCTCCAGGGGTCGCCCCCTGGACAACGGTGTCCAAGACCGTCGGCCCGGTCTTCGTCCTGTTTCCCCAGCTTCCGGGATGTCCCTGGGACCGTCCCGGTGCCCCCTGCACGGCCGGGAAGTGGAGGATGCGGCGGGGTCGTGGGAGGTTCCCCGCCTTACCCGTTATCCGGCTTCGATGTACGCGTCGCGCAGGTAGTCGTGGACGGCCTGCTCGGGAACCCGGAACGAGCGTCCCACGCGGATGGCGGGCAGCTCACCGGAGTGGACGAGGCGGTAGACGGTCATCTTGGACACCCGCATGACCGAGGCCACTTCGGCCACGGTCAGGAAACTGACCTCGCTCAGAGGTCGCTCGCCTGAGGTCATCGGACGCCCTCTTCCACACGTGCCGCGCACCGGCCCTTTGGGTGACTTTGATCACGCACGTGTACTTCCTCCAGCGTAAATCGCGTACCGGCTGTCGCAAGAGGGGGGTTCCGCACATTTCTGTATCCCCATCTGACCTGGGGGACACAGTGCTGATTCCGTACGGAGCGTGGACATGACGGCACAGGGCGTGGCGCGACGAACGGATGTCCACCAGAACCCCGCACTGACCTGCGGTTTCGATGCCCACGCCAGCGTCGCGCAAGCCCATCAGTCCCGTTACGGCCGCGCTGTCACAGGGAGTGACAATCGAGGGGCTCCGCGGCCGTGCGGACATGCCCCCGGGACAGGTCGTCCGGCGCGGCGGTGGGGTCAGGCGGAGGGGTACAGGCCCGCGTGATCAAGGATGTACGCGGTCAGGGGCGCATAGTGGCGGGGATCGACGCCGTCGTCGAGCGGAACGACGACGTCGATCTTGCCTTCGGCGGCGCCGGCGAACAGCGCGGGGTCGTTACAGTCCGCAAACCCCACGGTGTCGATGCCCGCCTGTCCGGCCGCTCCGGCCCAGCCGTGATCAGCGATGGCCAGATCCGGCCAAAAATCAGGTTTAGCCTCCGTCGTCCCGTTTGAGGCGCTATCGGACAGCTCCCGCAGCATGGCCTCCATCGGGTACGGGTCGTGGGTGTGATGCGTCCGGCCGTCGTCGCCCTCCACCATCGCCACCCCCGGCTCGGCGTAGACGATGCGGCGCAGCTCGAAACCGCCGTAGCCGACCTCGGCCTCGTACGTCCAGCCCTCCGCGGGCGTCAGCAGGCGGCAGCCGGCCTCCTCCAGCGCCCGCGCGATCGTCTGGTACAGCGGCGTCAGCGTCGCCGGATGACCCGTCGCGAGCACCACGTTCTCCCTGCGGCGCGCCGCGGCGCCGATGCGCTCGCCCATCGCCTCCAGCGCGTCGAGCGTGATCTCGGGGTCGATGGTGTCGTCGCCGTAGATGTGCCGCGGATCGGGGTTGACGCCGCAGCGCTCGACCATCGTCTCCAGCACGGACCGCTCGGTCCACGGCCGTTCCAGCTTCAGGCCGAGCAGGTAGTACGGGTTGCCCGCGGCCATCCGCCGGTAGTGCAGGAGGTTGTTCTGGCGCGGCGTCGCCACCTCGCCGGCGATCATCGTCCGGACGAGGTGTGCGCGCAGCTCGTCCCGTGTCGGCGCCGGCTTCGGCTCGGGGGCGGGCGCGGGCCGGGTCCGCGAGGTCGTCATTCGTCCGTCATCGGGTCGAGGCCGTGCTCGGGGAACACCGCCCGCCGCGTCGCGAGCACCGCCTGGTCGACCGGACTCGCCGGATCGATCCCCTTGCCCCACGCGTCGACCTCCACGACCTCGGTCCCGTCCGTCATCCGGAGCGGGGCGACCTGCTCGGTTCTGAGCCGGGCGAGCACGCGCCAGTCCTCCGGCGTCGGCGTGGAGGGCGGGATCGGCCCGCCCGCCGCCTCGGCCAGCAGGTGCGTCCACGCCCGCGGCACGACCTGGACCAGCTCGTAGCCGCCCCCGCCGGTGGCGATCCACCGGCCGCCCGCGGTCTCGTGGGCGAGCCGGTGCAGACGGCCGTAGGCGGTGCGCTGCCCGTCCACGGTGAGGGTCAGGTGCGCGAGCGGATCGAGCGCGTGACCGTCGGCGCCGTGCTGGGTGACGAGGACGTCCGGCCGGAAGCGGCGCAGCAGCGGCGGGACGACCGCGTCGAACGCGCGCAGCCACGGCCGGTCGCTCGTGCCGGGCGGCAGCGAGATGTTGACGGAGGTGCCGCCCGCGCCCGTCTCGTTCGGGAAGCCGGTGCCGGGGAACAGCGTGCGCGGCGTCTCGTGGATGCTGATCGTGAGGACGCGCGGGTCGTCGTAGAAGGCGGCCTGGACGCCGTCGCCGTGGTGGACGTCGATGTCGACGTAGGCGACGCGCTCGGCGCCGTTCTCGAGCAGCCACGCGATCGCGATGGCCGGGTCATTGTAGACGCAGAACCCGCTGGCGGCGCCGCTCAGCGCGTGGTGCAGGCCGCCGGAGACGTTCACGGCGTGCTCGGCGCGTCCCGTCCACACGGCCTCGGCCGCCGCGACGGAGGCGCCCACGACCAGGGCGGACGCGTCGTGCATGCCGAGGAAGACGGGGTTGTCGGAGGTCCCGATCCCGTACCGCGGCTCGGGGAGCCCGGTCCGCCCGGCGTGTTTGACCGCGGCGATGTAGGGCTCCTCGTGGACGAGCCCGAGCAGCTTGTCGCCCGCGGCCTCGAACGGCGACACCCGCACGTTGGGACGGTCCAGGACGCCGAGCTCCCGGGCCAGCGCCATCGTCAGCTCGACGCGCACGGGGTTCATGGGATGCCCGGGACCGAAGTCGTAGGTGACCAGGCGGTCGTCCCAGAAGACCTCAAGCCCGCAGTTCTCGTGGGCGGAGCTCGGCGCAGGGCTGCTCATGACCTCACGGTAGCGCCTTCGTCAGTGGCCCGGCTCACACGGCCCCGGCGGCACGATCTCGGCGCGCATGACGACGACGCGCATGACCCCGGGGCCGCGGCCCAGCGACGGACCGCGGACGGCGCGGAGCGGCCCGAGGCCGCGCGGGCGGCGGACCCGCGGGCCGTCGGTCGCGCGGATTTCCCCGGACGGCGTGCGGACGGGGTCAGACGCGCTCGGCGCGCTCGGCGGGCCGGGGGATCTCGCCGCTCGTGCCGCTTCCGCGTCCGGCGACGAAGAACCCGGCCAGCGCGGCGAGCGTCGCGATGCCCTCACCGACCAGGCTGAGCGTCTTCTCCAGATACCAGACCGGCTCGTGCATGTCGGGCAGCGGGCCGAGCGCCCCGACGTCGACGTAGTAGTACAGCAGCAGCGCGCCGACCGCGCTGCCCGCGACGAGGAGGGCCAGCGCGTACGCCCAGCGGCTCACGTGGACGAGGATCAGGACGGCGACGAGGCCGGCCGCCACCGCCTGGACGCGGAAGAGCACGTCCCCGCCGATGCTCCCGCCCTCCACGAACTCCATGTCGGGGGCGAACACCCAGTGGACGTAGGCGTCGACGGCGAGTCCGGCGGCGACCAGCAAACGCAGTATGAGTCCCATGCCTTCATCACGAACGCGGGCCCGCGCCGGCTCAATGTTCAAAGCTGAACTTTTGATGGCGCGGGTCGGCGCAGGTCAGCCGCTCGCGAGTTCGCGTCCCCGGTTCCGGGCGGCCTCGATGGCCTCCACGACGGCGGCGCGGACGCCGTGCCGCTCCAGCTCGCGGATCGCCGCGATCGTCGTCCCGCCGGGGGAGGTGACGGCCTCGCGCAGCATCACCGGGTGCTCGCCGGAGTCGCGGAGCATGATGGCGGCGCCCACGGCCGACTGGATGACCATCTCCAGCGCCGCGGCGCGGGGCATGCCGAGCAGGATGCCCGCGTCCACCATCGCCTCGACCAGGTAGTAGAAGTAGGCGGGGCCGCTGCCGGACAGGGCCGTCGCACCGTCCTGGAGCGACTCGGGGATCCGCAGCACCTTCCCGACGGGCGTCAGCAGCTCCTCGGCCAGCTTGAGGTGCTGCTCCTCCGCGTGCGACCCGGGCGAGATCACGCTCATCGCCTGGTCCACGAGGACGGGCGTGTTC
>DATCLF010000008.1:0-21010 GCA_036564055.1 Spirillospora sp.
ACGGAAAAGGAGATGCGGGCGAGGCCGGGACGGGCTACCGTTTCTTCTCAGCGCCTCCCGGTGCGAGGCTCGGCGGTTACTTCTTCGTCCGAAATCGAACCGCAGGGCACAACTGACCTCCGGCGCCCACGGCTTCAGAGCGCGCCCGGTGCGCAGGCAAGGGTTACTTCGTATCTGGTACGAGAGGTTGCAGGTTCGAATCCTGTCACCGGACCTGGTCCGGTGTAGCTCAATCCGGCAGAGCGCTTTGTACCCTCGCCGACTTGATCTCGGGCGCACCCTGAACACCACTGGACGCGCTTCCCGGCGCGCAGGTCGGCCGCTTCATTCGTCTGTCTCGCCTACTGGGGCGTTCCAGGCGATCCCGTGCACCGTCTTGATCTCGCGAGAGTCACGCACGTCCCGAGTACCCGGCGCACAGGCGACGGATGCCTCCCCGTCGATCCGGTACGTGCGTTCGGATCCTGCCACCGCCGAAAGGCGGGTACCGCTCGGCCAGGCCAGAGCACTGGAGAACTCCGTGCGGCCCTGACCTCGGGCATGCCACGAGCTCTCGATGTTCCTCCCCTACGCGAGTGGCAACCATGGTCGGAGCCGTGGGAACAGCACGCGGCTGCCTGATCTCGTGCGATTCGTTGCTCCTGACCGCTTTCGCGTGTGACAGCTTTCAGAAGGGCAGGGGTGTCCGTCCGTTGTGGTGGGCGTAATGACGAAGCTCGTCCACAGTGACGGTGGACGTCTCCAACTGGATGCTGAGACGGATGAGGAACTTCTCGGTCTCGGCGATGTCGAGTCGCCGAGAGGCGGTGACGCGGTTGAGCGTCCGCTCCAGGACGGCCCTGCGGCGCAGCTGGGCATCGTCGCACCACAGTTGCACCACATGGCTGTGAAACGTCATGTAGGAGCCCAGGCGGACCAAGGCGAAGGTCCCCTTCGGATTGGGTGTCGCAGGACGGGCGTTGAAGCGGGAGGCGGGCAGGCCGAGTCGGAGGGTGCCGGCGTCGGTCCATTGGAGCAGGGACGGGTCGATGTCGCGCTCGGCGAGCCAGTCGCCGAGTTCGGCGCGGGGGTCGCCGAAGTCGCCCGCCTCGAGGACGTCGGTGAGGGCGGGCCAGCCGCCGCACAGGCGCCCGAGATGCTCGTCGTGGCTCTCGGAGACGGCGGAGTACACCAGCAGGGACCGTCCGCGCGGAGTCAGCGTGCGGATCACGTAGCACGGCAGGTAGGCGTCGTCGAGGGCACGGATGGTGATGTCGCGAAGCTCGTCCGGGACGTTGAAGTCCCGCCGGTCGGGGCGCTCCGAGAGGCGTTGCAGAGCGTCGTCGGGGAAGGGGCAGGCGTGGCTCATCAGGCGGTGTCGCTTCTGCTCGGTCGCCTGCTCCGTGTCCCAGACGACGATCTTGCGTCCGTAGTACTCGGCGGGGAGGGGGCCGCCGACCACTCCGTCGAAGTAGAGCTTCTGCCTGTCGTGCTTCACGACGCGGGCCGTGCCGCGGACGGACCGGGCGCCGAGCTCGGTGAGGGCGAACGTTCCGTCGGAACGGCCGACGACGTGCCCCACGTCGCCGAGAAAACGCAGGGCGCGGGCCACCATCGCCTCCTCTAGGCCTAGGAAGGCGGCGATCTCCGGGACGGTCCGCAGCTCGGCCTCGGCGATGGAGCGGACGATGAACCGGTCGATCAGGTCGTAGGGCCGGCGCTCCTCGACGACGGCGTCGAACTCGACGGCGAACAGCGGCAGGGCGATCCGGTACAGGCGCACAGGCCGCGTTCCGGGGATGGCGGCGGCGTCCTCCACGGCGCGGGACGCGTCGTAGAGCGGCTCCCTCATCACGCCTCCTTCCGTGCGATCAGCGACCGGATCTCGTGGACGTCGCGGACGTCGCCGTTGTCTCGGACGTAGTGGAGCAGGGACGTCGCCATGGCCCGGAACGCGGGATCTGCGGCACGTATCAGGGTCGTGGAGTCTCCCACGAGGATCAGCAGCCGGCGGGCCCGGGAGAACGCCACGTTGGCGCGGCGGAGCTCGTTGAGGAATCCGATGCTCCCGTTCGCGTTGCTCCGGGTGAACCCGAAGATGATGAGGTCGCGTTCACCGCCCTGGAACGAGTCGACGGTGCCGACTCCGGCGGCAGCCCGCCCGTCGTCGCCGAGGCGGGTCGCGATCATCCTGGTGACCAGCCCGACCTGAGCCTTGTAGGGAAGGATGACGGCCCAGTCGCCCACCTTCCCGTTGTAGTGGCCGATGAGGTCGGCGATGACGCGAGCCTCGGCGTCGTTGGCGTAGCCGGCTTCCGCCCACCGTTCGTCGGGGCGAGGCGGGCGTTCGTGGCGCTGCCGCTGCGGGAGCTTCGCGGTGTCGATGAACACCAGGGGTGAGGCGAAGACGGCGTCACGGTGGGGGCGCTCGACGTCCGACTCCAGGAACCCGTTGTAGAACTGCCGGGAGATGAATCGCCCGATCACCGGTGGCATGCGCCGCTGGTAGCGCAGGATCTCGCGGTGCCCTTCGGGAACGCCGGGGAAGAGCAGCTCGAACGCGCTCTTGGTGACGAGATCGTGCGCGCGAGGGTCGTCGCGGGCCCAGCGCTCCACCTCGTCTTCGACGAAGGGCGGCAGCTGGTTGTGGTCGCCGACCAGGATCGCGCGGCGTGCCCGCACGAGCGGGACGAGCACGTTGGAGGTGCTGATCTGCCCGGCCTCGTCGACGATGCCGAGACCGAAGTCGAGCCCTTTGAGCGCGGGGCTGGTGGCGACGCCGATGCACGTCGCGCCGATCACGTCGGCGTAGCGGGCCAGTTCCGGGTAGAGATGCTCGGCGCGGCCGGTGAGGTGGCTCCGCCATTCGGCGAGCAGGTCCGAGCGACGGCGCATGAGGTCGACGGCCCGCGCGGCCTGCTCGCGGAACACCTCGAACGCCGCCGGGTCGGGGGCGGGCATGGCGGGGACGGGGACACCGTGGATCAGCGTGCGCAGTTCCTCCGCGGCCGCGGTCGCCTCAAGGGTGATCTTGCGGACCGCTGCGTTCGCGTCGTCCAGCGCACTGCGCAGCTTGAGCAGTTCGGGAGAGGACTCGCGGATCCGGCGGGCCTCGTCGAGTGCCGCCTGCCGATCTCGTAGGACGGCGTTGAGCGTGTGCTGCAGGTGCTCGCGTCGACGCTGCTCCCGGTGGTGCTCGTCCGCGAGACGCCTGGCCCGTCCCCGCAGCAGCGCGCCGATGATCGGCCACCGGGTTCTGGCCTCGGCGCGGTCCCGTCCGTCGGCCAGGGTCGCCAGCCGGGCCTCGCAGTCGTCAAGTTCACGACGATGCTGTTCGGCGGCGAGGGCCAGGTCGCGGGCCTTCTCGTCCACCGCCGCGGTGAGCTGGGCGGACCGCCTCTCGAACGCGGCGGCGGCTTCCTGCCTGGCGGCCTCCGCCCCGCGGAGCGCGCGGATGGAGTCGCCGAGTCGCCGCAGCCGGCCGTCCGCCTCCTCCCGATTCGGGTTGGCGGACGCGTACGCGCGGAAGGCGTCCTCGGTTCTGCGCAGAGCCTCCGCCTGCAATGCCGCCGCCTGCGCCTCCAGCGTCAGATGCTCGCAGCCGGGCGTGATGCCGTCCTCGCGGCCGACGCGCAGGACCAGCAGGTCCGAGGGGAGATCCTGCAGAACGTTGTCGACGGCACGGTTGGTGTACGAGGTGACGAGGACGCGCTCACCTCTCGCCGCGCTCGCGCGGGCGATCTCGATGATGGTGCGGGTCTTGCCGGTGCCCGGCGGCCCGAGGATCAGTCCGACGTCGGGCACCGCGAGTGCCTTGCGGAACGCCGACCGCTGGCTTTCGTCGAGGGCGCGGGCGGGCTCGGCCTCCGACGGGGAGAAGGGGCGGAATCGATGCCCGACCAGCACGTCCAGCAGATGCGGGTTGGCAGACCGCCCCTCGCGCAGCGTCCGCACCGCCTCCGCCTGCCGGTCGAACGGGACGGTCGAGGGAGACTCGACGAAGGCGCCCACCTCGGGGATCGCGGTCACGTCCACGGGGCGTTCGAAGCGGACGGTCATCAGCGGGCCGCGCAGCAGTTCCACCTGCCCGCGCAGGTTCGGTGAACCATCGACGTGCAGCCGGGCGCCGACGGGCGGGTGGTGGGCTCCGACGAGCTGGAAGTCGTAGACGCTCCTGGCGGACGTGCGGAGCGCGGCTGACGCCTGCACCCGGCGGTAGGAGATCGCGCCGTCGGTTCGGGCGGCGGCCAGTTCGACACGGCGGCCCGTCTCGATCACCGCGTCGAGAACGTCCAGGAATTGCTCGTGCGCCTTCGGTGTCGGAGGCTCGGCGGCGGCCGGCACCTGCCCGTCCTCGTTGAGGAGCCGCCATTCCTCTTGCAGGACGTCCCAAAAGGCATATGCCCTCAACGGCATTTCCTGGATCCGGTCGTGAAGGACCCAGTCCCAGGCCCGGACGCGGAGCGTGCCGCGAGCGATCTCGTCGTGATGCTCGAAGCCCATCGGGAAGACGTTGGTGACCGAATATCCGTTCTCCCGTCTGGTCACGTTCAGGGTCAGCACGTATTTGCCGTTGACATAGAGCTTGAGGAAGTCTCCGCGCCCGCCGCGCCCGCTCTCCACCCGCATCGGCACCCGTCCCCGGCCGGCGAACGCGCTCAGGTCGCTCCGGATGCCGTCCAGGTCGGGAAGGAACGGATAGCGGGCACGCCGCTCGGTCAGTTTCTCGACCAGGCGCATCGAGGGGACGAGGTGGATCTCGATCGGCAGGTCGACGTGGCGGTCCGGCACCGCGTCACTCCGTTTCGGCCAACGGTGAGGGGGTCATGCCCGATGATGCCGGACGGGCCGCGCGCTTCACCCGCCTTGAGCCGTTCTGATTTACGGTGAACCGGTGACACAGCATGGATCCCTACGAAGGACCGGGTCCAAAGGGGCGCTGGTCGCGGCCTTAACTGCGGCGGTGCTCGGGATCGCTCACGCGGCCGTCAGCGCCTACTGGGCGATCGGCGGCACATGGCTGCTGGACACCATCGGCGGTGAGATCGAGCGTTGGGGACGTGAGCGTCAGCCGAGCGTGGTCATCGCCCTGTGGCGGATCGCCCTGCTCAAGGCCGGGGTCGCGTTGGCCGCGCCGGTCCTCGCCCTGCGACCCGGACGGCTGCCGGGCTGGACGACCGGACGCGCCGCCCGCGCGCTGAGCTGGATCGCGGCCGTCGTGCTCACCGGTTACGGCGGTGTCCTCACCGCGGTGGGGCTGCTGGTTCAAAGCGGCGCCGTCGAGGCCGCTCCGCAAAGCGACCGGCGCGCGCTGGCCTGGCACGCCTACCTGTGGGATCCGTGGTTCTTCGCCTGGGGTGCCGCGTTCCTGGTCTGTCTCTGGCTCACCGGCCGGGGAAGAGACGCTTCGGGTCAGGCGTAGACATCACCTGTTCGGTCCTCTGTTCGGTCCTCCGGTCGCGCCTCCTCCTGAGTACCGCCGGTACGCGGCGGGGCGGGCCCCCGCCGCGTACCGGATCGCCGTGCCGCGACGGCGACGCGGCCTCGACGTGGTGGCTCGGGTCAGCGTCGTGCGGCGGCCAGGAACATGGGGATGGCGACGAAGATGCGGTCGGTGCGAGCCCTTTCCGCCTGCTCGGCGAGCCAGTTCTCGTCCTCGGTCATGGTGTGCAGGACGGAGAGCGCGACCTCGCCGGTGAAGACGCTGGTGTGCACTTCCACGACCGGGTCGGTGAAACCGGCGTCGAGCAGGAGGTTGCGGTACGAACGGGCGACGTGCGGGGACGGGACGCGGTCCGCCCTGGCGTGGACGAGGCGGCGGGTGGTGTCCGGGTCGTCGGAGTCGATGACGATCGTGTCCCAGTCCTGGCCGAGCAGGACCGCCCGGCCGCCGGGCGCGAGCACGCGGCGGGCCTCGGCCACGGCGCGCACCGGGTCGTCCAGCGCGTGCAGGACCTTGTCGGCCCGGTAGCCGGCGGCCGTGCCGGTCTCGAGCGGGAGCGAGCAGGCGTCACCGACGTGGAACTCGGCGTCGGGCCAGCGCTCACGGGCCGCGTCGATCATCTCGGGGTCGACGTCGACGCCGACGGCGTGGGCGCCGCGTTCGGCGAGCTCGGCGACCGCGCGGCCGCCGCCGCATCCGACGTCGACGACGGTCCGGCCGGCGACCGGACCGAGCAGCTCGTAGGACCGGGCGCGCAGCGCGATGGCGTCCGGCCGCATTTCGACGGCGTCGAGAAGGGACAACAGAGTGGACATGCGCGCCATGCTCGGACTTAATGTCGACATGAAGTCAAGCTCGCTGACGATCGGCCAGGTGGCCGGCCACTTCGGCCTGCCGACCCACGTGCTCCGGCACTGGGAATCGGTCGGCCTGCTCTCCCCCGCCCGCGTCACCGGCGGGCGCCGCCGCTACACCCGGGACGACCTGTACCGGGTGGCGTCGATCCTGCGCGCGAAGCAGGCCGGCCTGCCGCTGGACGAGATCCGGGCCTTCCTCACCGCCGACGACCCGAACGCACGCAAGGACGTGCTACGCCGAAACCATCGTGTCCTCTCGGAGCGGATAGCGGCCCTGCAGTCGGCGCTGAAGCTGCTGGAAGCCGGGATCAAGTGCACCCACGACGACATCGTCAGTTGTCCGAACTATCGCTCCAACCTCGAAGGGATGGTCAGCAGCCCGAGAAAGGCCGAGTCGTCCGACCTCAGCACCTTTACGTAGTAAGAATCGTCTTTTGGCGGTGGGCGCCCACGGTGGCGCCCGGCCGTGCGCAGGACGAGTCCTGCGAGCCCGTGGGACGAGACGTCGAGATGCGGCCGAAAAAAAAGGGGGCGAGGCCGCCCATGCTCTGGACGGCCTCGCCTGAACCACATGAAGGATCGAGATGTCGCGCGGTCAGCACAGACCCCGCGGCTTGGAGGTCGCGCAGCGGTTCGCGCGGATCTTGTTCGTCCTGCTGCCGCTCCTGTTGACCAGGTCGTACGGCTTGTTGCCGAGGACGCGGTTGGCCTCGACGACGTTGAACGCCGCGGGCCGGTTCAGCGGCGGGGCGCCCCGGAAGAGGACGATCCCGCCGGAGTAGGGCAGCCTGCCCCGGTTCCGCTCCACCGTGTTCTTCTTGATCACATTGTGGTCGCCGCCGAACAGCAGGATCCCGGTTCCGTTGAACGCGGGAAGCTGCCCGTACGCCTTACATTTCCTGTTGTTCTCGGAGACCTTGTTCTTCCAGAGCGACGTGTTGCCCTGCCCGCCCTTCTGGCCGTCGTCGACGAGCGCGACTCCGGTGCAGTTCCGGACGAACGCGTTGTCCCAGACCTTGACGTTGCGGGCGTGCCGGACCAGCAGGCCGATCGCGTTGCCGGACGCGTGGTTCCCGCTGATCTCGGTTCCCCGCGCGTTCGCGACGTCCCCGACGTACAGGCCCGCGTGCTCACCGGAGTGCTCCACCCAGTTGTGCAGGAAACGGCCGCGGGTGGAGTCGAACTCCGCGATGCCGTACTCCCCGTTCTTCTTGGCGAGGACGTGCTCCACCGTCAGCCGGTCGGTGTGCAGGCCGAGAACGCCGTTGCCCTTGAAGTACCGGACGCTGAGCTTCTTGATCGTCACCTTCCGGACCGGGTGCCGGGTGCGGCCGACCACGCAGATCCCGGTCCCGCGCTGGCCGACCTTCGCGCAGTGGTCCTTGCCGCCGGGGCGAAGGACGGTCTTGTTCCCCACGCCGCGGATCGTGAGCGGCTTGCGGACGAGGACTCCCCCGTCGTAGCGCCCCGCCTTGAGCTGGATGACGTCGCCGGGCCGCGCCTTGTCGACGGCCTTCTGGATCGAGCGTCCCGGCTTCACCACGTGAACCCGGGAGGCCGCCGACGCCTGGCCGGCCGGCACGAAGGCCGCGAGCCCGACGGCCGCGCCGAGCGAGACCGCGAGAGTCCGCCTCATCCCTTTTCCCCCGTTTCTTTGCAGTCGGCATAGAATTCCCGTCCTCTTTCCCGGCCGGGCAATTCCTCGCCCATCCTGGACCACAAAGGCAATGACTCCGGGGCGGGAAACGTCAAGCCCCGGTAATCCGAGTCATTTTTGCCGTCTCTTTCGAGAGCCCAGACGGCATCGGGGAAAGGCGTGTGACAACCGCCGGCCGGGGTCAGGCGTCCACGCGGACCCGCCGACGGGCGGCGGACTCTCTCAGGCGGCCCCTCTCAGGCGGCCTTTCTCAGGTGGTCTTGGGCCGGGGCGCGAGAACCGACCGCAGGGCTCCGCCCAGTCCCCTGACGGACGCGGCCAGCACCGTGGCCCAGTCGAAGTAGTCGCGCCAGAGGACGATGCGGTCGTCGCGCACCTTGAAGGTGCCGCACACCCAGAACTCGGCGCGCCAGGCGCCCGCCTCCAGGACGTCGGTGCGTTCGGTGAGGACGACCGGGCCGTTGGAGGCGATGTTGTGGATGCGGGCCTCGAAGCCGGTCCCGTAGCGGGCCATGGCGCGCAGGGTCCGGCCGACGGCGTCCACGCCGCGCGCCGGGGGAAGCGGGACGTTCTGGTAGACGATGTCCCGATCGGCGTAGGTGAGGGCCCGGTCGATGTCGAGGGCCTCCAGCGCGCACAGGAAGTCGGTGACGATCTGGGTCTCGCTCATGACGTCCCTCCCGGGTCGGTGGCACCACCGTAGTTGAGCGATGCGGGACAATCAGGGCATGCGGTTCGGCGTACTGGGGCCCGTGGAGGCGCGGGCCGGCGGGACGGCCGTGCCGCTGGGCGGGCCGGGGGTGCGGGCGCTGCTCGCCATGCTGGCCCTGGAGGCCGGACGCGTCGTCCCGACCGAACGCCTCATCGACGGGATGTACGGGGACGATCCACCCGGCAACGCCGCGAACGCGCTGCAGTCGCGGGTGTCGCGGCTGCGGCGGATCCTCGGCGACGCGGCGCGGGTCGAGGGGCATCTGAACGGGTACCGGCTCGCCGTCGACCCGGACGCGGTCGACGCGCACCGGTTCGCCAGGCTCGCCGAGGACGGGCGCCGGGCTCTGGACGGGGAGGACGCCGCGGGCGCGGCCCGGCTGCTCCAAGAGGCCCTCCACCTGTGGCGCGGGCCCGCGCTGGCGGACCTCGACGCGCCGTTCGCGTCCGCGCGGGCGGCCCGCCTGGAGGAGGAGCGGGCCTCGGCCGTGGAGGACTACGGCGCGGCCGTCCTCGCCGGCGGTGACGCGGCGGACGCCGTGCCGCTCCTGCGCGACCTGGTGGACGCGCAGCCGCTGCGGGAACGGGCGCGGGCGCTGCTGATGCGCGCCCTGCGCGCGTGCGGCCGGCAGGCGGAGGCGCTCGCGGTGTTCGAGGAGGGGCGCCGCGTCCTCGCGGAGGAACTGGGGGCCGACCCGTCGCCGGAACTGGCGGACGCGCACGTGGCGATCCTGAGGGGCGAGGCCCGCGCACCGCGGACGCGGCTGCCCGCACCGCTCACCAGCTTCGTGGGACGGGAGGAGGAGCTGCGTCTCGTCGGCAAGATGCTCGCGAGCGGCCGGCTCGTGACGCTGCTCGGCCCGGGCGGCGCGGGCAAGACGCGGCTCGCGATCGAGGCGGCGCGGCGGGAGGGCGGCGAGGTCTGCTTCGTCGACCTCGCCCCGGTCGAGGCGGGGGACGTGCCGAAGGCGCTGCTCGGCGCGCTCGGGCTGCGGGCCGCCGGGATGCGGGCGTCCGGGATGCAGGCGGAGCCCGGGGCGGGCACCGAGGAACGCCTCGTCACCGCGCTCGACGGACGGCCGACGCTGCTCGTCCTCGACAACTGCGAACACGTCGTGGAGGCCGTCGCGGGGCTCGCGCACCGGCTGCTGCGCGCCTGCCCCGAGCTGCGGATCCTCGCGACCAGCCGGGAACCGCTCGGGATCACCGGCGAGGCGCTGCGGCCGGTGCCGCCGCTGGAACTGCCGCCCGAGGACGCGCCGGAGGCGGAGGTCGCCGCCTATCCGGCGGTGCGGCTGTTCCTCGACCGGGCCGAGGCCGCCCGCCCGGACGCCGCACTCGACGCCGGCGCCGTCGTGGAGATCTGCCGGGCGCTGGACGGGCTGCCGCTCGCGATCGAGCTGGCGGCGGCGCGGCTGCGGTCCCTGCCGCTCGCGCAGGTCGCGGCGCGGCTCGACGACCGGTTCCGGCTGCTGTCGCGCGGCGACCGCACGGCCGCGCCCCGGCACCGGACGCTGCGCGCCGTCGTCGAGTGGAGCTGGGACCTGCTCGACGAGCCGGAACGGGTCCTCGCGCGGCGGCTCACGGTCTTCTCCGGCGGGTTCACCCTGGAGGCCGCCGCCGGTGTCTGCGACCTTCCCGGCACCGACGACCTCGTGGCCGGGCTCGCCGACAAGTCGCTCCTGCAGTCCGACGGCTCCCGGTACCGGATGCTCGACACCGTCCGCGCGTTCTGCGCGGAGCGTCTCGCCGAGGCCGGCGAGACGGAGCGGTTCGAACGGGCGCACGCGGCGTACTTCCTCGACCTTGCCCGCCGGGCCGACCCGCATCTGCGCGGCCCCGACCAGCTGAGCCGCCTCGAAGCGCTGGCCGCCGAGCACGGCAACCTGCACGCCGCGCTGCGGCGGTCCGTCCACCGGGACCCGGCGACGGCGCTGCGGCTGACGGCGGCGCTGTCGTGGTACTGGCTGCTGCGGGGACGCACCGAGGGCTCGTCGCTGGCGTCCGAGCTGGTGGACGCCGTCGGCGATCCCCCGCCGGAGCTGGCCGAAGAGTACGCCCTGTGCGTCGCCAACGCGTTGTCGGGCGGCGTCACCGAGGAGCGGGCGGCGCGGTGGCGGGACCGGGCGGCGGCCCTGCTCCGCCGCGCCGGAGCGCCGCGCCATCCGGCCACCATCGTCATGTGGGCGATGATCAGCGGGCCGCCCCCCGCCGACGGCGGCGGCGAGGCGCGCGACGCCGTGCCGGCCGCCCCCCAGGCCGGGGACGACCCGTGGACGAGGTCGCTGATCAGCATGGCGGACGGGTTCGTCGCGCTGTTCCGCGGCGACCCGGCCGCGGCGCAGGAGGCGTGCACGCGGGCCCTCCAGGGGTTCCGGGCCTGCGGGGACCGCTGGGGCATGGCCAACTGCCTCGACTCGCTCGCCCAGGCGGCCGCCCTGCTCGGCGACCGCGAGCGGGCGTTCGCGCTGCTGGACGAGGCGCTGGAGCTGATGGAGCGGCTCGGGGCGCTGGAGGACACCGCCGACCTGCACTACCGGCGCGCCGAGCTCCACCTGCGCGCCGGGGACGCGGACGCGGCGCGGGCCGGGTACGAGCGCGGGCTCGAACCGGCCCGGCGGGCGGGCGCCCCCGAGCGGATCGCCGCGGGCTACCAGGGGCTCGGCGACGCCGCGCGGCTGGCCGGCGACGCCGCCGGGGCGCGCCGCCTGTACGAGACGGCGCTGGCCCGGTGCGCCTCCGGGCGTTTCACCGCCGCCGAGGTGCGGGGGTCGGCGCTGGTCGGGCTGGCGCGGCTGGCCGCCGCGGGCGGCGACCGCGACCGCGCGGGCGAGCTGTTCCGGGAGGCGCTGGACGCGTCCGCCCACCCGCTCTTCCCCTACCAGGCGAGCGCCGCCGCCGGCCTGGCGGACGTGGCCCTCGCCCGCGGGGACGGCGAGCAGGCGGCGCGGCTGCTGGGGCTGGCGGCGGCGCTGCGTCCCGGCCTGATCCCCGGCGACCCGGACGCGGGGAGGGTCGCGTCCGGTGCCCGGGACCTGCTCGGCGACGCGGCGTACGAGGCGGTGTTCGCCGAGGCGGCGACGCTCCCCCGCGAACGCGCCTTCGCCCTGCTCACCCGCGGCTGACGCCTCCCCCGACCCGCGCTGACCGACGGGAGCGGACCCGTCAGCGCGCGGTGCGGGGACGGTCAGCGCGTCCGGCGACCGTGGCGTCCATGAACACTTCACGTCGCAAGGGGGCCACGCTGGCGACCTGCATGCCGATCGCCGCCGTGCCCGGCATCGACCTGACCGCGTTGAACCTCGCCGTCCCGCATCTGAGCGCGGACCTGAACCCCTCTTCCACGCAGATCCTCTGGATCGCCGACGCCTACGGCTTCGCGCTCGCGGGCCTGCTCATCACGATGGGCGCCGTCGGCGACCGCATCGGCCACAAGAGGCTGCTGCTGTGCGGGACGGCGCTGTTCGCCGCCGCGTCCGCCGTGACCGCCTACGCGCCGACCGCCGAGGCGCTCATCGCGGCCCGTGCCGTCCTCGGCGTCGCGGGAGCCACCCTCATGCCGTCCTGTCTGTCGCTCATCCGTCGCGCCTTCACCGACGCGGGGGAGCGCACGGCCGCGGTCGGCGCGTTCATGGGGGTCTCCGGCCTCGCGATCGGGCTCGGGCCGCTCGTCGGCGGCGTCCTGCTCGACCGGTTCTGGTGGGGCTCGGTCTTCCTGATCAACGTTCCGATCATGGCGGTGGCGCTGATCGTGGGCGCGGCGGTGCTGACCGAGACGCGCGACGCCGGATCGCGGGAGCCGGTGCCGGGACGGCTCGATCTGCTCAGCGTGCCGCTGTCGGCCGCCGGCGTCCTCGGCGTCGTGTACGCGATCAAGGAGGCCGCCGCCCACGGCCTCGGCCACGGGCGGATCTACGTCTCGGCGGCGGCCGGGGCGCTGGCGCTGGTCGCGTTCGTCGTCCGCCAGGCCAGGCTGGACGAGCCGCTGATCGACATCGCGCTGTTCCGGCGCACCGCGTTCGCGGGATCGGTCGCCGCCAACACGTTCGCGATGTTCGCGCTGGTCGCCCAATCACTGATCTTCTCACTGTTCTTCCAGCTCGCGCTCGGCTGGTCGCCGCTGAAGGCGGGCCTGGCCGGGCTGCCGGGCGCGGCCGGGGCCATGGCCGGCGGCGCGGTGCTCGCCCCGCCGCTGATCTCCGCGCTCGGCCGGGCGCGCGCCGCCGCGGCCGGGATGCTGCTCGGCGCGGCCGGGTACGCCGTCTTCGTCACGGTCGGGCTGGACACCTCGTACTGGATGATGCTGCCCGCGATGGTGCTCTCCGGGGCCGGGGTGGGCATCGGGCTCACGGTCACCGGCGACACCGTTCTCGCGTCCGTCCCGAAGGAGCGGTCGGGGGCCGCGTCGGCGATCTCCGAGACCGGGATGGAGTTCGGCGGCGCGCTCGGCCTGGCGGTCCTCGGCAGCGTGCTGAACGCGGTGTACCGGGGCGTCCTCGACCTGCCGGCGGGCGTGCCCGCGCCGGCCGCGTCCGCCGCCCGCGACTCGCTCGGCGCGGCGCTGCAGGCCGCCGCCGCCCTGCCCGCCGACCTCGCCGCCCGGGTCGGCGCCGCCGCGCGGGACGCGTTCGTCGACGGCATGCACGCCGCCCTCGTCTGCAGCGCCGCGTTCGCCGTGCTCGTCGCGGTGTTCGCGCTCGTCACCCTCCGCGACGTTCCCACGGTGATCGCCGACGCCGGCGAGCCCGAGCGGACCGCCGCCGACGCTGACACTCTCCCCAAAATGTGATATCACTTTGATAGTCAAGTGATAACTGAACGACGGGAGTGCACGATGGCCGACGAGGCGACGAAGGTGGAGATGCCGCGCCCGACGATCACCGAGCGGCAAGCTGCCGACAGAAACGGGTGGCTGTTCCTGGGTCTGGCCATCGCGCTGCTCCTCGTCGGCACGGCGATGACGGTCCTCGGCGCGGTGGCGGTCACGACGGGCGATGCGGGGACGGCCACCGCCGCGGTCGCCTTCCTCATCGGATCGCTGCTCGCGCTGGCCGGGCTGGTCCTCGCGGCGGGGCTGACGGCGGTCGCGCCCAACGAGGCCCGGGTGCTGCAGCTTCTCGGGCGGTACCGGGGCACCGTGCGCACCGACGGGCTCCGCTGGGTGAACCCGCTGACGGTCCGCACGAAGGTGTCGACGCGGATCCGCAACCACGAGACCGGGCTCGCCAAGGTCAACGACGTGGACGGCAACCCGATCGAGATCGCGGCCGTGGTGGTGTGGCAGGTGGCCGACACCGCGCGGGCCGTGTTCGAGGTGGACGACTTCGTCGAGTTCGTCGCGTTCCAGACCGAGGCGGCCGTCCGTCACATCGCGGGCAGCTACCCCTACGACGACGCCGAGCGGACCTCGCTGCGCGAGAACGCCGACGAGATCACCGCGCGGCTGTCGGAGGAGCTGTCCGAGCGCGTCGCCTCCGCCGGCGTCGAGATCATCGAGTCGCGGATCACCGCGCTGGCGTACGCTCCGGAGATCGCGCAGGCGATGCTGCGCCGCCAGCAGGCCGGCGCGGTCGTCGCGGCGCGCCAGCGGATCGTGGAGGGCGCCGTCGGCATGGTGCAGCTCGCCCTCGACCGGCTGGAGGAGGACCACGTGATCGAGCTGGACGAGGAGCGCAAGGCCGCGATGGTCAGCAACCTGCTGGTCGTCCTGTGCGCCGACCGCGACGCCCAGCCGGTGGTGAACTCCGGCAGCCTCTACCAGTGACGCCCGGAACCAGTGGCTGAACGCAAGAAGGTCCTGCTGCGGCTCGACCCGGCCGTGCACGACGCGCTCGCCCGGTGGGCGGCGGACGAGCTGCGCAGCACCAACGCGCAGATCGAGTTCCTGCTGCGCAGGGCGCTCACCGAGGCGGGGCGCATGCCCCGCTCGGCCCGCGCGATGCGCGGACCCGGCCGGCCCCGCGAACAGAGAGCGGACGCCGGCGAAGGCGCGGGGCACGGCACACCGGCGGATACCGACGACACCACGCGGAACATCGGCCAGAACACGACGGAGGACGCGCACGACCCGCCGCCCGGCGGGAACGGGGAATGACGGGAACGGGGAACGACATGGTCACGGTTCCGGACTCGCTGCCGGCGCGGATGTACCTGCTGGCGTACGACCTGAAGAAGCAGAAGATGAGCGTGGGCGGCGGGCGGCTCGGGTACGTGCTGCGGGCCGCCGCCCTGACCGAGCTGTACCTGGACGGGCGCCTCGAGGAGGAGGGCCGCAAACCCGTCCCGGGCACCCCCGGCGACGACCTGTACGGGCTGGTCGCGCAGATCGGCGCGTCCCGGCCGCGGTCGTGGCAGTACTGGGTGCGCAAGGACAGCAGGGCCATGGTGGCCGCGGTCCGCGACGAGCTGGCCCGCGACGGCTGGATCCGCGTGCGCAGGGGCCGGAGACTTGGTGTGTTCCCCTGCGAGGAGATCACCGTCAAGGACCCGCGGGTCGTGAAGACGCTGTGGGGCGGGGTGTCGTCGGCGCTGCGAGGGCGGCCGGTGGCGCATGTGCACAGCTACGACGCGGCCGCGGCGGCGCTGGCGGCGGCCGGGGAGCTGAAGACCGTCCTGCCGAGGCAGGAACGTCGCCGTCACCGGCGGCGCATCCGGGACCTGACCGCGAGGACGGGCCCGGCGCCGGACGCGCTGCGCAAGGTCATCGCCCACACCACGGCGACGGCCGCCGCGGGCTGAGCGGCGGCCCCGCCGGATGCGCCGCCCGCCACGTCCGTCCGACATGTTTGAGCTTGTCCGAAAGGGCACGATCCTTGGGGACGGAACGTGGACGGAGGCGCCGTGGAGATCAGCCTCGACCTGCTGCTCCCCCGGGACGCGGCGAGCGTCCCGGCCACCCGGAGGCTGCTCGACGCCGCCCTCACCGCCCTCGGCGTGGAGGACGAGATCCGCGTCGACATCGAGGTGATGCTCACCGAGGCGTGCACCAACGTCATCAGGCACGCCGAGCACGGCGCCGCCTACACCGTCCGCGCCACGATCCAGGACCGCCGCTGCCTGATCAAGGTCATCGACGGCGGGACGGGGTTCGACGCCGCCGCGATCCCGCGCCCCGACCGCAACGCCGAGCACGGCCGCGGCCTGATGATCATGAAGTCGCTCGCCGACGACGTCCGGTTCGCCACCTACCTGCAGGACGGAGCGCTCGTGGCGCTGGAGAAGCGGCTGCGGTACGGGGAGGACAGCCTCGGCGGGCTGCTCATGAACGGCGACGGGCTCGCGCTCATGACCGGGCCGGGCCCCCCGGGAACAGGGGACTTCCCCGCCCGCCTGTTCGCGATGGCGCGTGCGGGCGACACCGCCGGGCTCGTCGGCCACGTCGAGGCCGGGGTGCCGCCGAACCTGTGCGACGACCGGGGCGACACGCTGCTCATGCTCGCCGCCTGCCACGGCCACGCCGGCACGGTGCGGGCACTCGCGGCGCGCGGCGCCGACCCGCAGCGCGCCAACGACCTGGGACAGCGTCCCCTCACGGGCGCCGTCCTGAAGAAGGAGGCGGAGGTGGTGCGGGCCCTGCTGGACGCGGGCGCCGACCCGCACGCCGGGTCGCCGTCGGCCGTCGAGGCGGCGCGGATGTTCGGGCACACCGAGTTCCTCGCCTGGTTCGGCGAGACCGCTCCTCCGGACGGCTGACCCCGCCCGCAGCCCCGGGTCCGCTCAGCCGGCCGGGGCGGCGGCGTCGCGGGACCGGCCGTTCCGGTCGTCGATCACCACGCGGTGCTGCCAGTAGGGCGGCGCGATGCCGCGCTCGCGGATCGCCCTGTGCATCCGCTTGAGGTACTCGTGCCGGAGGCGGAACTGGTCGCCGAACGCCGAGGACCGCAGGATCACCGTGAAGCCGACGGCGCCGTCGTTGAAGTCCCTGTACCGGACGAGGACCTCGCTGTCGGCCACACCGCCGTCCACCTCCTTCATCACGTCCTGGCCGATCCCGATGAGGAGCTTTTCCAGCTCGTCCAGGTCGACCTCGTAGGTCACCTTCGCCTCCACGAGGATCGACATGTCCTGCGCCGGACGGCTGTAGTTGGTGAGGATCGTGTCGGAGAACCTCATGTTCGGGATGACTTCGATGTTGTCCGCCAGCGTCCGGATGGTGGTGTTGCGCCAGTTGATGTCGACGACGTAACCCTCCTGGCCGGTGGCCAGCCTGATGTAGTCGCCGGGCTCGATGGTCCTGGCCGCCAGGACGTGCACGCCCGCGAACAGGTTGGCGAGGGTGTCCTGGAGCGCGAGCGCCACCGCGAGACCGCCGACTCCCAGGGCGCCGAGCAGGGGCGTGATCGACACGCCCACGCTCTGCAGCATCACCAGGACCCCGACGCCGAGGACGATCACGCGGGTGATGTTGGCGAAGATCGTGACGTTGCCGGCGACGCCCTGCCTGGCCATCGCGACCGAATGGACCGCCGAGGCGAGCAGGCGGGCCATCGCGAACGTGACGACGAGGATGGTCGCGGCCCTCAGGATCTCGGCCGTGACATCGAGCGTCCCGCGCGGCAGGTGCAGCACCTTGGCGGCGACCCAGATGCCGAGGATGACCGGCAGGGGCATCGCGAGGTCCTTGACCAGCCGGGCCACCAGGTCGTCCCACGCCGCCCGGGTGTTGCCGGCCCGCCGGAACAGCCGGCCCGTCGCCAGCCGGAGGGCGACCGCGACCGCCAGCGCGCAGACCAGCACGATCCCGGCGACGACGAGCCGCTCCCAACTCAGATCACCCATGGCGTGCGCATCTCTCCCCTCGCGCGGGTCGTGCATCCCCGCCCGTCTGATCCCGTATGTCGCCTACGCGCCCCGATCGTATAGAAGCCCCGGGGCCGGCGAGTCACATCGCGGGCTCACGAGACGGACGCGACACCGGTGACGATGACGCCTGATCAGACGGTGGCCGGAGTGCGCCGCGGTGTCACCCTCCCGACCGCCCGGACCGGCGCGCCCTGAGGACCTCCAGGGCCCGGTCGGCGTGGACGTTCATGCGGATCTCGCTCTTGACGACGGCGAGGACGCGGCGGTCGGTGTCGATGACGAAGGTCCGGCGGCGGGTGGGCACGAGGGAGATGCCCCGTTTGACGCCGAAGAGGGCGCGGACGCGGCCGTCCGGATCCGACAGCAGCGGATAGCCGAGCGTGTGCCGGTCGGCGAACTCCTTCTGCCTGGCGACCGTGTCGCCGCTGACGCCGACGGGCTGGGCGCCGACCTCGGCGAACTCGGCGGCCAGGTCGCGGAAATGGCAGGCCTCGTTGGTGCAGCCGGGGGTCAGGGCGGCCGGGTAGAAGAACAGGACGACCGGGCCCTTCTCCAGGAACCCGGTCAGCGTGCGGGGCTCGCCCGTCTCGTCCGGCAGCTCGAAGTCCTCGACGACGTCGCCGACGTTCATGACGACGAACCTAGCCCGCCCCGCACCGGGTCGCCAGAGCGCAGCAGGGCGACGATGTCGCGGGCCGTCCAGGCCGCCCGAGCGCCGGGACGTTCCGCCAGGTAGGCCGCCGCACGCTCGGCGGACCAGCCGTGCGCCTCCCGCAGCCCGCGGCCGAGCATGGTCAGGTACGGGGCGGTCGGCGGGTTCGGCGGCGCGGGTTCCGGCGAGGTGAACGTCAGCATCGGGAGACCTCCGCGTTCCCCGACCTTCAGGACGGTCTCGTAGCGGCCGGGGCCGAGGGTCTGGCGGCCGCGGGCGATCACCTCCGACAGGTCGTGGTCGACGCCCACCTTCCGGTGCATCTCCTGGGACAGCACGTCGCAGAACTGGCGCCGGGTCAGCAGGTAGGCGCGGGCCGCGGCGCGTCCGGGCAGGTCGGGATCGTAGAAGGCCATCCCGCCGCCCCAGGTCCGGGAGTGGTGCGCGAAGTAGATGCCGCCCGGCACGGTGATCGACTGCTCGGCGCGGGCGGGACGGGGGTCGCGGCAGCCGGCCTGGGCGCGTGCCCCGCCCCTCGGCCGTCCCCCGGTCAGGTAGCAGCGGAACCTCTCCCGGAACAGGTTCGACCCGTACGCCACGTACCAGACGGGTTCGTCATCCATTTCGCCCAGTATTCCAGCAGGTGGCAGCCGTTCCGCGGGACCGGGGCGGGGCCGGGGGACGATTCGCGACGTTTGGCGCGGACTGCTGGCGGTTATAGATGCTTCCGAGCAGGTGTCTACGACGCAGATACCTCCGAGCTTCCCCTGTGATGCCCCGGAGGTTTCCGTATGCACCGCCCTCTTTCCATAGCTCTCGTGTCCGCCTCCGACCTCGACGGCGAACACCTCCAATCCATCCACGTCCGGGACCTCGCCCGTTCCCTCATCCGTCCGCTCACCTCCGACGGGGAGCCCAACCAGGTCACCGTCTACACGCGGCGGCAGGACCGCGCCGCCCGCGGCCGGGTCCGGCTCGCGCCGGGCGCCGCGCTGGTCAACCTCGACGCCGGGCCGGCCCGCCCGCTCTCCGAGGACGAGCTGCTCGGCCACGTCAGCGACTTCGCCGACGAGCTGCGCCGCCGCTGGTCCGGCTCGTCCCGCCCCGACGTCGTCCACGCCCACGGCTGGATCGGCGGGCTCGCCGCCTGCGCCGTCGCCCGTGAGATGGGCATCCCCTTCGCGCAGAGCTTCCACGGCGTCGCCGCCGCCGAACGCCGCGCCGGACGCCCCGTCCACCCGCACCGCGACCGCCTGGAGAAGGCCATCGGACGCGACGCCGACCTCGTCCTCGCCGGGCACGCCGAAGAAGCCGGCGCGATCGTGCGGATGGGCGTCCCCCGCCCCTCGGTGTCCGTCGTCCCCTACGGCGTCGACGGGGAACTGTTCTCCCAGGCCGGACCGGCGATGCCGCGCGGCGACCGGCGCCGCCTGGTGATGGTGTGCGGCGACCTGGAGTCCGGGGAGGTCGACACCGCGCTGCACGCGATGGTGCACGTCCCGCACGCCGAGCTGACCATCGCGGGAGGACCCGCCCGCGAGGACCTCGACCACGACCCGGCCGTCCACCGGCTGACGCTGCTGGCCAAGGAACTGCACGTCGCCGACCGGGTGATCTTCCTCGGGCGGATGCCCCGCAAGTCCCTGCCGAAGCTGCTGCGCACCGCGAGCCTCGCCCTGTGCCTCAGCGCCCACCAGCCCTGCCCGGTCACGCCGCTGGAGGCCATGGCCTGCGGCGTCCCCGTCGTCACCACCCCGGTCGGCGCGAACGCCGACGAGGTCCTCGACCGCATCACCGGCCTGCACGTCCCCGCCGGCCGCCCGGTCGTGATCGGACGCGCGATCCGGCGGCTGCTGTCGGAGGAGACCACCCTGCACGGCTACTCCATCGCCGCCGCCGACCGCGCCCGGTCCCGCTACTCGCCCGAGCGCATCGCCGCGGAGACCCTGCGCGCCTACCAGAAGGTCCTGCCCGCCCCCGAGCCCGAGCCCGAGACCGCCGCCGACGACGCGGTGGAGCACGACGACGCCAGGACCCCCGCCCTGGTCTGACGCGCACCGCCGCGCGGGCCTCGGATCCCACCGGATCCGGGGCCTGTTCCGTGTTCACGCTCCGTTCCCGCTCGTCGCCCCGCCCGCCGCCCGCACGTCCGTCCGGTCCGGGTCCCGCCCGGTGGAATACTGGGGCCGATGAGCGGACGGGACGGGCCCACGCTGATCGGCAGGAAGGCCCAGCTCGCGGAGCTGACCGCCGCGCTGGAGCGCGCCGCGGACGGCCGCGCGGCCCTCGCCCTGGTCAGCGGGGACGCCGGTGTCGGCAAGACCCACCTTGTGTCCGCGCTCACCCGCACGGCCCGCGACCGGGGATGCGTCGTCCTCGTCGGGCAGTGCGCCGAACTCGGCGAGAGCATGCCCTACCTGCCGCTCACCGACGCGCTGTGGGCGGCGGCGCACCCCGACGCGCCGCAGTCCGAGCGGATCCGCACGGCCGTCGCCGCCCGTCCCGCGCTCGGGCGGCTCCTGCCGGACGGCGACGCGGACGACAAGGCGACCTCCGAGCTCGGCCAGCAGCGGCTCTTCGGGGCGGTGCTCGGCCTGCTCGGAGAACTGGGGGTCGAGCGGCCCGTCCTGCTCGTCCTCGAAGACCTTCACTGGGCCGACCGCTCGACCCGGAACCTGCTGACGTTCCTCGCGCGGGTGCTGCAGCGCGAACGGGTCTGCCTCGTCGGCACGTACCGGTCCGACGACCTGCACCGGCGGCACCCGCTGCGGCCCGTGGTCGCCGAGCTGCTGCGGCTGCCGAACGTGACCGGCGTCGAGGTCCCGCCGTTCGACCCTGGCGAGACCGCCGCCTACCTCGCCGAGCTGGCGGGCGCGACCGCGCCGCTGACCGCGCGGACCGTCGAGCGG
>DATCLF010000009.1:0-4746 GCA_036564055.1 Spirillospora sp.
GACGAGGAGAGCGACCCGCAGCGCGCCCCGCAGAAGCCATCCGCCCGCGGAAACGATACGTCGATCTTCAGCGAGAAAACCGGTCCCGCCTCTGAGGCGGGACCGGTCACGTCTGGCAGCCTGCCTTGGCCGAGGACGCCCCTACACCGAACGCCCGAGGAGTTCCATGACGACCTCGACGACCTTCCCATGGGGGAGTCACGGCGAGCCGATGCGGACCTCGCAGTAGTCCCCGATGGCAGAGGGATCGAAGATCTTCGCGGCCTCCTCGGCCTCCTCCGCAGTGGCGCCACCGGAGTCAACCAAGTTCTGGAGGCGCTACCGTCGGCAGGGGCGCGCGGGGGCGGCGGGAAAGTTTCTCCCAGGCAGGAGGTCGACCCGCCGCCTCTCATCGTGTGCCCGGCTGCCGTTCCGGTCAGCGGTCATGGGTGCGTCGCCGACGTCATTCTCGAGCGTTCTCGGGTGGCCCGCGTGGTCAGTCGTGGCCTTAACGGCGGTGCCCGGCATGGGGATATGGGCGGTGCTATTGCCGTGATCCTGATTACTGTGTTAGAAATCCTGCGGATCCACTCATGAGATCCCCTCATGACGGGCGCGCGGTGGTTCGGGCGGACAACCCGGCCACCGTCGCGTGCGGATATGGAATTGGACGCGTAAGCCCCTCTTCAACGCGGCGGCTTGACTACCCGTCGGCAGGGGCGCGCAAAGGCGGCGGGAAAGTCCCTCCCGAGACCGGGGGCTTTCCCGCCGTCTTTGTTGCGTTCAGAAGGTCGTCGCGTTCCGTCGACGGTGAGCCCGGCGCCGGTCAGCGGACCTTGGGGACGTCGCCGAACAGGGGCGCCACCTTGGTCCAGCGGTGGAGTTCACAGCCGTCCTTGCGGGTGAACGTGGTATCGATGGTTGTACCGTTCCAGGTTCCCTTGACGGTGGCGATCTCGGGACCGCCGTAGATCTTGGTGCACATCTGGCCCTCGGGGACGGGTTTGAACGGGTCCTTGACCTTGGCCAGGGTCGTGCAGGCTTCGGCGGCCTTGGGATGATTGCCGCCGGGGGGCTCGCAGGTCAGGGTCCAGGACTTGGCGGGGGCCTCCTCGGAGGCCTTGACGTTGATGGTCAGCGTGTCCGCCGGCGAGCTGGACGGTTGCACGGACGTCGTGCCCGAAGGCTCGGAGGCGGGGGTTCCGTTGGCCTGTTCGTCGCCGCAGGCGGCCGCGGCGAGCGCCACGGCCAGCCCCGGTGCGGCGAGAAGGAGCGTCCGATACCGCATGGAGGATTCGACGCAGGAGCGGTTCGCACGGTTCCATGGGGGTGTGATGATTTTCGGGGACGAGGTACCGGCCGTTGCGGCCGCAGACGTTCCGCAGGACGCGTACCTGCTGGACGTGCGGGAACAGGAGGAGTGGGACGCGGGACACGCGCCCACGGCGGTTCACATCCCCATGGGCGAGCTCGGCGACCGCGCCGGGGAGGTGCCGCGGGACCGGGAGGTCTACGTGATCTGCCGGTCGGGAGCGCGTTCCGCCCAGGTGACCATGGCCCTCAACCAGGCGGGCTGGGTGGCCAGGAACGTCGACGGAGGAATGAAGAAATGGGCCGAGGCGGGGCGCCCGATGGAGGGCAACGGCGACGGCCCGCCGCGCGTCGCGTGACTACCGAACGGTAGTCTTACCAAACGGTAAGGGTGACGTGGGAACTTTCGGTGCAAGTTTCCCCGCGCCGCGCGTGACGCGGTGGCACGATGACACTCGTGATCCAGCACGTCCACGACCCGATCGCGCGCGCCGTCATCGAGAGCGCCGCCGACGCGATCGTGGCCGTGGACCAGCGGCACCGCGTCACCGTGTGGAACCCGGCCGCGGAGCGCATGTTCGGCTGGACGGCCGAGGAGATGGTCGGGCGGGTTCCCCCGATCGTCCCGGACGAGCTGAAGGCCGAGCTGAACGCGGTCCACGAACGCCTGCTCACCCGGCGCGCGGGCGAGGGTGACAGCGGGCAGATCTCCATCGCGACGCGCCGGTTCCACCGGGACGGGCGCCTCATCGACGTCCGGATCGACACCAGCCTGCTGACGGACCCGTCCGGGACGCCGCTCGGCTGGGTCGGGGTGTACCACCCGGTGGACGAGGACGAGGTCGTCCAGCACCACATGACCGAGCGGGCGCGGCTCGTGCGCCGGCTGAACGACATCGTCGCCGACCTGAACGCCGAGCTCGACCTCGCCGTCGTCCTCGACCGGATCACCGCCGCGCTGATCGAGCTGACCGGCGCCGACGCGGGCGGGTTCGTGCGGATCGAGGGCGACCGGCTGCGGCTGGTCAGCACGTCGGGGCTGCCGGAGCACATGCGCGGCAGGTCCGCCGACCTGCGGTCCAGCCTGGTCGGTGAGCTGCTGCGGTCCGGCAAGACCGTCAAGCTCGCGACGGGCGGGTGGCGCCTGGACGACCTGATCTGGTCCGAGCTGCCCGGCCTGCACACCGTCGCGCTCGGCCTGTCCTACCTGCAGAACCGGCCCTACGGCGCGCTGTACGCGCTGTTCACCGGGAACAAGGTCGGGCACATCGAGCTCGAATTGCTCGAACTGCTCGCCGGGCACGCGGGGGTCGCGGTCGGCAACGCCGTCGCCTACGCGGAGGTCGTCCGGCAGCGCGCGTACGAGCGGGCCGTCATCGACTCCAGCGCCGACGGCATCGCGGTGCTCGACCACGATCTCGTCGTCCGGCAGTGGAACCCGGCCGCGCACACCCTGACCGGCATCCCGCCGGAGGAGGCGATCGGGCGGCCGCTGCCGTTCGAGATGCCCGCGCTCGGAGAGATGCTGACGATCCGGCTGGAGTCGGGGACGTGGCTGAACGTGCTCGCCGCCGAGATCGAGGAGACCGGGGAGCTGGTCGTCGACTTCCGCGACGTGTCCGAGGCGAAGGCGCTGGAGGAGGCCAAGGACCTCTTCCTCGCCACCACCAGCCACGAGCTGCGCACCCCGATCACGGTCGTGCAGGGGTTCGCGTCCACGCTGGTCAACCGGTGGGACGAGATGGCCGACGCCGACCGCCGCGCCGCGGTCGCCACGATCGCCGAACGGGCCCAGTCGCTCGGGCGTCTCGTCGAGCACCTGCTGCTCGGCTCCCGCGCGGGCGCCGACGAGCTGGCCGTGACGATCGAGTCGTTCGACCTGGCCCGGGTGCTGGAGGGCGTCGTCGCCGGGTTCCGGTCGCTGTCCCCGCTCCACCGCGTGGAACTGGAGATCGAGCCGGGGCTGCCGCCGTGCCGGGGGGACGCGATGGCGACCGACATCGTCCTCGGCCAGCTGCTGGAGAACGCGTTCAAGTACTCGCCGGACGGCGGGACCGTGCGGGTGCGGGCCGTGCGCGAGGGACGCGACCTCGTGGTGACGGTCGTGGACGAGGGGATCGGCATCCAGGCGGGCGACCACGAGCGGATCTTCGAGCGGTTCGTCCAGGGGGAGGCCGGCGACCGGCGGCGTTTCGGCGGCATCGGGCTCGGCCTCTACATCGTCAAACGTCTCACCGAGGCACAGGGCGGGACGATCACCGCACATCCGGTCGGTGACGACAAGCGTGAGGTTTCTCACATCGGTGCGTCCCGCCACGATGCCCCGGAGCCGGCCGCGTCCGTGGCGCGGCCCGCCCGGGACGGGCTTCTCGGGGCCTGCGACGGCCGAGGACCCGCAGGTGGGGCGCGACGGGGCGAGGGCACGTGCATGCGGCTCGTCCTGCGCGCGGCCGACTGACGGCCCTCGCCGACGCCGAGCGCAGGGGGTCGCCGGTCGTTCGCCGTCATTGACGTGATAAGACCGTTGTGACCAGGGCGAACCGGCGACCTTGCGGGGCGACGAGGCTGCCCTCTGCGGAAAAGTGCGGTGACGTGCGGGTGTGATGGACGAAACGCGTGCGCGAGGAGTAAGCCCGCCGCCCACTGGATAGACCCACAAGGTCGCCGTCGGTAGGCCGAGGCGGGGTGATCACCGTGACCGAAGGGGCGGTGACTCGTTGTGCAGGTGACAGGGTGAAACGGTCGTGTTTCCAGTCGGACACGAGAGGGCATTTGGGTCTTACCAGAAGTAAGGCGGCGGGAAGAGTCCAGGTAAGCGCAACCTGGGGGAGGTGAGGGCGTCGAGCGTCGTACTGCTGCCCCACGCGCCGTCCAGCGTTGCGGTCGCCCGCTGGCGTCTCAGCTCGGAACTCGCCGACCTGGGCGTGTACGAGTCCGTCGTCGACGATGCCGCCGTCATCCTCAGCGAGCTCATCAGCAACGCCCTCCGGCACGCGCGGCCGCTGCCGTCCGGTCAGGTCGAGGTCCGCTGGCGGCGGCGCGACGACGTCCTCGAACTGGAGGTCAGCGACGGCGGCGCGATGACCGAACCGCGCCGCGGCCCCGGCACCCTGTCCTCGCTCGGCGGACGCGGACTCGGCATCGTCGAGTCCCTGTCGGACGGCTGGGGCGTGCGCCACGGCGAGGGCACCACCACGGTGTGGGCGATCCTGCGGGCTCCCGCCGCCTCCTCCGGCGAGGCGAGACACGCACCGGACGAGGCGTCGGCCACCGTCCCCGACCTGTCCGAGTGGCCCGACCTCCTCGACGAGACGGACAACGAGATCGGCAACACGAGCGCCGCGTCCACCGAAGCCTCCTGGACCTAGCAGCCGCCGCCCCCCTCCAGGCCGCCTGATCGATGAACCCGGTCCCGGTCAGATCGGGTCGCGAAGAATCGGACACGACATGCAGCGC
>DATCLF010000010.1:0-4010 GCA_036564055.1 Spirillospora sp.
GATGAAGGAGTCGGCGCGCGCCGCGCTGACGTACGCCAAGACGCACCACGACCGCCTCGGGATCCCCGAGGAGAACCTGAAGGACGTGGAGATCCACATCCACGTTCCGGCGGGCGCGATCCCGAAGGATGGTCCGTCGGCCGGGATCGCGATGGCGACGGCCCTGGTCTCGACCCTTTCGGGTCGACCGGTCCGCGCCGACGTCGCCATGACGGGCGAGGTCACGCTGACCGGCCGGGTGCTGCCGATCGGCGGCGTCAAGGAGAAGGTGCTCGGCGCGCATCGGGCGGGGATCCGGGAGATCATCCTCCCGCGCGACAACGAGGCCGACCTGGACGACCTCCCCGAGGAGGTCCGCCAGGAGCTGACCTTCCACCTGGTCGGCGACCTGGGCGAGGTGCTGGCGATCGCGCTGCGAGGCGCGAGCCTGCACGAGGGCACGCTGATCTTCCCGGAAGGCGGCGTGCCCGCCCCGGCGGGGCGGTATACCGGCGGCCACGGGCCGCTGATGAATCGGCCGGCATGAGTGGTTTTTCCACACGGACCAGGCACCGAAATCCCGAGTTGCTACCTCCCGAAATGGTCGCGGCCCCTCTGGGCAGCGTCATGAGGAGAGCAACCGTTTTCGCTCGGCGGTGAGAGCTGAGGAGACGGCCGTGGTCGAGATTCGCAGGTATGCCGCGATCTCGGCGCCCCGATACCCGGCCGCGGTCGCCTGCAGGATGATCGCCCGACGGGCGCGAACATAGGCCGGCCCGCCCCAACGCGAGCGAACGAGACCGGGAACCAGGTCGGCGCCAGACGCGCGAATGACCGTCGCGGCGATCGTCGCGAGCTCGGGTCGTCCGGCCCGCGTGCCCCGACCGTCCTGAAGCGCGGCGACACCCTCGATTGCCACTCCGGCCGGGGGAGCGAGGTAGTAAGCCCAGTTTGCGTCACCGTGCTCTAGGGGTGGCGCCGGCGGCTCGAGCGATGCGGCACCTTCCGCTGGATCGTGGCTCGCCCGAATACGGTCGCATTCCTGCCGCCATTCGACGTACGCAGCGTAGTCGCGGGCTAGCTCGCTAGTCGTCCGATCGGCGGTCGTGGCGAAGGCCTTCGCTGCGCGACTGAGCGAAACCGGCTGCCGTCCGCCGTCCACGGCCACGTCGTTCCCCAACCAGGCCCCATGAGAACTCCACGGGTATTCGGCGGGCCACGTGCACAGCCCAGCTCGCACCGGGTTCAGGTGCGTGTAGACGACAGCATTGCGGAAGTAGTCGGGCGTTGCGCAAACGTGAGATCGGTACCGTCGCTCGAAGACGTGACCCTCCCTGCCGAACCGGCGAAGAACCGTGATTGCGACCCGGCGGAGCAGAGGCTGCATGAAGCGCCACAGCGGCGATCTTCCCTGTCGCACGATCAGGTGGATGTGGTTCGGCATGACCACATAGGCGAAGAGTTCGACGTCGCTGTAGGCAACGTGCTCGCGCAGCAAAGTGACGATGCGCGTCCGCAGCCTCGGCGTGAAGAACGCTTCTCGCCCCTGGCAACGTGCGACCAGGTGAAATGTGCCACCGGGAAGATAGAGGCGTTTCTGCCGACCCATGCGCGGAAGCTGGCCACCCGGCTGGTGCACTTCCATGGCTCGGCGGGTCAACTATGGAGATCGGAGCCTGGTCCGTTAAGCCGCCGCCCGTCGGATGCGGCCGCGGCTCCCGAGGTGCCTGGTGAACCACTCGGCCGCCAGGGCAGCGACCTGCTCCAGCGCCCCGGGTTCCTCGAACAAGTGCGTGGCGCCGGGGACGACGACGAGTTCTTTCTCGGCCGTCAACTCTTCGTAAGCCTCGCGGTTCAGCTCCAGAACCACCTCGTCTGCGCCGCCGACGATGAGGAGTGTGGGCGCCGTGACCTCGCGGAGCGCGGGGCCGGCGAGGTCGGGGCGCCCGCCGCGTGAGACGATTGCGGCAACCACGTCGCCGAGGCGGGCCGCGGCGACGAGCGCGGCCGCCGCGCCCGTGCTCGCCCCGAAGTAGCCGATCGGCTCTCCCTCCCCCTCTCGCTCGCTCCGCACCCGCTCGGTCGCCCGGACGAGGCGGTCGGCCAGGAGGTCGATGTCGAACACGTTCGCCCGGTCCGCCGCCTCTTCCTCCGTGAGCAGGTCGAAGAGAAGCGTGCCGACGCCGGCCGCGCGCAGCTCGCCGGCCACGAAGCGGTTGCGCGGGCTGAATCGACTGCTCCCCGCTCCGTGCGCGAAGATGACGACTCCGGTTGCGCCCGCGGGTCGCTCGAGCGTCCCCTGGAGCGCTCCGCCGTCGATCGGAATGTACACCTCGCGGGATTCGTTGCCGTTCATCGCCTTGGCCGAATCGTGCCTCGAATCGCAACGGCCGCGTCGTTCCCCCGACTTCGCCTTGGCCGCTTCGTGCCCCGGCATCGCCGAGGCCGCATCTCGCCCCGACAGCGTCCCGGCCGCTCATCGCCCCGATCGCGATGCCGGTCTCCCCGCCCGAGGCGTTCAGCATCCGTGCCACGCGCACCCGGCGGCCGTTATCCCTCGGCCGCACAACCGCACAACCGCACAGCCGCGCAACGCCGACACCACGGCCCGACCCCTAACCCCCGGCAGCCGCCCGGACGTCCCTGGGGCCAACCGCCGGGCAACCCCCGCCTGCTCTCCCTGCATCCAACTGCTCCGATCGGTTTGACCCTCCAACCTCGGAGTATGCCATGCAGAGAGCATCCCGGGCGGTGATCGCCATCCTGGCCTCAACGGCTCTCGGCGCGTGCGGCGCCGGGGAGGGCGGGCGCAGTGAGACGCTGCAAGCGACGGTCGATTCCGTCGGCGGAGTGGAACGTATCCTCTACCCGGGGCACGGCGGCGCGGCGCTGCGGTGGAAAGCGGACACCGTCGCCGTGATCGGCGGCGCACTCGTGGAAGAAGACGCCTATCACTTCGACCGCGTGATCACGGACGGGCTCGCCTCGGACGGAGCCGGGCGGCTCTACGTCCTCGACGCCGCCGGCCGGCGGGTCCTCGTCTACGACGCCGAAGGCCGCCACGTCGCGACGCACGGCCGCCCCGGCGGCGGCCCCGGCGAGCTCGCCGCCCCCTCCGCCCTCGCCATCGGACCCGGGGACTCGATCTGGGTCGCGGACGTCGGGAACCGCCGCTACAACATCTTCCCGCCGACCGGCGGCGACGCACGCAGCGTCCCGTACCCCGACGCCGCGGGAGTCGCGATCGGCCCCCTCGCGGTCGGCGACGACGGTCCGATCCAGGCCTTCCGGCCGTTCATGGCCGTGGGACGCGACGGGCCAATACCCGAGCCGCCCCGCATCATCCTGCGCCTCGGTGACAATGGCACCGTTCGGGACACCATCTGGATCACCCCGCCGCCCCAGGTGGACGAGGTCCAGTCCGGCAATCGCGCGCAGGGGCAGGTGATCATGATCCGCATGTCCCGCGCGTTCGAGATGCCCCAGCTCTGGCGGCGGTTCACCGACGGCGGGTTCGTCATCGCCGACACCGCCGAGTACGTCCTGCGTCTCCTCGACGCGAACGGGACGGAAGTGCGACGCATCGCCCGGGACCTGCCGGCGCGGCCGACCACGGAGGCCGACAAGGAGCTGGCCAGACAACGCTTGCGGGATCAGATCCGGCGCGGCGGCGGGATCCGCATCACCTTCGGCGACGGCGGCGGCGGCCGCGGAGCTCCGGCGCCTCCCGCGCCGGAGCAGCTCCTCCAGGCGCAGCTCGACGCAATGACCTTCGCGCCCGTCGTCCCGCGGATCACCGGCCTCCGCGTCGATGCGCGGGACCGCATCTGGGTCGGCGTCTCCCTCGATGAGGCCGGCGCCACCGAGCGGATCGATATCTACGATCGCGACGGCACACTCGTGGGCGAGGTGACCGGCTGGCCCCTCCCCGATGTGTTCCTGGGGCCCGACCGCGCCGCGTTCCTCACCCGCGACGACATGGACGTGCAGCAGATCGTGCTCGTGCGGATCGTGGAGCCCGAGGCCTGACA
>DATCLF010000011.1:0-4107 GCA_036564055.1 Spirillospora sp.
CTAGGACGGGAGGGCGATGAACCCACCGCACCGGGTGCCGCCGGACATGTTCCGCTTCACCGACGGCGACCGCGCTGACCTCTACTCGGCGATCCTGCACGCGTTCGGCGAGGCCAACGACCGCCTGGAGACCACGCTGAACTTCGAGCAGGTGCGGCAGCGGCTGCGGCAGGTCGGCTGGTTCGACGTCCTCGACGAGGACGACCTCGCCGGCGTGCTGCCCAGCCTCACGGGCTGGGGATTGCTGGACGCTACCCAGGATCATGCGGGTGAGTACCGCACGGCGGAGGAGTACGAGAAGCGCAACGTCACCTACTCGCTGACCCGCAAGGGCGAGGCCGCTCTGGCGGGCGTGGAACAGGCGCTCGCCATGCTCGTGTCGGCGGGGGCCCTGCAAACGGCGGTGCTCGACGCGATCAGCGATCGACTGGCCGCGGTCGCTCGGCTGTTGGAGGACGCTGCGTCGGAGGACCGGCGGGTGTTCGTGACGCTCAGCGAGCTGGAGCATCACCTGGAGGCGTTGCGCACCAACACGCGTCAGTTCAACGGGGAGCTGCAGCGGTTGGTGCGTGCCGAGGTCGCCGACCTGGACGTGTTCCGCGAGGTCAAGGCGGCCACGGTCGCCTACCTGCAGGAGTTCCTCACCGATCTCGACCAGCGGGCGTACGCGATCGCGACGGCAGCCCGTCGGGTCGAGGCGCTCGGTGTCGAGGAGTTGTTCCAACGGGCGGTTCGCGGGGCCGACCTACCGCCGGCCGCACACGGCGTCGATCCGGCGGAGGCGTGGATCGAGCGGCGGCGCAGTCGTTGGGCCGGCCTACGCGCGTGGTTCCTTCCCGTCGACGACTCGCCCGCGCGCGTCGAGCAGCTGCACACGGTGGCCCGTCGGGCGATCGTCGCGTTGCTGCAGGTGCTCGACCGCATCACCGAGTCGCGCAAGCGAGCGAGCAGCGCCGTGGCCGACTTCCGGGAGCTGGCCAGGCGGTTCGCCGCCGCCCCCACCGACGATGACCTGCACCGGCTGTGGAGCGCCGCGTTCGGGCTCGGCGCGGCCCGCCACGCCCACCTGGTGCACCCCGACCCGGAGCTCGTGACCTCGTCGACCTCGTGGCGGGACGCCCCGCCGGTGCCGGTGTCGGTGTTGTTGCGCGGATCCGGACGGGTGGAGCGGTTCACCCGCACCGGGCGGGTACGCGACGTCACCGGGGTACGGGCGGCCCGCGCCGAACGGGCCCGTCGGGAGCGCGCCGAGGCGTTGGCCGCGTGGAAGATGCTCGCCACCGACGGCCCGGTGCGGTTGTCGTCGTTCGCCCGGCTCGACCACGAGGTGTTCGAGCGGCTCCTGGACCTGCTGGGCAGGGCGCTGTCCGCAGCGGCGCTCACCGACGGCACCCGCCGCAGCGTCACCGGCGACGGCCGGATGGAGATCGTGCTCCGCCCACCACCGTCCGGCGCCGGGCCCGCGGTGCTGCGCACGCCGCGCGGGCGTTTCGAGGGCCCGGACTACGTGGTCGACATCCGCGATGTCGCTTCGTCTCGGGCCTCTCGCCGCGGCGGACACGCGGCGGTGGCGTCGTGACGACCGACGCGGGGCCGTCGCCCCGTCCGCCGGCCAACCAGCTCGTCATCGCCGAGCGGGAGGACATCGCGCGGGGTATCCGGGTGCTGCTCGCGTCGCCGATCATCACCGCGGCCGCCCGACCGGCCGACTTCGACGTGATCCGGCGCCGGCGCGACCCGCTCACGAAGTGGTTCGACTACTTCTGCGGCTGGCGGCTGGTGGTCGAGCCGAGGACGGGCTACGCCCGGTTGGCGAAGGTGCGCGGGACGCCCGACGCGTCCCGGCCCGCCCGACGGCTGCGGTCCGGGGCGGCCCCGTTCGACCGGCGGCGCTACACGCTGCTGTGCGTCGTGGCCGCGGAGCTGCTGGCCACACCGGTCACCACGATCGGGCTGCTCGCCGACCGGGTGGCCCAGGCCACCGCCGCCGACCCGCACCTCCCGACGATGGACACCGCGAGCCGAGCCGAGCGCATGGCGTTCGTCGACGCGCTGCGCCTGCTGGAGTCCTACGGGGCGGTGCACGTGCTGGACGGCGCCACCGAGACCTTCGTCGAGTCGGCCGCCGCGAAGGTGCTGTACCGCGTGGACGCCACGCTGGTGATGCGGCTGATCTCCGCGCCGAACGGCCCGTCCCGGCTCACCGCACCCGCCTCCGACGCCGATGCGCAGCTGGCCGAGCTCACCCGGGAGTCCCGGTACGGTCCGCCGGACTCCGAGAACGGGGAGCCCACCCCGGTGCAACGCACCCTCGCGCTGCGGCACGCCGTGTTCCGGAGGCTGCTGGACGACCCGGTCGTGTACCGCGACGAGCTGACGGCGGCGGAGATCGGCTACCTCACCTCGCCGACCGGGCGCCAGCTGCTGCGCCGGGCCGCCGAACAGGCGGGCATGGTGCTGGAGACACGCGCGGAGGGCTGGCTGCTCGTCGACGTCGACGCGCTCGCCACGGACGGGAAGTTCCCCGACGACGGCAGCCATGCGAAGGTCGCGGCGTTGGCCCTGCTCGACCGGTTGAACGCCACGCCGACCGGCGTCACACCCGAGCAGCTCACGATCGACGTCGACGCGTTGCTGCGCAGGTTCCCCGGCTGGGCGAAGGCCCACCAGGACGAGGACGGCCGGCGGCGGCTTCGCGACGCCGCCCTCGACGTCCTGGACCAGTTCGGGCTCGTGCGGCGGACCGGATCGCTGGTGTTCGCCCGCCCGGCGGCCGGCCGATACGCGGTCACCGGCATCCAGACCAGGGAGATCGTCGACGGCGGCGAAACGGAGGCCGCGGAGGTGCGCGGACAGTGACGATCACCGATCTGCGCCCCGAGAGCGCACCCGGGCGCCCGCGGACCGCCCGTTGGGTACCGACGCGGGCGGGGATCCTCAACGTCTGGCGCTACTTCGACGAGGTCTTCGAGTTCCATCGCGGCCGCCTGCTGCTGCGCGGGCCCAACGGCAGCGGCAAGTCGAAGGCGCTGGAGGTGCTGCTGCCGTTCCTGTTCGACGCCAGCCTGCGTGCGCAGCGTCTCTCGACGTTCGGCACGTCGGAACGCACGATGCACTGGAACCTGATGGGGGACGGCGCCGAGGGCCGGACCCGGGTCGGCTACGTGTGGTTGGAGTTCTGCCTCGACAGCGCGTCCGGCCCGGACGAGCCAGGGGAGGACACCGGACGGCGCTGGTTCGTGATCGGGGCGCGGCTGCAGGCCAGCGTCCACACCACCACTGTGCACCCCGACTACTTCACCCTGCACCGGCGGGTCGAGGATGGCGAGTTCGTCACCGAGCGCGGCCAGCCGTTGACGCGGGCGGCCCTCGTGGAGCGCATCGGGGCCGACGGCGCGGTGCACGAGTCGGCCGCCGAACACCGCGCCGCCGTGCGCACGGTGTTGTTCGGGGGCATGAACGAGCAACGCTACGAGTCGTTGATCCTCGCCCTGCTGCAGTTGCGCACCCCGAAGCTCTCCCAACGGCTCGATCCGTCGCTGCTGTCCACGCTGCTGTCCCGCGCGTTGCCCCCGCTGGGGGAGACGGAGCTGTCCGAGCTCGCGGAGGGCTTCGAGCGCCTGGACCGTCAACGCGAGGAGTTGGAGCGGCTCGACGCAGAGGTCGCCGCGGCGCAGCGGCTTGCCGCTCGTCAGCAGACCTATGCGCGCCGGGTGCTGCGCGCCGCGGCGGCGCAGCTGATCTCCGCGACCACGGAGATGGACACGCGCACACGCACAGCGCGGGAGAGCGAGCAGAAGCTCATCGGGGCGCGGGCCGACCGCGAGCGAGCCGAGGAGCGCGCCGCGCAGGCCCGCCGGCAGGCGGACACGTTCGACACCGACATCGAGGCCTTGCGGTCGCGCGCGGACTACCAGGAGGGCGAGAAGGCCGTCCGGGACCTCGACAATCTGCGCGAACGCGAGCGCGGTGCGCGCGCCAGAGCGGAGGCGTCGGAGAAGGTGGCGACGGCGGCGCAGGCCCAGGCGCGGACGGACGCCGCGGTGGCGGCCGATGCCGAACGCGCCGCCGTGGAGGTCGGCGCGGAGGCCGATCGGCTCGCCGAAC
>DATCLF010000012.1:0-16394 GCA_036564055.1 Spirillospora sp.
CCACCGCCGCAAAGCCCGCGCCCTGAACGACACCGTTGCCGGCATCGCCTTCCTCCACAACCTTGCCGCCACCGGTTGAGCCCAGCACTCAGCTACCGGTCGGCATCACTCTCGAAGGCGAGTTACGTGACAGCCTTTAGACCAACAGGGCTACGGCCCCGTCGGCCGGCTCCTCCGGTCTGAACAAGGCGTCCTGGTCGTCGGCAAGCTCGGCTCCATAGGCGAGTTCGAAGCGGTTCGCGGGTGCCTTGACCTCGGTGACCTCCTCACCACCCCTGAGGACAAACGCACTCGTAAATGGGCCTATGGCAAGACCCGTGAAGAAGTGCATGACAAGTGGTTGAAGCTGCACGAAGCCGCGAGGAAGGGACCGGTCGCCACGACGTCTCCGACGCTGGCCGACTACCTGGCCCGTTGGCTGGAAGAGGTCGTCCGTCCCGAACTCGCACCGGCGACGGCGGCGAACTACGAGATGTTCGTGCGGCTCTACATCGTTCCCACGTTGGGCAGCAAACGACTCGACAAGCTGACCGCCACCGATGTCCGTGCCTGGCTGCACAAGCTCCGTGAGACCTGCCAGTGCTGCGCACAGGGCAAGGACGCGCGGCGGGACGAGAGAGATCGTCGGTGCTGCGCGGTCGGCCGCTGTTGCGGCCAGGTCGCCTCTGAGAGGACGTGCCGGGACGCCTGGACCACGCTGCGCACCGCCCTGAGCAACGCCGTCCGGGAGGAGATCATCCCTCGGAACGTGGCGGCGCTCCTGCGGGTCTCGAAGCCGCGCAAGCGGCGTGTGAAGCCCTGGAGCGTCGATGAGGCGCGCAAGTTCCTGGTGTCGGCCCGTGAGCGGCGTGACCCGATGTACGCGGCGTACGTCCTCATCCTGGTGCTCGGCCTGCGGCGCGGTGAGGTGCTAGGCCTTCGCTGGGCTGATGTGGATCCCGACGCGCAGGAGATCCGCATCGGCCGGCAGCTTCAGCGGATCAACGGCCGTCTTCTCCACAGAGAGACCAAGACCGAGGCGTCGGACGCCGTCCTGCCTCTGGTCGACATCTGTACCACCGCGCTTCGGGAACGGAAAAGAGATCAGGAAGCCGCCCGTGGAGCGGCCGACGAGTGGACCGACAACGGCTTGGTCTTCACCACGCGGACCGGGCAGCCGATCGAACCGCGCAACTTCAACCGCAGCTTCGCCACCGCCTGCGACCGGGCGAAGGTTCGGCGGGTGCCCGTCCACGTGTGCCGGAAGACCTGCGCTTCGCTCCTGGTGGCGCTGGACGTCCATCCGCGTGTGGTGATGCAGATCCTCCGGCACAGCCAGATCGCGGTGACCATGGACATCTACAGCGAGGTCTCGACGGCGGCCACGCGCAGGGCGCTGCGGAAGCTCGCCGAGCAGCTCGGATGAGGCCGTTGCTGTACTTGGCTGCTGTACGGCACCGAAAAGGCCGGCTCCCGTGACGAGAACCGGCCCCTGACCTGGTGGAGCTGAGGGGATTTGAACCCCTGACCCCCTCGATGCGAACGAGGTGCGCTACCGGACTGCGCTACAGCCCCGAGGACTCCGTTAGGTTAGCAAACTCCGAGGGGTGCTCGCGCACGGGTTATTCGCCGACCGCGCGGCGGTCGTCGGCGTACTGGTCGAAGACCTCGTCGGGGGCGGGGAGTTCGATGACCTCGGCGGAGTCGGCGGCGCGGGCGGCTTCGCGGGCCCGGGCCCGGGCGCGGGCCCGCGCTCTCGCGCGGGCCTGGGCGGCGGCCTGACGGCGGGCGTTGTCCATGCCGACGGCCACGCGCAGAAGGGCCAGGTGGAACAGCAGGAGGGCGGCCGCGGGCGCCGTGATCCACCAGGGGGCGAGGCCGGACGCGGCGACGCCCACGGCGGTGAGGAGCAGGAGGACGAGGCCCGCGGTGCGGCGGCGGCGCCGGGCGATGATGGTGGCGCGGCTCGTCCGGCGGCGGGGCCGCGGTTCGGGGACCTCCTCGGATTCCTCGTCGTCGAGAGAATCGTCGGTGCGTTTGGAGCGCAGCCGGCCGAATCCCGTGGTCTCGGTGTCGCGACGCAGCCACATTGGCACGAGGACGACGGCCCAGACCGCGACGATGGCGAGATAAAGAACCGCACTGCTCATCGGCCCCACCATCCCAGGGCACGCTCAAGAGGCGAGCCGACTTTCGGCGCGCGAACGTGCATTGGGAGCAGGGTCACGCCCCGCACGGTACGAGGGGGTGTCAGAGGTTGACGAGCATAAGGGGCGGTGTGTCGCGAGATCGATCCCGCCGTTACTCTCCGTTTGCCGTGGCTTCTCAATCGCAGGATTCTTACGGAGGGAAAGTCACACCGGTCTCAAGTGCCACGGGGAAATGCCTGTTTGCGTTCGGCGAGCCAGCGTGCGCGCAGGCCACCGGGCACGTCCTCCACGGTCAGGGCGTAGCAGATGTGATCGCGCCAGGCGCCGTCGATGTGCAGATGACGGCGGCGAATTCCCTCTTCCCGGAATCCGAGCTTTTCCACCACGCGGCGGCTGGCGGTGTTCTCCGGCCGGATATTCGCTTCCAGGCGATGGAGGCCGACGGTGAAGAAACAGTGGTCGACGGCCAGGGCGACGGCGGTGGGAATGACGCCGCGTCCGGCCACCCGCTTGTCGATCCAGTAGCCGATCTGACCGGAGCGGGCCGACCCCCACACGATCGCGCCGATGGTGAGCTGCCCCGCGAAATCGTTCTCGTAGGTGACGACCCAGGGCAGGGCGAGCCCCTGGCGGGCTTCACGGCGCATGGTGTGGATCATGCTGATGTAGGGGCCGAGGCCGCTGCGGAACAGGGGGGTCTCGGGATTGGTGGGCTCCCAGGGGCGCAGCCAGTCGGCGTTGCGCACGCGCAGATCCCGCCACGCGGCGGAGTCGCGGTGCCGAAGGGGACGCAGGCCGACGGGCCCCTCGCTCAGGGTGGCAGGCCATCCCCGCAAACGTTCCACGGTTCCATGATTCCCTGGTCGGACGTTCGGATGCCATCCATTGTCACCGAGAAATCGGGCAGGCGGGATGATCCGGTGCCGTTTCTCGCCCGCAACGGCCACTGCCGGTCGGGTTCAGGACGAGGCCGGACGGTGGTGGTCGCCGCCTTTGATCTGGTCGACGGCGTGGGCGAGGACGCGGCCGAGGACGGCCATGCCGTCGCGGACACCGCCCGTCGAGCCCGGCAGGTTGACGATGAGGGTGCCGCCCGCGACGCCGGCGACGCCGCGGGACAGGATCGCGGCGGGCACCTTGTCGCGTCCCTCCAGCCGGATCGCCTCCGCGATGCCGGGGACCTCCCGCTCGATCACCCGCCGGGTCATCTCGGGGGTCTGGTCGGTGGGGGTGAGGCCGGTCCCGCCGGTGGTGACGACGACGTCGTAGCCGCCGGAGACCGCGTCGCGCAGAACGCCGGCGACGGGTTCGCCGTCGGGGACCACCACGGGCCCGTCCACCTGACAGCCGAGTTCCTCCAGCAGCCCGACCAGGACGGGGCCGGATCTGTCCGGGTACACGCCCGCGGAGGCACGGTTGGAGACGGTGACCGCCATCGCCCTGATCATCGGCGCCACACCCCCGTCTTGCCGCCGGTCTTCTCCTCGACCCGCACATCGGTGATCACGGCGGCGGGGTCGACGGCCTTGACCATGTCGACCAGCGCGAGCGCCGCGACGCTCACGGACGTCAGCGCCTCCATCTCCACTCCCGTGCGGTCGGCGGTGCGCGTGACCGCGGTGATCGCGACTCCCTCGTCCCTGATCTCCAGGTCGACGGCGACGCCGTGCAGGGCGATGGGGTGGCACAGCGGGACGAGGTCGGGGACGCGCTTGGCCCCCATGATCCCGGCGATGCGGGCGACGGACAGCGCGTCCCCCTTGGGGATGTCGCCGGCGCGCAGCAGGGCCACGCACTCGGGCGACAGGCGGACGAAGCCCGTCGCCGTGGCGGTGCGGGCCGAGACGTCCTTGGCGGACACGTCGACCATGCGCGCGGCGCCCGCCTCGTCCAGATGGGTGAACTCGGAGTTCCCGGCGCTCATGACGGCATCCTCACGACGGCAACCTCATCACGCTGACGCGGGAACCGGCGGGGAGGGCCTCCACGTCCTCCGGCACGACGATGAGCGAGTTCGCCGATGCCAGGGATCCCAACTGGTGTGAGCCCTGCACCTTGGCGGCCTTGACGGTGTAGACGCCGTCGTCGAACGAGAGATCGCCGCGCAGGAAGTGGCGCAGGCCCGCCGGGGAGGTGATGTCCTCGGCGAGGACGGCGGTCACGGTGGGCAGGGGCTCGGGTGGCAGTCCCTGCATCGCGCGCATGGCAGGACGCACGAAGACCTGGAAGGACACGTATGCGCTGACCGGGTTGCCAGGCAGGGTGAACACGGGCGTGCCTTCCAGGAGACCGAACCCCTGCGGTTTGCCGGGACGCATGCGCACCTTGTGGAAGCCGACCGTTCCGGTGCCCGCCAGCACCTCCTTGACCACGTCCTTGGTGCCCATGGACACGCCGCCCGTGGTGACGATGGCGTCGGCGCGGGCGAGCTGGTCTTCGAGCATCTCCCGCACCTTGCCCGGCTCGTCCACGACGGTGGTCTGCCGGAAGCCCACCCCGCCCGCCTCGACGACGGCGGCCGTGAGCATGTAGGCGTTGGACTCCCAGATCTCGCCGTGGCCGAGCGGCGTGCCCGGTTCGCGCAGTTCGTCGCCGGTGGAGACGACCACGACGCGGGGTTTCGGCCGGACCGTCACCCGCGCCCGTCCCACTGCGGCGATCATGCCGATCTGGGGGGCGCCGAGCCGCGTGCCCGCCTCCAGGACGACCTGGCCCTCGCGGACGTCCTCGCCCGCGCGGCGGATGTAGTGGCCGGGGGGCGCGGGGCGCGAGATGCGGACGGTGGCCGCGCCCCCGTCGGTCCACTCGACGGGGACCACCGCGTCGGCGCCGGCCGGCAGGGGCGCGCCCGTCATGATCCGGGCGGTCAGGCCGGGCCGGATCGCCGACACGGCGGGGTCGCCCGCGGTGATGTCGCCGACGACGGGCAGTGTCACCGGGCTGCTCTCGCTCGCCTCCGCGATGTCGGCCGAGACGACGGCGTAGCCGTCCATGGCGGAGTTGTCGAACGGCGGCAGCGGCACCGGCGCCGACACCGGCTCGGCGAGCACCGTCCCCTGCGCTTCGAGGAGCGCCAGGTCCAGGGGCGGCAGCACCCTCACCGCGCCGAGGATCTCCGTCAGATGCTCATCGACCGATCTCATGCCCACGGTCCCCAAGTCTGTCGCGTCGTCAGGCGCCCTCGGAGCCGTCCACGCCGCCCGCGGCGTCTCTCTCGCGCACGAACTCGCGGAGCCACGGCACGAACTCCGGCGCCAGGTCGGGACGTTCCGCGGCGAACTGGACGACGGTGCGCAGGTACTCGAGCTTGTTTCCGGTGTCGTAGCGGCGTCCGCGGAACTTGACGCCGTAGACGCCGCCGCCCTGGTCGGCGGGCGTGCCCGCGAGGGTGCGCAGCGCGTCGGTCAGCTGGATCTCGCCGCCGCGCCCCGGCGGGGTCTCCTCCAGCACGTCGAACACCGCCGGGTCGCAGACGTAGCGCCCGATGATGATCCAGTTGCTGGGCGCCTCGTCGGGCGAGGGCTTCTCGATGAGGTCGGTGATGCGGACGACGTCGTCCTCTTCGGTCGCCTCGATGGCCGCGCACCCGTACGCGGAGACCTGGTCGGGCTCGACCTCCATCAGCGCGATCACGCTTCCGCCGTACCGGTGGCGCACCTCGATCATGCGCCGCAGCAGCTTGTCGCGGGCGTCGATCATGTCGTCGCCGAGCAGCACCGCGAACGGCTCGTCGCCGACGTGCCGGCGCGCGCAGTGCACCGCGTGCCCGAGCCCGCGCGGCTCCCCCTGCCGCACGTAGTGCATGACGGCGAGGTCGCTCGACTCGTGGACGGCCTTGAGGCGTTCGTCGTCGCCCTTGGCGCGCAGCGCGTCCTCCAGCTCGTACGCTCGGTCGAAGTGGTCCTCGATGGAGCGCTTGCTGCGGCCCGTGATCATGAGAACGTCGCTGAGACCGGCGTCGACGGCCTCCTCGACGACGTACTGGATCGCCGGTTTGTCGACGATGGGCAGCATTTCCTTGGGAGTCGCCTTGGTGGCGGGCAAGAATCGGGTACCGAGCCCGGCCGCCGGGACGACCGCCTTGAGCACAGGTGCATTGTCGGCCATGTACAGACCCTAGCCACCCGTGAGGACGGCAGCGTGCAGGACATCATCTCGAAGAGCGGCCTCCGGGCCGAACTGCTGCGCGGACGTGCGGCGATGTCGCCGGAAGACCGCGCGGAGGCGGGCCGGTCGATCCGGGACGCGCTGCTGTCGGTCCCCGAGGTCGAGATGGCGGGGACCATCGCGGCCTATGTTTCGATCGGGACCGAGCCCGACACCCGCAGCCTGCTGTTCGCGTTGTGGAAGCGCGGCGCGTACGTGATCCTCCCGCGGCTGCTGCCGGACGGCGACCTCGACTGGGCGTCCTACGAGGGTCCCGACTCGCTGGTCCCCGGGGCGCGGGGGTGCCTGGAGCCGTCCGAGCCGTCCCGCGGGACGGACGCGGTGGCGAGCGCGGACGTCGTCCTCGTTCCCGCGCTCGCCGTCGACCGGACCGGGATGCGTCTCGGACGCGGCGGAGGCTCCTACGACCGGGCGCTCGCGCGGGTCGGCCCGGCGATCCTGACGGTGGCGCCGCTGTACGACGCCGAGCTCGTGTCCGAGGTCCCGTCGGAGCCGCATGACCAGCGGGTTCGGGCCGTGGTCACACCGTCTGCGGGGTTCGTCCGCCTCGGCTGACCGGCCGCCTCGCCCGGCCGGCCCGCGCCGTGGCCCGCGCCGTGGCCCGCGCAGCACGGAACGGTTAAGCGGGCAAATGGGGTGGCTCAGGTCGTTTCGTGCGACCGGGAGTTAGGGCAAGATCGCGGATGGCGGTCGCACGAGGGCGGAAACGGGAGGTTTACGATGACGGTGCCGTGGCGGATCCTGTCGCTGCCCCCGATCGCGGAGGAGATCGTCACGGGCATCTTCGCTCCGCTCGGGGACGTCGCCGAGGTGACCTTCCCGCGGACCAGGGACCGCGCGGGCCTGCTCGCCGCGCTCCCGGACGCCGACATCGTGATCGCCGACTTCAGCGGGCGGCTCGCCCTGGACGCCGAGGCGGTGCGGGCCGCGTCCAGGCTCGCGTTCGTCCAGATGCCCGCCGTCGGGACCGACAGCCTCGACGTCGCCGCGTTGACGGAGGCGGGCGTTCCGGTCGCGAACGCGGCGGGCTTCAACGCGCGCGGGGTCGCCGAGTGGGCGGTGGGCGCGGCGTTCGCGCTGTGCCGCCACCTCGCCTGGGCCGACCGGGGCGTCAGGGCGGGCGGATGGCCGCAGCAGGAGGTGATCGCCCGCAGGCCCCGGGAGATCCACACGCAGCGCGTCGGCATCGTGGGGTTCGGGGCGATCGGCGCGGAGGCGGCGCGGCTGTTCGCCGCGCTGGGATGCACCGTCTCCTACTGGACGAGGCGTCCCCGCCCCGAGGCGGCGGCCACGTACCGGGAACTGGACGATCTGCTGGCCACGTCCGACATCCTCGTCCTCGCGCTGCCGCTGACGGACGAGACCCGCGGCCTGATCGGCCCTGAACGTCTCGCCCTCCTGCCCCAGGACGCGCTGCTGGTGAACGTGGCACGCGGAGGCATCATCCCCGACGACGCCATCCTCGGCGCCTTGGAGTCGGGACGCCTGGCAGGGGCGGCCCTGGACGTCTACGAGGAAGAACCCCTCCCGGAGGGGCACCCGTTGCGCTCCCACGAGAACGTTCTGCTGTCCCCGCACGCGGCAGGGGCGTCCATCCAGTCACAGCTCAACCTCGTTGAGGTCGTGCGCGACAACGTCACCGCGGCCGTCCGGGGACACGAGGTGCAACATGTGGTCAACGGGTTGAAACCGCTGGTCAAACGCCGATAACGGGTGCCGGGGCAGGCCGTCCCTGAACCGCAAATATGCGATCGGCCCGTGAATCTGTAGGATTCCTAAACGATCACTTTCATGAACCCCCGCGAAGGGTGGGATGTGGATCTCGACATCTGGCTACTCCTCGGGGCCACGCTCGTACTCAGCGCCATCGTCGCGGTCAGGCTTTCACATCGGGTAGGTCTGCCCTCACTGCTGGCGTACATGGGCCTCGGCCTGTTCATCGGCGAAGCCGGCCCCCTCCACATCAGGTTCGACGACGTCGAGCTCGCCCACATGCTCGGCTTCGCCGCCCTCGTCGTGATCCTCGCCGAAGGCGGCATCACCACCAACTGGCGCCACGTCCGCCCCGCGGTTCCGGCCGCGGTCGTCCTGTCCACCATCGGGACGTTGATCAGCATCGTCATCGTGGCGGTCTTCGCGAAGTGGCTGGTGGGCATGGACTGGCGTCCGGCGTTCGTCCTCGGCGCCGTCCTCGCCCCCACCGACGCGGCGGCCGTGTTCTCGGTCCTGCGGCGGCTGCCGCTGCCGTCACGGCTGACCGGGCTCCTGGAGGCCGAGTCCGGTTTCAACGACGCACCCGTCGTGATCGTCGTCGTCGCGCTCAGTGCCCACGCCGAGACGCCCCACCTCACCGAGCTCTTCGGCCTGATGATCTACGAGCTGGTCGCGGGAGGGATCATCGGGGTCGCCATCGCGTGGCTCGGCGCGCTGGGGCTGCGCCGCATGGCGCTCCCCGCCTCCGGCCTCTACCCCATCGCGGTGCTGTCGCTGGCCGTCACCGCCTACGCCGCGGCGGCGCTCCTGCACGCCAGCGGGTTCCTCGCGGTGTACGTCGCCGCCCTCGTCCTCGGCAACTCCCGGCTTCCGCACCGGCCCGCCACCCGCGGCTTCGCCGAAGGCGTGGCCTGGCTCGCCCAGATCGGGGTGTTCGTGATGCTGGGCCTGCTCGCCTCTCCCGGCAAGCTGCCCGGGCAGATCGCGCCCGCGCTGCTCATCGGCTTCGTGCTGCTGCTGATCGCGCGTCCGGTCTCGGTGGTGCTGTCCACGATGGGGTTCGGGATGTCGTGGGGCGAGAAGATGTTCGCGTCCTGGGCCGGGCTTCGCGGCGCCGTCCCGATCGTCCTCGCCACCATCCCGATGGCGCACGGGGTCGAGCAGGCCGAGCGCATCTTCGCGATCGTGTTCACGATCGTCGTGGTCTTCACGATCCTCCAGGGCCCGACGCTGCCGCTCGCCGCGCGCCTGTGCCGGCTGAAGGGCGACGACGGCGAGGCCCGTGAACTGGACGTGGAGGCGGCGCCCCTGGAGGACCTCAACGCCAGCCTGATGGAGGTCCGCATCCCGGCCGACTCCATGCTCAGCGGCGTCGAGATCTTCGAGCTGCGGCTGCCGCCGGGCGCGTCGGTCACGCTGATCGTGCGGAACGGGTCGAGCTTCGTGCCCGAACCCACCACGCCGTTGCAGGCGGGCGACACCCTCCTCGTCGTGACCACCGACAAGGTGCAGGAGGCCACCGAACGCCGTCTGCGGGCGGTGAGCCGCAAGGGCAGGCTGGCCGGCTGGTTCGGCGAGAAGGGCACCTGAGCCGCTCCCCGATCGGCCGGGCGATGACCGGTCCGGAACAGGTCGAGGACGAATCCCGTTCCGGACACGGGTACGATTAGCAGTCGTTCACAGTGAGTGCCAGTCCGGGGCCCCTCCGGGCTGAGTCAGCGAGGAGGAACCGTGCCGACGTATCAGTACGTTTGCACCGAGTGCGGCGAGCCTCTGGAGGTCGTGCAGAAGTTCAGCGACGACGCGCTGACCGAATGCCCGGCGTGCAAAGGCAGGCTCCGCAAGGTCTTCTCCGCCGCGGGGATCATCTTCAAGGGGTCCGGCTTCTACCGCACCGACAGCCGCAGCTCCGGCGGCTCGTCCAACGGGTCGTCCGCGAACGGCAAGAGCTCCGGCTCCTCCAAGTCGGAGTCGTCGTCTTCGAGCGGCTCCTCGTCCTCCAGCTCGTCGTCCTCGTCCGAGAAGGTCGCCTGACCCGCGGGTGGCTCCGGCCATCGGCGCGGAACGTCAGCCCTGGCGACCGGGAAGCAGCGTCAGAGCCTTGGAGCGCTGGGCGACGAGCTCGTCGTAGGTGCCGTCGCGCTCGGCCCAGCGATGCATGCGAACACCTTCGACCAGGACCTCCTTCGGCGTGGGGTCCTGTGAAAGCAGCCGCATCGCCTCGGTCACGTAGTCGTCGAGCGGCAGCGCGTGCGGGTTGAGCTTCTTCTGTGCCGCCGTGGCGACGGCCGGCGGAACGAGTTCGACGACGTCGACGCCGGTCCCGTCGAGCTGCACGCGCAGCGCCTCGGAGTAGGCGTGGACGGCCGCTTTCGACGCTCCGTAGCTCGGCATGGGCGGGAACGGCAGGAAGGCGATGCCGGAGCTGACGGTGACGAAGGTGCCGCCGCCCCGGCCGACCAGGTGCGGGGTGAAGGCGTCGATGACCCGGATGGTCCCGAACAGGTTGGTGTCGATGGTCGTCCGCGCCGTCCCGAAGTGCTTCGGGTCGCGCACATCCTCCAGGAGCATGACGCCCGACATGGTCACCACGGTGTCCAACCCGGGGTACTGGGCGAGAACCGCGTCACGGGCCTGAGCGACCGAGGCGTCGTCGGTGACGTCGATGCTGAACGCACCGAAGCCTTCTTTGGCGAGTTCGGCGAGGGCCTCCGAGTTGCGGCCGCCGACCGCCACGGTGCTGCCCGACGCGGCGAAGCTCCGGGCCATTTCCCGGCCGATGCCGGACGTCCCGCCCGCGATGAACACGGTGCGATCGGAGATGTTCACGAGGTCCTCCTTCGGCTGTCGGCGCCGGCGGTAGAGGGGCTGCGGCGCGGCCCTTGCCGGCTGTACGCTCCCAGCCTCGGCACTTCCCGCCGCAGGCGACAGGGCCCTCGTCTTCCCTGGTCCTGACAGGGCCACTCTGAAAAGGGGCGCCTCGCCTTACGGTGGAGCCGTGAGGGACGAGCAATCCGACAACCGGCTCGGCGAGTACCTCCGCGCCCGGCGTGACCTGGTCACCCCGGAACAGGCGGGCATCCCGGCCGGGAAGAACCGCCGCGTCCCCGGCCTGCGCCGCGAGGAGGTGGCCCTGCTCGCGGGGATCAGCCTCGACTACTACCTGCGTCTGGAGCGCGGTCGGGACAAGAACCCCTCGCCCCAGGTTCTGGAGGCGCTCGCCCGCGTCCTGCAGCTCGACGACGTCGAGCGGACGTATCTGCTGGGCCTCACGGGGACGCGCCCCAGGTCACGTCGCCGCAAGCGTCCCGAGCACGTCCCCGCGCGGGTGCACCAGCTCCTCGCCCACCTCCAGATCCCCGCCTTCGTCGAAGGCCGCGCGTTCGACGTCCTGGCCTCCAACGCCATGGCCGTCGCGCTCTCCCCGCGGCTGCAGCCGGGCAACAACCGGCTCCGTTCCTTCTTCCTCGATCCCGAGGAACGGACCTTTCACCACGACTGGGAGAAGGCCGCCGCGAGCTTCGTCGCCGCTCTTCGCACCACCATCGGGGACGACACCGACGACCCCAGGTTCGTCGAGCTCGTCGGACACTTGTCCCTGGCCAGCGAGCGGTTCCGCACCCTGTGGGCTCGCCATGACGTCCGCACCCTCGACGGAGGCACGACCATCGTCCATCACCCCGTCGTCGGCGACCTGCGGCTGCACCGCGACAAGCTCCCCGTCGAGGACGTCCTCCTCGTCGTCTATTACCCCGACAAGGACGACGAGAGCGACGAGAAGCTGAAACTCTTGGCGGCCCTCTCCCAGTCCGACCGGCCCGCCCCCGCCGAGGAGGACGACGTGTCGGCCCGGACCCCACCCCCGACGACACCCTGAGATTCCTTGGACGCGGCCGTCCGTGCCGTGTGACCGGTGCCCATCCGGTGCCTGACCTTTCGTTACGTGTTCTGCAGCGCGTGCAGCGGGGCGCATTCGAAGGCCCCAGGAGCACACGACGCCCAGTCCTGGGCTGGGACTTCCGGACGGGCGGCCTCTCCGTCTCTGGTGCCGTCTCCCCGCACTCCACCTCCTTCTCGGGAAGTAGCGGTAGGTGCGATCTTGACCCCCGCGGGGTAGCGGAAATCCCGCCTCCCGCGGGAAGCGCCGAACGGGTCTCCCCCACGACGATTGAGGCGACGGGAGGGGACCGACACCGGACACCCGTCCCACGCGATCCGGCCTCTCCGGCGGCGCCCCGTCCGACGTGAGACCCACGACCGGGGGCCCGCCGGGAAACTCGCGATAGTACTTGACTTTTCCCGCCCCAGCCGAGATATTCGGGCAAACACGATATATCTCGATCGCACTGTCTCGATGGAAGAGCACAGGAGAGAAGCATGAGCGGACAAAGCCCGGCTCCCCCCAGGACGCGGGCCCATCGCCTGGCCGGACTCATCGCCGGGCGGCGCACCAAGTGGGCGGTCCTCGCCCTGTGGGTCGTCCTGCTGGCCGCCCTCGGGCCGCTCGCCGGCAGGCTCGGAGACGTCGAGAACAACGAGGCGGCGGCCTGGCTCCCCGAAGGGGCCGAGTCGACCCGGGTCGTCGAACTGGACGAACAGTTCCGCGCGGAGGAGACGATCCTCGCGGTCGTCGTCTACGAACGCGCCGGGGGCGTCACCGCGGAGGACCGGGCGAAGGCCACGTCGGACGTGTCCGCGCTGCAGAAGGTGGACGGCGCCCGCAAGGTGCAGGGGCCGATCCCCTCGCAGGACGGCAAGGCGCTCCAGACGTTCGTGACCCTCGCGGACGAGGAAGCCCTCGTGGACGCCGTCGACGAGGCGCGCGGCATCGTCCAGAAGGGGCCGGCCGGGCTCTCCGCGCACGTCACCGGGCCCGCCGGAAGCGCCGCCGACCAGATCGAGGTGTTCGAGACGATCGACGGGTTCCTGCTCCTGGCCGCGGGCTCCGTCGTCATCGTCCTGCTGCTCATCATCTACCGCAGCCCCATACTGTGGTTCATCCCCGTACTCAGCGCCCTCTTCGCCCTTGGGCTGGCCCAGGCGATGGTGTATCTGCTCGCCAAGTACGGGGACCTCACCGTCAACGGCCAGAGCGCCGGAATCCTGACCGTCCTCGTCTTCGGAGTCGCCACCGACTACGCGCTGCTCCTCGTCGCCCGCTACCGGGAGGAGCTGCACCGGCACGAGGACCGGCACGAGGCCATGGCCTTCGCGCTGCGCCGCGCCGCACCGGCCATCATCGCGTCCGCCGCCACCGTCGCCGCCGGGCTGCTGTGCCTGATGCTCGCCGAGATGAACTCCACCGCGGGCATGGGCCCGGTGGCCGCCGCCGGCATCTTCACCGCCCTGGCCGCGATGAGCACGCTTCTGCCGGCGCTTCTCGTCATCTGCGGACGCTGGCTGTTCTGGCCGCTGATCCCCCGGTACGACGCGAAGTACCTGCGGCCGGAGGCGTACGAGGCCGAGCACGGCGTCTGGAACCGCGTCGCCGCGTTCGTCGGCAGGCGCTCGCGTCCCCTCTGGGCCGTCACCATGCTCGGCCTGGTCGTCCTCAGCCTCGGCCTGACCTCCCTCAAGACCGACGGGCTGTCGGAGGCGGGCATGTTCACGGGCCGTCCCGACTCGGTGAAGGGCATGGAGGCCGTCGCCCGGCACTACCCCGCCGGCTCGGGCTCCCCCGCCGTCGTCATCGGCTCGGCGTCGGCGTCCGACCGGATCGCCGAGGCCGTCCGCGGCACCCCCGGCGTCGCCGACGTCGGACCCGCCGCCACGGCGGGCGGCCTGGTCAAGTACGAGGCGACGCTGAAGGACCCGGCCGACAGCGAGGCCGCACGCGCGACGATCGAACGGCTCAGGGACGCGGTGCACGCCGTCCCGTCCGCGGACGCCAAGGTCGGCGGGATCACCGCGACGGCGCTGGACATCCGCGAGGCCTCCGACCGCGACAACCTGGTGATCATTCCGATCGTGCTCGGAGTGGTGTTCCTGATCCTCGTCGCGCTGCTGCGCTCCCTCGTCGCGCCGCTGCTGATGATGGGGTCCGTGGTGCTGTCGTTCGTCGCGTCGATGGGGGCCTGCGCGGTGATCTTCGAGCACGGGTTCGGGTTCGAGGGCGCCGACCCGGGCTTTCCGCTGCTGGCCTTCATCTTCCTGGTCGCCCTGGGCGTCGACTACAACATCTTCCTGATGCACCGCGTCCGGGAGGAGTCGCAGATCCTCGGCACCCGCCGCGGCATCCGGCGCGGGCTCACCGTCACCGGCGGGGTGATCACCTCGGCCGGCCTGGTGCTGGCGGCGACGTTCGCGTCGATGGTCACGCTCCCGCTGGTGTTCATGGTCGAGATGGGATTCGTGGTCGCGTTCGGCGTGCTGCTCGACACGTTCGTCGTCCGGTCCGTGCTGCTGCCCGCCCTGGCGCACGACCTCGGGCGGCGGATCTGGGCGCCGAGCCGCCTGGCCCGGCAGGACGCCCCCGCCGAGACGCCGAAGGTGCTCGACCCGGTCGGCTGACACGGCGACGAACCCCGCCTCTGGACGGGGCCCGGCGGGGGCCGGGCCCCGTCCCCGTTCCCGGGGAGTTATCCACAATCCGCCGCCGGTCTCCCGGCGGCCCGGCGGGCTGGCTAGTGTCGGCGCCATGTCCAGTCAGCCCTCTGAATCCACGCGCCCCTCCGAGTCCACCCGGTCCTCCGGCGCGCGGCCCACGGCCGAGATCGGCGTCATCGGCGGCTCCGGGTTCTACTCGTTCCTGGAGGACGTCGAGGAAGTGCAGGTCGACACTCCGTACGGCCCGCCCAGCGACCCCATCGCGGTCGCCGAGCTGGCCGGCCGCCGCGTGGCGTTCGTCCCCCGCCACGGCCGCGACCACCGCTTCCCGCCCCACAAGATCCCCTACCGGGCCAACCTGTGGGCGCTGCGCTCGCTCGGCGTCCGGCAGGTGCTCGCCCCGAGCGCGGTCGGCTCCCTCACCCCCGAGCACGGCCCCGGCACGCTCGCCATCCCCGACCAGCTCGTCGACCGCACGTCCGGCCGCGAGCAGACCTACTACGAGCAGGGCGCCGCCATCCACGTGTCGTTCTCCGACCCGTACTGCCCCGTGGGCCGCCGCACCGCGGCGGACACCGCCCGCGCCGCCGGCTGGGACCCGGTCGACCGCGGCACCCTCGTCGTCATCGAGGGGCCGCGTTTCTCCACTCGGGCCGAGTCCCGGTGGTACGCCGCCCAGGGCTGGACGCTCATCGGCATGACCGGCCACCCCGAGGCCGTCCTCGCCCGCGAACTCGCCCTCTGCTACACGTCGCTGTGCCTCGTCACCGACCTCGACGCGGGCATCGAGGAGGGCGAGGGCGTCACCATGGAGGAGGTGTTCCGCGTGTTCGGCGAGAACATCGACCGTCTTCGCACCCTCGTCGGCGACATCATCGGCGCGCTCCCCACCGAGCGCACCTGCCCGTGCCCCACCGTGCTCGACGGCATGAAACTCCCCCTGGACCTGCCGTGACCGTCCGTCTGGCGCGGCTGCGGCGGCCACTGGCGGCCCTGTTCGCCGCGGCCGCCGCCGGCCTCGCCCTCCTGGCCCTGCGCCCGGGGCCGCCGCCGTCGGTCCGGGTCCTCGCCGCCGCCCGCGACCTGCCCGCGGGGACGACGCTCACCCGGCCCGACCTGCGTCCGGTGAACCTGCCGCCCGCGGCCGTTCCGTCCGGTGCCCTGCGTTCCGGCACCGGCCGCGTCCTCACCGCCCCGATGCGGGAGGGCGAAACCCTCACCGACGCCCGTGTGCTCGGCGACGGGCTGCTGCGCGGCTACGGGCCGGGAACGGTGGCCACCCCCGTCCGCATCGCCGACGCCGACGCCGTCCGCCTCCTCCACCCGGGAGACCGCATCGACGTCCTGTCCACACCTGCTCCGTCGTCCGTCCCGGAGGCCGCCCCGCCCCGGCCCGAGGGCATCGCCAGGGTCGTGGTCTCCGACGTCCCCGTCGTGACCGTCCCGTCTCCCGCCGACGACGCCCACCGCGAGGGCGCCCTGGTGGTTCTGGCGACCAACCGGGCCCAAGCCCTGGCCATCGCCGGCACGACCGCCCCTCTCACCCTCACGATCACCCCCACCAGGCCCGCTTCGTCCTAGCGGCCCACGTCCCACGGGGCTTGGCATGTCCGTAGATGTTTCATTACGATCCGTGGCCGTTCCTGCGCGCCTTCGTCCCGGTGGGCGCGTTTCCCCGACCCCCCGAAGAAGGCATGAGCGGTTTCAAGAAGTTCCTGCTCCGCGGCAACCTGGTCGACCTCGCCGTCGCGTTCGTCATGGGAGCCGCGTTCGCCGGCCTCGTGAAGGACTTCGCGACGTCCTTCATCACCCCGCTGATCGCGCTGATCGGCGGCGAGC
>DATCLF010000013.1:0-4826 GCA_036564055.1 Spirillospora sp.
GGTTCGACCGGGCCCTGGTCAGGGTGATCAACGACCAGCTTCGGGCCACCCGGCTGCTCAAGAACGGCGACGAGGACGTCATCAAGGACGACGTGCTGGAGGGCCTGACCGCGGTCGTCACCGTCCGGCTCCCCGAACCCCAGTTCGAGGGCCAGACCAAGGAGGTCCTCGGCACCTCGGCCGCCACCCGGATCGTGTCCCAGGTCGTCAGCCGCGAGCTCAAGGCCCTGTTCGACAACCCCCCGCGCGGCCAGAAGCAGCAGCTGCGCACCGTCCTGGAAAAGGTCGTCGGCGCCGCCAAGACCCGCATCGCCGCCCGCACCCAGCGCGACAACCAGCGCCGCAAGAACGCGCTGGAGAACTCCGCGCTGCCGGCGAAGCTCGTCGACTGCCGCACCACCGACGACCGCAGCGAGCTGTTCATCGTCGAGGGGGACTCGGCGCTCGGCACCGCCAAGCTGGCCCGCAACTCCGAGTTCCAGGCGCTGCTGCCGATCCGCGGCAAGATCCTCAACGTGCAGAAGGCGTCCGTCGCCGACATGCTCAAGAACGCCGAGTGCGCCGCGATCATCCAGGTGGTCGGCGCCGGCTCGGGCCGCACCTTCGACCTCGACGCGGCCCGTTACGGACGCATCATCCTCATGGCGGACGCCGACGTCGACGGCTCGCACATCCGCTGCCTCCTGCTGACCCTGCTGTACCGCTACATGCGGCCGATGCTGGAGGCCGGGCGCGTGTACGCGGCCGTCCCCCCGCTGCACCGCATCGAGCTGGTCAAGCCGAAGAAGGGCCAGGACAAGTACGTCTACTGCTACAGCGACAGCGAGCTCACCCGGAAGCTGGTCGAGTTCGAACGCAAGGGCCTGCGGTGGAAGGAGCCCGTCCAGCGTTACAAGGGCCTCGGTGAGATGGACGCCGACCAGCTCGCCGAGACCACGATGGACCCCCGGCACCGCATCCTGCGGCGCATCCGCATCGAGGACGCCGAGGAGGCCGCCCGGATCTTCGACCTGCTGATGGGCAGCGACGTGGGTCCGCGCCGCGCGTTCATCACCGCCGGGGCGGCCGAGCTCGACGCCGAACGGATCGACGTGTGACCCGTCCCCGGGTGGGCGCGGGCGTCCACCCGGGGGTGGAGAGACGCCGTCCAGCCGGGCGCCGATCCGCCGCGGGCCCCGGCCGCGTAGCGTCGGTGAGCATGAAGGTGAAGGACAGCGCGCCGCGCGCCGCGGGCGGCGGGGCCGTCACGGGTTCGCCGGGCGGCGGGAGCACTGCGCAGTGTGAGCGCCCCCTCGCCGAACGGCTCCTCTGGAGCGCCGTCTTCGCGCTCCTGGCGGCATGGGCCGTGGTCGCCTACGTCCTGGGTCTGCGGGACGCGGAGCCCGCGCCGGCGTTGCGCGGGGCCGGCCTCGGGGTTCTGCTGCTCAACCTGGTCATGTTCGCGGCGCTGGCGGGTGCGCTGTGGCTCGGCCGGGGAAGGGAGCCGTGGCCGCGGCCCGCGGTGCTCGTCCTGCTGCCGCTGTCGATGGGCGCGTCGCTGGCGCTGTACGCGGTCACGCAGCAGTCGGGCAGGAGCGTCATCTTCTGTCTGGTGGCGCTCTGGGCGCTGCTGGCGAGACTTCCGGTCCGCTGGGGCGTCGCGGCGAGCATGGCGACGATCGCCGCGCTCGGCGGGCTGGGGGAACTGCTGCGCGGCGGCGCCGACCTCGGGCTCATGGCCGCCACCGCGGGCCTCGCGCTCGGGGGCGTCGCAAGCCGCCAGTACGTGCTGTCGCAGGAGGCGGCCCGCCGCGCGGAGGCCGCCAACGCCGTCCTCGCCGAGCGGGCGCACATCGCGCGGGAGATCCACGACATCCTCGCCCATTCCCTGTCGGCGCAGCTCGTCCACCTGGAAGGGGCCAGGCTGCTGCTGTCGCGGGACGGGGACCGGGAGCAGGCCCTGGACCGGGTGGAGCGGGCGAGGAACCTCGCGCGCTCGGGCCTGGAGGAGACGAAGCGGGCGCTGGCGACGCTGCGCGGCGAGGTACCGGAGCCGAGGGAGGTCATCGCCGAACTCGCCGAGGAGTTCGCCTTGAGCACCGGCCGTCCGTGCGACGTGCGGGTGACCGGTGAGGCGAGGGAACTGCCGCCCCAGGCGGGGCTCGCCGTCGTCCGCACCGCGCAGGAGGCGCTCACCAACGTCCGCAAGCACGCGCCCGGGGCCCGCGCGAAGGTGACGCTGCGCTACCTCGATGACGAGGTCGAACTCGAAGTGACCGACAGCGGCGCGACCGAACCCGTCGTGCGGTCCGAGGGCGGCGGGTACGGACTGGTCGGCATGCGGGAGCGCGCCGAGCTGATCGACGGAACCCTGAGCAACGGGTCGGACGGCCCGGGTTTCCGCGTGTCCCTCAGAGTTCCGGCCTGACCAGGGGCGCCGGTGTGAGGGGTGCTATGTGACAGGGTGCTGGAGGGATGGGAGCCGGCGCGGTGGAAGCGGAGTCGTGGTGAGCGAAAAGACGAGGATCCTGGTCGTCGATGACCAGACCGTCGTACGCGAGGGTCTGGTCCTGCTGCTGGAACTGCTGCCCGATCTGGAAGTGGCGGGGTCATGCGGGGACGGGGAGCAGGCCCTGGCGATGGTCGCGGAACTGAAACCGGACGTCGTCCTCATGGACCTGCGGATGCCGCGCATGGACGGCGTGGAGGCGACCCGCCGGATCAGGGAGGAGCACCCGGAGGTCGAGGTGGTCGTCCTCACCACCTACGCCGACGACGAGTCGATCTTCGCCGCGCTGCGCGCCGGGGCCCGCGGTTACCTCACCAAGGACGCCGGCGCGGACGAGATCGCCCGCGCCGTCAACGCCGTCCGGGGCGGCGCGGCCCAGCTCGACCCCGCCGTCCAGCGCCGCCTCGTCGAGGCGGTCGCCGCCGGCGAACGCCCCGGCCGGCCCGCTCCGGACGTCCTGCCCGACGGCCTCACCCGCCGCGAGGCCGAGGTGCTCACGCTGATCGCCAAGGGCCGGTCCAACAGCGAGATCGCCGCCGACCTGTTCATCTCCGAGGCGACGGTCAAGACGCACATCAACAACCTGTTCGCCAAGGCGAACCTGCGCGACCGGGCCCAGGCCGTCCGCTACGCCTACAGGCACGGGCTGGCGAGCTGACCTGCGCACCCGGCCCGCCGGCGTGCGGGCGGCGGCGCCGGGTGCGGACCCGAAGTCAGGGTCACGCCGGTTCGTTGCCGGGCTTCCACTTGATCCCGCAGCCGAGGCTCGGGGTGTGCGGCTCGGGGACGGGCTTGCCCGCGAGCACGAGGTCGAGCGCGGCCCGCAGCGTGCTCCCGTCGGCCGGAACGTCGTTGCTCGGACGGGCGCCGTCGAACTCGCCCCGGTACGCGAGCCCGCGGTCGCCGTCGTACAGGAAGAAGTCCGGGGTGCAGGCGGCCTTGAACGCGCGGGCCGTCTCCTGCGACTCGTCCACCAGGTACGGGAAGGCGAACCCGGCGCGCTCGGCCTGCTCGCGCAGGTGGGCGGCGTCATCGTCCGGGTAGTTCACGACGTCGTTGCTGCAGATGGCGACGGTGGCGAGCCCCTTGTCCGCGTATTCGGAGGTCAGGGCGCCGAGCGCGCTCTCGATGCGGCGGACGTACGGGCAGTGGTTCGACAGGAAGATCACCAGCAGCGCGGACGCCTCGGCGAAGTCCTTGTCCGAGACCGTGCCGCCCTCGATCGAGGGGAGGGAGAACGACGGCACCGGCGAGCCGAGGGGGACCATGAACGATGAGACAGCCATACGCCCATCATCCCTCAGCGGACGACCTGACTCGCGCCCGACCCCGCGGGGGACTCCCGCTCACCGGGACGCTCCGCGCCGGTGCCGCCGCCCGTCCTGCACAGTCGTGACCGATGGTCCTCCCAGGCTGGAAGGGGCCGCGGCGTGGCCAACTGGACGCACCGGTACGCGACGGTCAACGGTCTCAGGTTCCACTACGTGGAGGAGGGGGAGGGGCCGCTCGTCGTGCTCCTCCACGGCTTCCCGCACCTGTGGTTCAGCTGGCGGCACCAGATCGGCCCGATCGCCCGCGCCGGCTTCCGGGTCGTCGCGCCCGACCTGCGCGGCATGGGCGACACCGAGGGGCCGGACGACCACCGCGAGTACGGCGTCGACGCCGTCGTCGGCGACCTCACCTGCCTGCTCGACCACCTCGGCGAGGAGAAGGCGATCTTCAGCGGCCTCGACTTCGGCCTGTTCGCCGCCTACGACCTCGCCTTCCATCACCCGGAGCGCGTCGCCGCGATCATCGGGCTGGAGAACCCGTTCATCACCCCGAGCGACGAACCGCCGCTGACGCTCGCCGCCCGCCAGGCGGAGCGGCATTTCAACCACGTCCACTACCTCGCCGCCCCCGGCGTCGCCGACCGCGACCTCGCCGCCGCGCCCCGCGAGTTCCTGCGCAAGGTGTTCTACGCGCTTTCCGGCGACTACCACTACCTCGACGTGTGGCGCCACCCGCCGGGCACGTCCTACCTCGACGCCCTCCCGGAGACGCCGCCCCTCCCGTGGACCTGGCTGACCGAGACCGAGCTGGAGTTCTACGTGGCCGCCTACAGCCGCAGCGGCTTCACCGGCGGCCTGAACTGGTACAGGGCCATGGACCTGTCCTGGGAGCACCGCAAGGCGTACGCGGGTCGCAGGAACCCGGTGCCGTTCTACTTCATCGGCAGCGAGCGGGACGCGGACCTGGAGGGCTGGCACGGCGCCGACCCCCTGACCCGGCTGGCGGACCACCACGAGGACGTCCGCGGCGTGCGGATGATCAAAGAGGCCGGGCACATGGTGCAGAT
>DATCLF010000014.1:0-11444 GCA_036564055.1 Spirillospora sp.
GGTGCTGACGTCCCGGGCCCGCTGCCCCTCCGGCATCGCCGCGACGAAGAAGCGGGTGTCGTAGCGCTTCGGCTCCACCTTCGGGGTGATCCAGTGGGCCCAGGGGCGCAGCAGGTCGGACCGCAGGACGAGGCCGCGGCGCCCGAGGAACTCGCCGAACGACAGGGAACGGTCCAGCAGGGCCCGCCGGTCGGCCTCCCACGCGTCGCCGCGGGTGTCGTCGACGACGGTGTCCGCGGTCGGGCCGGCCAGCAGGACGAGGCTCTCCTCGAACGTCTCCCGGACGGCCGCGCACACGAGCTCGCGGGCGAGGGTCTCGTCCGCGGCGAGCGCGGCGCCCCACTCGGCGGGCGACGGACCCGACCACGCCGGCTCCGCCTCCCCGTCACGGGGGTCGACCGCACCGCCCGGGAACACGTAGGCGCCGGGCGCGAACGCCATGGAGCGAACCCGGCGCAGCATGAACGCCTGCAGCCCGTGCCTGTCGTGGTCGCGCAGGACGACCACGGTGGCCGCGTCCCGCGCCGCGACGGGCTCGGCCCGGCCGGCGAGGATGTCCTCGACCCGCTCGCGGAACTCCGCCGGCAGTTTGAGCCCGTTCACCGTCGTCCCGCCACAGTCCTGGTCTCCATGGCGGCCCATTCGGACATACCGAACGTCATTCCGTCAAGCCCGGCCCCCAGGACGGGCACCCGACGCGTGCCGGCCGGAGCCCGTCCCGCCGGGGCGTGCGGCTCTCGGACGACGGGCGCGCGGGTCAGGAGACTTCGGCGATGAGCTCGACCTCGACGGGCGCGTTGGCGGGCAGGGCGGCGACGCCGACGGCGCTGCGGGCGTGCTTGCCCGCGTCACCGAAGATCTCCACCAGCAGGTCGCTCGCACCGTTGATCACCTGGGGCTGGCCGTGGAAGTCCGGCGCGCTGGCGACGAACCCGACGACCTTCACGATCCGCACCACGCGGGACAGCTCGCCGACCTCGGCCTTGAGCGCCGCGATGGCGTTCAGTGCGCAGATCCGCGCCTGCTCGGTCGCCTCCTCGGCGCTGACCTCGGCGCCCACCTTCCCGGTGACCTGCAACCGACCTTTCACCATCGGGACCTGCCCGGCCGTGTAGACGAGCGATCCCGTCCGCACCGTCGGGACGTACGACGCCACCGGCTTCACGACGTCCGGCAGCTCGATCCCGAGCTCGCGCATCCGTTCTTCGGGCGTGCTCACATCAGCTCCTCGGTCAGGGGCCGCTTGTCGCGGGCCTCAGGACTCCTGGATCTCGCGCTTGAAGTAGGCAACGAGGTTCTCCGGGTTCGGCCCCGGCAGGACGGTGACGAGCTCCCACCCGTCCTGACCCCAGTTGTCGAGGATCTGCTTGGTCGCGTGCACCAGCAGGGGAACAGTTGCATACTCCCACTTCTTCATGGGGCTCACCCTAGCGATCAGCCTGGAGCGAGCCCGTTCGAACCCACCGTTCGGAACCCGCACCGCCGCAACGCGGATCCTCCGACGGGGCCGAGGACACGCCGGACGGCAGACCGCCCAGGCGCGGCCGAACCCCGGGTCAGTGCCGCGGGGGCTCGGCACCGCCCTGCCGGCCGCCGCCCCCGATGCCGCGCGGCCCGTCGTCCTGCGCCCCCGGGACCTCCTTCGACTCGCCGCCCTCCGGCTTCGGCTCGTCCAGGCCGATGACGGGCGGGACGTCCTCCGGCGGCTCCAGCGTCGTCGACTGCGCCGCCTTGGCCAGCTCCTCCTCGGCCTTCGCCAGGCGCTCGCCGAGCGCGAGCCGCTCCTTTTCGCCCTCGCTCTCGCCGCCCGCGCCGGCGGCGCCGGCGGAGCGCTCGAAGAACCGCAGCAGCTCGACCGGCAGCGGCATGATCAGCGTGCTGTTCCTCTCGGCGGACACCTCCACGACCGTCTGCAGCAGCCGGAGCTGGAGCGCCCCCGGGTCCTGCGACATGATCTCCGCGGCGGCGGCGAGGCGCTTGGACGCCTGGAACTCGCCGTCCGCGGTGATGATGCGGGCCCGGCGCTCGCGCTCGGCCTCGGCCTGCCGCGCCATCGAGCGCTTCATGCCCTCCGGCAGCGAGACGTCCTTGATCTCGACCCGCTCGATCAGCACGCCCCAGGGGCCCTGGGTGATCTCGTCGATGATGTCCCTGAGCTGAGCGTTGATCTTGGCGCGTTCGCCGAGCAGCTCCTGCATGTCGGACTGCCCGATGACCGACCGCAGCGAGGTCTGCGCGACCTGGGACACCGCGTAGCCGTAGTGCTGGACGTTGACGATCGCCTTCACCGGGTCGATCACGCGGAAGTACACGACGGCGTCGACGCGGACGCTGACGTTGTCCTGGGTGATGCCTTCCTGGGCCGGCACGTCCAGCGTGATCGTCTGGCGGCTGACCTTCTGCATCCGCTCGATGATCGGGATGATGGCCGTCAGTCCCGGTCCGCGCACCGCGCCCGGCCGCAGCTGGCCACCGCGCTGGACCTTGCCCAGCCGGAACACGATCCCGTGCTCGTACTGCTGGACGACGCGGATGGACGACAACAGGTACAGCCCCGCCACGCCGAGCACGACGAGCAGGATGATGATGACTAGCCCTTCCATCGCGGGCACCTCTCTTACGTGGATGTGAGGGACGGATCCCGGCGCCCCCTGGTACCCCGCGGCGGCACGTGCATCCCGTGGCGATCCCGCAACCGGCCGCGGCCGGTACACGTTTCCCAGCTAACCGCGCGGGCAGGCCGGAACACAACGTCCGGCGACGATCTCAGACGGCCCGCACGACACCGTGTCAGGGATCACTTGCACGAGCGCGGATGCGCTCTGAAGTGTTTGACGAGTGAACGATATGGTCGATCGAGTGAGCGCGAGAGACACCGACTGGGACGGCGTACGCCTCCATGTGGTCACCGGCAAGGGCGGTACGGGAAAGACGACCGTCGCCGCCGCACTCGCCCTCGCCCTGGCCGCGGGAGGCCGCAGGGTTCTGCTCGTCGAGGTCGAGGGCCGCCAGGGCATCGCCCAGCTCTTCGACTGCCCCCCGCTGCCCTATGAGGAGCGCCGCGTCGCCGTCGCCCCGGACGGCGGGGACGTCTACGCGCTCGCCATCGACACCGAAGAGGCGCTCCTCGAGTACCTCGAGATGTTCTACAACCTCAAGCGCGCCGGGAAGGCGATGACCAGGCTGGGCATCGTCGACTTCGTCACGACCATCGCGCCCGGTCTGCGCGACGTGATCCTCACCGGGAAGACCAGCGAGTCGGTCCGCCGCAAGAAGAAGGACGGCTCGTACGTCTACGACGCCGTCGTCATGGACGCCCCGCCCACCGGCCGCATCTCCAAGTTCCTGAACGTCAACCACGAGGTGTCGGGGCTGGCGAAGGTCGGGCCTGTCCGCAACCACGCCGACACGGTCATGAAGGTCGTGCGCAGCCCCGAGACCGCCGTGCACTTCGTCACCCTCCTGGAGGAGATGCCCGTCCAGGAGACGATGGACGGCATCCACGACCTCACGGAGGTCGGCCTGCCCGTCGGGGGCATCGTCATCAACATGGAGCACCCGCCCGTCCTCGCCGAGGACGACCTCGCCGCCGCCGCGAACGGGTCCCTCGACATGGACGAGATCACCCGCGGAGTGAAGGCCGCCGGGCTGGAGCAGGACGCCGAGCAGATCGCCGAGCTCCTCGCCGCCGAGGCCGCCGACCACGCCCGCCGCACCGCCCTGCAGCGCCGCGAGAAAGAGCGCCTGGAGTCGATCGACCGTCCCCGGTACACGCTGCCGCTGCTTCCGGACGGCATGGACCTCGCCGGCCTGTACGAGCTGGCCGACGCGCTGCGCGCGCAGGGCGCGGCATGACCGAGCACACCCCGCACACCCACGACCCGCACACGACGACCCGCACAGCATGACCGCCGAGGGGACGCGATGACCACCGGTAGGACGCCGCCCGCCCTGGACGTCGACGCGCTGCTCGACGACCCCCGCACCAAGATCATCGTGTGCTGCGGGTCGGGCGGCGTCGGCAAGACCACCACCGCCGCGGCCCTCGGCGTCCGCGCCGCCGAACGCGGCCGGGACGTCGTCGTCCTCACCGTGGACCCCGCCCGCCGCCTCGCCCAGTCGATGGGCCTGTCCGAGCTCGACAACAACCCGCGCAGGATCGAGATCGACGGCGACGGCGAGCTGCACGCCATGATGCTCGACATGAAGCGCACCTTCGACGAGATCGTCGAGGCGCACGCCGACCCCGACCGGGCCAGGCAGATCCTCGCCAACCCCTTCTACCAGTCGCTGTCGTCCAGCCTGTCCGGGACGCAGGAGTACATGGCGATGGAGAAGCTCGGCCAGCTCCACCGCTCCGGCGCCTGGGACCTGATCATCGTCGACACGCCCCCGTCCCGGAACGCCCTGGACTTCCTCGACGCCCCCGAGCGGATGGGACGCTTCCTCGACGGCCGCTTCATGAAGATCCTCGCCGCGCCCGCCAAGACCGGCGGACGTTTCGGCGTCAAGGTCATCAGCGCCGGGTTCGGGATGTTCACCGGCGTCATCAACAAGGTCATCGGCGTCCAGCTCCTGCGGGACGTGCAGACGTTCGTCGCGGCGTTCGACACGATGTTCGGCGGGTTCCGGGAGCGCGCCGAGAAGACGTTCAAGCTCCTGCAGACCCCGGGCACCGCGTTCCTCGTGGTCGCCGCCCCCGAGCCGGACGCGCTGCGCGAGGCGTCCTACTTCGTGGAACGTCTCGCCGAGGAGCGCATGCCGCTCGCGGGGCTCGTGATCAACCGCGTCCACCGGCCCGCGGACGGCGTCCTGTCCGCCGCCCGCAGCCAGGCCGCCGCCGAGACCCTCGAAGAACGCGGCGAGCATGCCCTCACCGCCGCGCTGCTCCGCCTTCACACCGACCGCATGCAGCGGGCCGCCCGCGAGGAACGTCTCCGCGACCACTTCGCCTCGGCGCACCCGACCGTGCCGGTGACGGCCGTCCCCGCGCAGGCGGAGGACGTCCACGACCTCGACGGCCTGCGCCGCGTGGGCGAGGACCTCGCCGCTCCCGACGACCCGCCCGCGGCCGCCTGACCCGGCGATTCGCGGACCGCGACCGGTTGCCCCGGGGTTCGCCGCGGAGGAGGTCGAGGGTGCCGGCGTCACCGCAAGCCCCGGCCGGGGACGACGAGGAGCGCGCCCCGGTCCGCGCGCCGCGCATCGCCGAGATCGACGTCCTGCGCGGGTTCGCCCTGTTCGGCATCGCGATCGCGAACACGATCGACCTCACCGAGATGCCGACGGGCGACGGGGGCGCGGCGTACTGGGCGCACGAGACGCTGCTGAACCAGCGCTTCTTCCCGATCTTCGCGTTCCTGTTCGGGGTGAGCTTCGGCCTGTTCCTGGACGCCGCCGCCCGCAGGACCCGCGACGCGCGCGCGGTCATGGCGGCCAGGCTGGGCTTCCTGATCATCATCGGCGCGCTGCACCGCCTGCTGCAGCCCCGCGAGATCCTGTTCACCTACGCGGTCGTCGGGATCGTCGTGCTGCTGCCCGCGTCCTGGCTGCCCCGGCGCTTGCTCCTCGTCCTCGGCGGGCTCGCGACGGCGGGGGCGCTCGCGCTCGACGGAAGCATCGCGTTCATCCCCGGTCTGTTCCTGCTCGGCCTGGCCGTGCAGCGCTACGGCCCGCGGACGCTGCTCGACCTGCCCGCCCGCCGGCTGGCCGTCGCGCTGGCGGTCGCCGCCGTGCTCGCCGTCTCGCTCAACGCCTGGCAGATCGGCGGAAGCTCCGGCGCGTGGGTCGGGGCCCTGGCCGGGCTGGTGACCGCAACGACCTACCTGGCGGCTCTCACCCTGCTGTTGCGCACACCGGCCCGGCGTGTGCTGCGCGCCTTGGCGCCGGTGGGCCAGATGGCGCTGACCTCCTACATCGGTGCCACGGTGATGGTCCTCGCGGCCGACCGGTGGCTGCGCCTCGGCAGGGCGCCCGACTATCCCGCGGCCGTGGCACTGGGCGTCTGCGTGTTCGCCGTGGAGCTGGTGTTCAGCGCGCTGTGGCTGCGGCGTGCCCGGTACGGCCCGCTGGAATGGGTGTGGCGCTGCCTCACGTGGTGGCGGCTCGTCCCCCTCCGCAGGGGAGCGGCCCTGACGGAGAAGACCTGACGAGAGGAAGGTGCGGGCACGGCGACAGGCCCGCACCGGGGTCTCCGGTGCGGGCCTGTCGACCACGCTTGTTGGTCGGACCCGTGCGGTCCTTGAACCGTCGATGGACGGCCGCTTGCGCGGGCCGGGTCAGCTGGCGACGAGCTCGCCCTCGTTGGCCTCGACCGACCGCTCGTACTCCTCCTTGGCGGTCTCCAGCAGCGCGCGCCACGATCGCACATCCGGCCGACGCCGCAGAAGAGCACGACGCTCACGCTCGGTCATGCCGCCCCAGACACCGAATTCGATCCGGTTGTCGAGGGCGTCGGCGAGACACTCCGTCCGCACTGGGCAGCCGCGGCAGATGAGCTTGGCTCGGTTCTGCGCCGCTCCCTGGACGAACAGGGCATCCGGATCCGCGTTACGGCAGGCGGCGCGGGCGGTCCAATCCGTGATCCACATCTTGGCCCCACTCCCCTAGGGTCTGTGTCGATTTGCGCTCCTTGGCCGGACGGGCGCGGACGTCAGGCCGCCAAACGAAAGCCGTGGGGAAGAACTTACGGAAGCGAGGGACGTTTCAACAGCCCCCTGAGGGCCCATTCTGGATATAGCCCACCGGGGCCATACCGCCGGAACGGACTAGTTACCTAGTTGAGACGCGCCGGATGCGCTCCCGGTTGTCATCGGACGGGCATATCGGACGAAGATCATGGTCAGCGGCGGTATCGGGGCGATGGGGCGGGGGACCTGTCCCGAATGCACTGCTCGTCCCGCGTACCCTAGACACCGTGCGGGTTGCGAATACTGATCGTGTCAAAACGGCTTCCACACTGGTGAGACTGCTCGGGGCAGGGGTGGTCGCGGGCGTCCTCGTGGCGTTCATCGCACTGCCCGCCGTGGGCAGCGCCGGCATCACCGCACGCGACGCCGCCAACAACTTCGAGAACATGGACGGCACGCTGGAGACGTCGCCGCCGTCGGAGAAGACCGTGGTGTACGACGCCGACGGCAAGCCCGTCGCCACGTTCTTCGACAAGTACCGCGAGTCCGTCCGGCTCGACCAGATCGCCCCGGTCATGAGGGACGCGATCATCGCCATCGAGGACTCGCGCTTCTACGAGCACGGCGCCCTCGACCTCAAGGGCACGCTGCGCGCACTGGCGTCCAACGTCGAGTCGGAGACGACCCAGGGCGGCTCCAGCCTGACCCAGCAGTACGTCAAGAACCTCCTCGTCGACGCCGCCCGCACGAAGGAGGAGTACCGCGCCGCGACCGCCCCGACCCTCGGCCGCAAGATCCGCGAGCTGCGCTACGCCCTCGACATCGAGAAGCGGATGACCAAGGACGAGATCCTCGAGGGCTACCTGAACATCGCCTACTTCGGCGCCGGCGCCTACGGGGTGCAGGCCGCCGCCAAGCGGTACTTCAGCATCCCGGCGTCCGAGCTCAACCTCAACCAGGCCGCGCTCCTCGCGGGCATCACCCAGAACCCGACGGCCTACGACCCCATCCACAACCCGAGGGACGCCCGGAAGCGCCGCGACGTCGTCCTCTACCGGATGGCCCAGCTCGGCAAGATCAGCAAGGCCCGCGCGGACGCGGAGGCGGCCAAGCCGATCGAGCTGAACCGCACCGACCCCGTCGGCGGCTGCCAGGTGAGCAAGGTGCCGTACTTCTGCGAGTACGTGAAGTACGACATGCTCGACATCCTCTCGGACGGCAAGTACTGGGAGATGTCCCCGGACGAGCAGCAGAGCGTCGTCAACGAGCTCAACCGCGGCGGCTACACGATCCGCACCACGCTCGACTCCAAGATGCAGCGCGCCGTCGACAAGACGCTCCGCTCGACCGTGAAGCCCCTGGGCAACCGCGTCGCCGCCGAGGCGATGGTCGAACCCGGCACCGGGAAGGTCAAGGCGATCGGGCTGAGCAAGCCGTTCGGGCCCGGCAAGGGCAAGACGACCATCAACCTGCCGGCGAACATGCGCCACGGAGGCGGCAACGGCGTCTCCGCGGGCTCGACCTTCAAGGTCTTCACGCTCGCCGCCGCCCTCGACCAGGGCATCCCGGTCAGCACGACGATCAACTCGCCGCAGACCACGACGATCAGCGGCTTCCAGCCCTGCCGCTACACCGGGATGTACCAGGGCAAGAAGGTCAAGAACGCATTGATCGGCGGCGGCACCTGGACGCTGTCCAACGCCGGTGACAGCGAGAAGGGCAACTTCAACCTCAAGACCGGCACCTGGCACTCGGTCAACACCTTCTACGCCGCCCTGGAGAAGCGCGTCGGCGTCTGCAACGCGGTGAAGATGGCCGAGAAGTTCGGCATGAAGCAGGGCAACGGCAACCCGCTGCTGCCGATCGCGTCCCAGGTCCTCGGCGTCAACGACGTCGACATGGTGAGCCTCGCCGCCGCCTACGCCGGGTTCGCCGCCCGCGGCAAGTACTGCCCGCCGATCTCGGTGACCGAGGTCATCGACAGCCAGGGCAAGCGGCTGAAGCTGCCGAAGCACGAGTGCAAGCAGGTCCTCGACCAGGACGTCGCCGACAAGGTCAACTCGATCCTGCGGGGCGTCCTCACCCACGGAACGGCGCGCGGCCGCGGCATCGGCCGTCCGGCGGCCGGCAAGACCGGCACCTGCGAGGAGTTCACCTGCGCCGTGTTCGCCGGCTTCACCCCGAACCTCGCCGCCGCCGTCGCCTACTGGGACTACCGCGGCCCCTGGCAGTACAAGGTCTACGGCGTCTACGGCGCGGACATCCCCGGCGGGATCTGGCAGGCGTCCATGCGGCGGGCGCTCGCCGGCGAGCCCGCCCCCGGTTTCACGACCCCGTCCCGGAACTTCGGCGACACCACCAAGGTTCCCGACGTCCAGGGCAAGACCGTCGCCGCCGCCACCGCGCTGCTCCAGGCCGCCGACCTGAAGGTCCAGGTGGCCTCCGGGTCGGTCGACTCCGACCAGCCGAAGGGGACGGTGGTGTCCACCTCGCCCGCGGCCGGCACCGAGGTCCCGCCCGACACGACCGTCATCCTCTACGTGAGCAGCGGCCGGGACGACGACTGACGCTCGAACACGACCGGCACCGCCGCGACGCCGCCGGACGGGACACCCCGTCGGGCGGCGTCGCCGCCGTCCGGCCCGCCTACTGCCCGAGCTGACGCCTGACCTCGGCGGCGACCCGGGCGCCCTCGGCGCGGCCGGCGACCTTCGGGGTCACGACCTTCATGACCTGCCCCATCGCACGCGGGCCGCTCGCCCCCGTCTCGGCGATCGCGTCGGCCACCAGCGCGGACAGCTCCTCGTCCGAGAGCTGCGCCGGAAGGTACTCGGCCAGCACCGCGCCCTCGTCGCGCTCCGCCCGCGCCTGGTCCTCGCGTCCCGCCTTCACGTACGCGTCCGCGGCCTCCCGGCGCTTCTTCGCCTCCTTGGCGAGCACCTTCAGGACGTCGTCGTCGGACAGCTCACGCGACCGCTTGCCGGCGACCTCCTCGTTCTTCACCGCCGTCAGCGCCATCCGCAGCGTGCGGGCGCGCACCTCGTCCCGCGCCTTGATCGCAGCCGACAGGTCGGTCTCGAGCTTTTCCTTCAGGGTCATGGTCACAATCATGCACGTCCGCAACGGAAGCCTCATCGGGATTACCGCGAGGTGCGCATGTCTGGAAACATGGGACCGTGCGAAAGACTTACGCCGTGCCTCTGGGGCTAGTGGGAGCGGGCGCCGCGACCTTCGGGTACGCCTCGGTGATCGAGCGGAACTGGTTCCGCCTCCGCCGCTTCGACGTGCCCGTGCTGCCTCCGGGCCGCCCCTCGGTGAAGGTCCTGCACATCTCCGACGCGCACCTCACGCCGGGCCGGTCCCGCCTCATGCACTGGGTCCGCTCCCTGGACGACCTGGAGCCCGACCTCGTCGTCAACACCGGCGACTCCCTCTCCCACCGCGACGCGATCGGCCCCTTCCTGGACGCACTCGGCCCTCTCCTGGACCGTCCCGGCGTCTTCGTGTACGGCTCCAACGACCTGTACTCGCCCGTCTTCAAGAACCCCCTGCGCTACGTCTGGCGGACGAGCAAGTCCGACTACGACCGCGACCGCCGCGAACCCGACCTGCCGTACCGGGAGTTCGCCGCCGCCCTCCAAGCCGCCGGCTGGCTCGACCTCAACAACCGCATCGGCCGCCTCAAGGTCGGCGAGCTCGACGTCGAGTTCGGCGGCATCGACGACTCCCACATCGACCGCGACCGCTACGACAAGATCGCCGGTCCGGTCGACCCGCAGGCCGACGTCCACATCGGCGTCATGCACTCGCCCGAGCCCCGCAACCTCGACCGCTTCGCCGCGGACGGCTACGACCTCCTCCTCGCGGGCCACACCCACGGCGGCCAGGTCTGCCTCCCCTTCTACGGCGCGCTCGCCACGAACTCCGGCATCGATCGTCCGCGCGCCAAGGGCCTCCACCGGCACCGCGGCTCCTGGCTCCACGTCTCGGCCGGCCTGGGCACGTCCCCCAAGGCCCCGATGCGCTTCTGCTGCCCGCCCGAAGCGTCTCTGCTCACCCTCGTGCCCCGCAGGTGACCTGGCGGACGTCCTCCCTGCGAGCGGTCCTGTACGACACGGCCGTCCAGAACCCCTTCCTCTCCCGCCTCGGCGCCCGCGTCGCCTGGGCGTACGACATCACGGACCTGCACAGGAGCATCGCGGCCCAGGACCCCGCCGCCCTCACCCTCGACATCCCCTGCGGCGGCGGCCTGGCAGCGGGCGACCCCCGTCACGTGGCGGCCGACATCTCCCTCACCATGCTCAAGAGGGCACGCCGCAGAACCCGCAACGTCGTCCAGGCCGACATCTACGCCCTCCCGTTCCCTACCTCCACCTTCGACGCCTGCGTCACCTACAACGGCCTGCACTGCCTGGACGACCCCGCCGCCGCCATCGCCGAACTGGCCCGCGTCCTGCGCCCCGGCGGCACCCTCCACGGCACGACCCTCGTCCGCGGAACCTCCCGCCGCCACGACGCCCAGATCGCCCTCCTGCGACGCCTCGGCGTCTTCGGCAACCCCGGCACCACCGCAGACCTCCGCACCTGGCTCACCTCGGCGTCCCTCACCGACGTCACCCTCACCCCCTCCGGCGCCGTGACAGCCTTCACAGCCCGTAAATAGGGACGCAGCACCCTCCGGCATCCGCTAAGGTGTACTAGGCGCCGGGAGAACGTACGCCTCCCGGGCAGCCACCACCGGGGTGTAGCGCAGCTTGGCAGCGCGCTTCGTTCGGGACGAAGAGGTCGTGGGTTCAAATCCCGCCACCCCGACAC
>DATCLF010000015.1:0-11231 GCA_036564055.1 Spirillospora sp.
GGTGGTGGCCGAGTAGCCCTGGGAGGCGAACACCTCGGCCGCGGTGGCGAGAAGCTCGGCCCGCCTCTGCGCGCGGGCGGCCGCGGTGCCCTCGGCGTCGCGCCGTCGTGGACTCATGTCGTGTTCCTCGTGAACGTGTCGTGAAGCTCGGTCGGCCGCCGGCGGCGGTCACGGGTGCTGGGAGGAGACCGAGACGACCTCCCCCGTCATGTACGACGAATAGTCGCTGGCCAGGAAGACGATGACGTTGGCCACCTCCCATGGTTCCGCGTAGCGGCCGAACGCCTCACGGCGGGTCAGCTCCTCCAGCAGTTCCTGCGAGGTCACCTTCACCAGGTGCGGGTGCATGGCGAGCGAGGGCGAGACGGCGTTGATCCGGACGCCGAACTCGGCGGCCTCCAGCGCGGCGCAGCGGGTGAGGGCCATGACCCCGGCCTTGGCGGCGGCGTAGTGGGACTGTCCCCGCTGCGCCCGCCAGCCGATCACCGACGCGTTGTTGACGATGACGCCGGAGCCCTGGTCCCGCATGAGCCGCAGCGCGGCGCGGGTGCAGCGCATGGTGCCGGTGAGCGTGACGTCGAGCACGCGGTCCCACTGCTCGTCGGTCATGTCGACGAGGTCGGCCGTCCCGCCGAGGCCCGCGTTGTTGACGGCGACGTCGATGCGGCCGAACCGCTGCGCGGCGTGCTCGTACAGGGCGCGAACCTGATCCTCGGACGTCACGTCGCAGGGCAGCGCGGCGATCCGGTCCGCGCCGAACTCCTTCTCCAGCTCCAGGGCGGAGGCCGTGAGCCGCCGCTCGTGCGCGTCGGAGATCAGGACCCGGGCGCCCTCCTCCAGGCAGCGGCGGGCGGTGGCGCCGCCGATCCCGGTGCCCGCCGCCGCGGTGATCACGACGGCGCGGCCGGCGAGCAGGCCGTGCCCGGGGACGTAGGGCGGTGTCGCCCGCGTCGTCTGCGTCATCGGCGCGCCTCCCCGCTCGCGGCCGGCTCACGGGGCAGGCCGAGGACGCGTTCGGCGATGATGTTGCGCTGGATCTCGCTCGACCCGGCGTAGATCGTGTCGGCGCGGGAGAACAGGAACAGCCGCTGCCACTCGTTCAGCTCGTAGGACCCCGCCCCGGCGGCCGCGTCCCGGCGATCTCTCGTCGGTGCGCCGTCGTCCGACGCCGCTCCGGGCCGGGGGTCGGCGGCGAGCCCGGCGGCGCCGAGGACGTCCATGGCCAGCTCGCCGAGTTCCCGGTGCCAGGTGCTCCAGACGAGCTTGGAGATGGACGACTCGGGTCCCGGCGCCCCCGCGGCGACGCCCGCCATCGTCCGCACCGCGTTCAGCCGCATGATCTCCAGCCCGATGTACGCCCGCGTCAGCCGGTCGCGCAGCAGCGGGTCGTCGAGGGCGCCGGTGCGGCGGGCCAGCTCGACGACGCCCTCGAACTCGCGGCGGAACCCGACCTGCTGGCCGAGCGTGGCGACGCCGCGCTCGAACCCGAGCGTGGCCATCGCGATCCTCCAGCCGTCGCCGGGGGCGCCCACGATGTTCGACGCGGCGGTGCGGGCCCCGTCGAAGAAGAGTTCGTTGAACTCCGAGGTCCCGGTGAGCTGGACGATCGGCCGGACGTCCACGCCCTCCTGCCTCATCGGGACGAGCAGGTACGACAGGCCGCGGTGACGGGACGACCCGGGCTCGGTGCGGCACACGACGAAGCACCAGTCCGCCTCGCGGGCGAGCGACGTCCAGACCTTCTGGCCGTGCAGCACCCATTCGTCGCCGTCGAGTTCCGCGCGGGTCTGCGCGCCGGCCAGGTCGGAGCCGGCGCCGGGCTCGGAGTATCCCTGGCACCACAGCTCCTCGACCGCCACGATCGGCGGGAGGAAGCGGGCGCGCTGCTCCTCGGTGCCGAACGCGATGATCGTCGGCCCGAGCAGGTTCTCGCCGATGTGGCCGACCCGGGCGGGTCCCCCGGCGAGCGCGTACTCCTCGTGGAAGATCACTTGCTGTTCGACGGTGGCGCCGCGTCCGCCGTACTCCTTGGGCCAGCCCACGCAGGTCCATCCGGCGGCGGCCATGTGCCGCTCCCAGGCGAGGCGCTCCTCGAACGCCTCGTGCTCGCGTCCGGGACCGCCGAGACCCCGGACGCGGGCGAACTCGCCCGACAGGTTGGACTCGAGCCAGTCGCGGACCTCGGCGCGGAACGCCCGGTCCTCCGGGGAGTCGTGCTGTCTCACGCCCGAGACTCTACCAAACACTTGTTAGAAAGAATCAGCCCCCCGCGGCCGGTTCCGTCTCCCGTGCGGGCACCGGCCGGGAGACGCGCGACGCGGTCCGCGCGGGCCGCGTGTCCGCGACGGGCTCGGGCGCGGCGGACGGAAGGTCGCGGTGCAGGAGGTCGAAGAGCCGGTCCCAGCGGGCGAGGACCGCGTCCGGACGGAACCGGGTCACCGACGCGCGGGCGCCGGCGCCGAGGACGCGGCGCAGCTCCGGGTCCCCGATCAGACGGTCCAGCTCCCGCGCGAACGCGGCGGTGTCGCCGGGTTCGACGAGGACGCCGCCGCGCTCGTCCCCGAGCAGCGCCCGCACGCCCGGCGCGCAGTCGAACGCCACGGTCGGCAGCCCGTAGGCCATCGCCTCCAGCACCGACATGGGAAAGCCCTCGGCCCGCGACGGCAGCGCGAAGACCGACGCCGCGACCAGCGCCTCCTCGACGTCGTCGACCACGCCGCGGAACTCCACCGAGCCCGGCGGCCCCGACGTGCGCGCCTTCTCGCGCAGCGCCGCCTCGTCCGGCCCCGTGCCGTAGACGTGCAGACGCCAGCCGGGACGGCGGGCGCCGACGCGCTCCCACGCCTCGAGCAGCAGGTCGACGCCCTTCTCGTCCGACAGGCGGCCCACGCACGCGACCACGGGGAGTTCGAGCGTCGGGAGGACGCTCGGGGTGACGTGCAGCGGGTTCGGGATGTAGTCGACGTTGGTCATGCCGTCCCGGGCCCAGGCGTCGGCGTCCTCCTCGGTGAGCACCAGGAACCGGTCCACGTCCGCGTAGTGCTCCTTGACCCGGTGGTAGCGCGACGAGCGGCGGGTGGCGGCGAACGACTCGTGGCTCATGCCGATGACGCGCAGCCCCGAAGTGTCCGCCCGCCGCACCCACTCCATCGCCCACACCTGCGCCACGATGACGACCGCCCCCGGCCGGGCGGCCGCGAACAGCTCCGACAACCGGGCGGCGCCGCGCCGCTGGGCCGCAGTCCGCCACAGGTCCCGTCCGCGCGCGGCCGGGTTCAGGCGTTCGCGAAAACGCCGGGGACGCCACGCCATCGCGGGCGGCCGCCACTCCCCGTGCAGCACCTCGACCGCGTAGGAGCCGTCCCTGCCGTGATGGTGCCGCTCCTCCCCCATCGTGATCCCGACGAGGGTGACCCGGTCGCCCCGCCCGGCCAGCAGCCGCGCCATGTGATGCGCCCAGCGCTGCAGGCCGCCCATCTCGTCGGCGTTGTTGCACACGATGAAGACGTCACGCGGTGCTGCCATTCCCGTTCCCCCTGTGGCGTTGCGGTCGTGCGGCGCGGAAGTAGCGGTCGATGACGGTCCGGGCGGCGGTCCCCCGGTCGTGCTCGCCGAAGCGCGCGGCGAACGCGCGGCGCCGGGGGGCGTGGACGGCCTCCGCCTCGTCCAGCCCGGCGAGCGCCGCGACCAGCTCCCCCTCCGTGCGGGTGATCGGCCCGGGGGCGTGCCGTTCCAGGTCGAAGTAGCCGGTGACGCGGTCGCGGCCGTCCGGCAGATGGAGCACGATCGGCCGGTCCAGCAGCGCGAAGTCGAACATGATCGAGGAGTGGTCGGTGACCAGCGCGTCCGCCAGGAGCAGCAGCGGGACGACGTCGGGGACGCCCCCGACGTCCCGCATCACCGTCCGCGCGCCGGGCGGCAGGTTGGCCCGGCACAGGTAGTGGGGCCGGATGAGCAGGACGAACGCGTCCCCGAGCTCCCGGGCGAACACGTCGGGATCGATCGGCGGCTCCAGCAGCCGGATCGGGCGGCCCCTCGGTCCCGTCGCGAACGTCGGCGCGTACAGGACGGCGCGGCGCCCGTCGCCGAGGCCGAGCGCGGTGCGCAGCGCGGCGACCTCGGCGGCCAGCTCCGGATCGTCGTCCACCCCGTTGACGAGGGGGTCGTTGCGCGGGTACCCGGCCGGCAGCAGCTCGGACCGCACCCCGAGCCCGGCGCAGAGGGTCTCGACGTCGTGCGCGGACCGGACGAGGAAGCAGTCGAACCGGTCCACCATCCGCCGCAGCCGCTCCCGCTCGCCGGCGTCGCCGCTCTTGAGGCGGGGCTGGTCGAGGCCCATCAGCTTGAACGCCGACCCGTGCCAGGTCTGGACGTAGGTCGTCTGCGGCCGTTTGCGCAGGCCGTCCGGGTAGCCCTGGTTGTCGATCCAGAACTCGGCCCGCGCGAGCGCCAGGTAGTAGGCCCAGGAGCCGCGCTTGACGAGCTTCGCGTCGCGCGGGAACCCCTCGGGGGACGACGCGTACGACCACACGGCCCGGACGGGCGTCCCGGACCGCCGCAGCTCCCGGTAGATGTACTTGGGATTGTCCGAGTACTGCCTGCCGAGATGGCTCTCGAAGACCACCTGGCCCGTCCGGACGGGCAGGCGGCTCAGCACCCGGTTGAACACCGCGATCTTGGTCTGGCGCGCGGTCAGCCTCCGGCGGACGTCGCGTCTGAGCCGCCGCAGGCGCCGCCGGGCCCGCAGCACGAGTGGCACGAGGGGGATCCGGCGCGCGACCGCCCGGGCCGGCGTCGCCCAGCGGCCGCCCGTCTCCAGCGCGAACGCCAGGTGCCCGCCCGCCGTGACGTAGGAGCGCAGCCGGTCGCCGGCGAGCCGGGTCAGCCGGGGACGGACGGGCAGCACCACCCCGTCGAGCCGGGGCGACCCCGGTCCCGTGCCGAGCCGGGTGACCACGTCCTCGCCGCCGGCCCGGACGCGGAGCCGCACGTCCCACACCGGGTCGACGAAGCCGAGCGGCCGGATCCGCCGGGGGTCGAACTCGGCCCGCCATCCGAGCCGGTCGCCCTCGTGGCGCAGGAACACCCGGGTGCGCCACCTGCGGGCCGGACGGCGGCGGGCGCGGAACTCGAGCGTGCCGGTCGGGCCGCCGTCCGGGCCGATCCGGTTCAGCGGGTTCAGCACATGCCCGGCCATGCGGACGAGCCCCTCGCGCATCTCCAGCCGCGTCACCGTGGTGGCCGGGCGCAGGTCCTTCAGCGGCCTCAGGTGGAACCCGAGGTCGGTCACGTCCAGGACGCGGCGGCCGACGGCGCCGCGGGGGCTGCTCGCGCCCCAGTACACGCGGCCGTCCCGTTCCACGAGCGGGGCGCGCAGCTCGGGCTTGCGGCCGGGCGCGTACTCCGCGGCGGCGAGCGCCTCGGCGTACCGTCCTTCGCGCACCAGGTACGCGGCGATCGCCGGCAGCGGGTTGGCCTCCTCGAACACCCGCGGATCCAGCTCCGCCAGATACGCGGCGGCCAGATCGAGGAAGCGCCTCTGGTGCGCGGGGTCGCGGCCGCGCATCTCCCGCATGTAGAGCACGAGATCGTGGTTGATGAACTTGACGTCCTTGGCCCGTCCCAGCTCGTAGGCTCCGCGCAGCGCGAACAGCATGTCGATGCGCCGGTGGATCTCCAGCCGGTCGGCGAAGTTCGCCAGCTCCGAGCGCCGGTTGGAGATGGAGGGCGAGGGCGTCCGCTCCCGGACCAGCCAGGTGTAGACGCGGTGCGGGATCAGCGTCGTGCGGTGCGCCGCCAGGTACGCCTCGGCGGTGAAGAGCAGGTCCTCGTAATGAAGGTCCTCGACGAACCTGAGGCCGTGCTCCTCCAGGAAGGCCCGCCGGTACGCCTTGTTGGTCGACAGGGTGTCGTAGAGAAGGCGGGGGTCCTCGTCGAGCGACCCGTAGACGGTTCTGCGCCGGTAGAGCCACGGGTACCAGGGGCGGACGCGCTCCCGGGAACCGGGGGGAACGTCCAGGAAGACCCGGTCGCACCGTCCCGACACGATGTCGGCCCCGGTGTCCTCGGCCGCGGCCAGGAGGTTGAGGCAGGCGTGCCGATCCAGCAGATCGTCGCTGTCGAGGAACATCACGTACCGTCCCGCGGACGCCTCGACGCCCGCGTTGCGCGGCCTGCCGCAGCCGCCGGAGTTCGACGGCAGGTGGACGGCCCGGACCCGCCCGGGGTGCGCGCGGGCGAGACGGTCGGCGGTCTCCCCGGTGCCGTCGGTGCTGGCGTCGTCGACGATCACCGTCTCGACGCTGCGGAGCGACTGCGCCAGCGACGACGCGACCGCGTGCGGGAGTCTCGCCGCGTCGTTGTAGGCGATCACGACGACACTGACGTCCGGGCGCATGGCATCCCCTCCGCGGCTGCGGTCCCGGGGACGTCCCCCGGACCTTCGGCCGAGGCGCCCGGCCCCGTCCTCCCTCGCCGCCATCCCGCGGGCGCCGGCCGGACGCGCGTGCACGTTTCCTTTCCAGGAACGCGGCACTGAGGTCCAAGAGCGATCAAAGGCTGTCAATGGTTGCCATTACCCGCCTAGGACGCAGAGATGGGGCACAGGCCCCGGACACGCGGAAGGCGCCCGGCGGGGCAGCCGGGCGCCTTCCGGTCGCGGACCGCGGGAGGCGGTCGCTCCGTGCGGGAGGGTCGGGTCAGGCCTCGTTGCCGGAGGCCTTGTAGTCGGGGTAGCCGTAACCCACGACGAGACCCTTGTCACGGACCTTCTTCTGGACCTTGTCGTCGGTGTTGCCCTCGATGGTCGTGATGGTGCCGTCGCCGTTGTCCTTGACGACGATCCCGACGTGGTCGATGGCTCCGATGCTGGAGCCGCGATCCCAGTCGAAGAACACGACCGAGCCCTTCTTGGCCTCCTTGCCCCAGCGGTGCGTCTTCTTGAACCAGGAGGCGTGCTGGACGGTGTAGGCGTCCCAGCCCATGTTCTTCACGCCGGTCTGGGCACCGAGCCACGAGACGAACATGTTGCACCACTGCGCGCCGTTGTAGGCCTTGACCGAGAACCCGCCGTCGCGCTTGGCGGTGGCCTTGGCCTGCGGGGTCGACACGAACCACTCGTGGTACTTGGTCTGGCCGTCCGGCCCCTCGGAGACGCCGACCTGCTTCTCCGCCAGCTTGATGACCTCGTCCGGCGAGACGTCGCGCGGCGGCACCGTCCACCCGGCCTTGCGGGCCTCGGCCTCGCTCATGGTCGACGCCTTCGAGGAGTTCGACTCGCTCGACGCGACCGCGGCGCTTGCGTTCTTCGCGGCGGCCTGGGCCGTGGTCGTGGTCGCGGCGTCGCCGCCGAAGGGGTTGACGAGCGCGAGCCCGAGGGCGCCCGCGAGCACGGCGCCGACGGCGGTACCGACGGCCTTGTCCTCGGTGGGGAGGTTTTTCAGGGAAAGTCGATCGAAACGACCGGTCATGAAGGGAATCTCCTTGTCTTCCATGACGCCTACCGGGTTAGCTGACGGATTCGGGCATGGAAGCAGCCCTACGGCGCGCCTCGAGGACGTGCCGATTCACCCCTGGGATGTGGGTCCCCGGCTCCGTCCCGGCCTCCTGGCCGGCACGGACTCGGCCTCGCACCGCGGATCGCGGCGCACGGTATTCGGATTGCTCTCAACGACTGATCTTTGTGGAGAAGGCGCGCATCGCCTGGCGCGCATCGCGGGCGTCATCGCTCCGCGATCCTCGGCCGCGCATGGGACGGCCGGCGGCAACGCATGGGGTGCGCTGCGTGATTCGGATAGAAGGTACCAACCTTCTCAAGGAAAGCAAACCGCCGACAAAACACTGTCTTGCCTGCTCAAAGGCCTTCCAAGGCACTACCAACAGCGTAAGGGGCCGGCGTGTTCCCGATCACCGGGTCAACCGCGCTCAGCCCTTGCGGCACAGGGGATTACGGCCACCTCGCCGAAGGTAAAAGAAGCGTGGACGGGAGCGTCCTGCGCACGACATGCCGCCGCCCAGCGGGCGCCAGAGACCCCCTCGAACGAGACGGACGTCACATTGGACGTCTCTCACCTGCGGAAACGTGGAGTCCGTCACTCCACGCGCATGACGAAGAGCGTGGTGTCGTCGGCGGCCCGGTCGTGCTCCATCCGCGCCAGGACCTCGTCCAGCACCACCTCGGGCCGGGACGAGGACGTGCCCTCCAAGATGGCGGTGAGACGCGCGATCCGCTCCTCCAGATCGGCGTCCCTGCGCTCGACCAGCCCGTCGGTGTACAGGAAGAGGACGTCGCCGGCCTGGAGCGGAGTGGTGATCGTCGTGTACTTCCAGCCGGGCATGGCGCCCAGCATCGGATCGCGGACCACCTCCAGCGGCTCGGCCCTCCCCCGCCGGAGCAGGAGCGGCGGCGGATGCCCCGCGCACGTCCACTTCAGAAGCCGCTCGGCGGCGTGGAAGTGCGCGACGATGGCCGTGCCGGTCGCCGGCGGGTCCATGGAGCCGACGAGCTCGTTCAGCCAGCCCACCAGCCGTCCGGCCGGCTCACCGGTGCAGGCCAGGCCGAGCAGGCCGTTGCGGCTGCGCGCCATCGCCGCGGCCGCGGGCAGCCCGTGCCCGGCCGCGTCGCCGATGGCGAACAGCGCGCGCCCGTCCGACATCTCGCGCGCGGCGAACCAGTCCCCGCCGATCCGGGCCGTGCTCTCGGCGGCCAGGCTCCGGACCGCCATCTCCAGCCCGGGCAGCCGGCCGACGTCCTCGTCGTCCGGCAGGATCGCGCGGCGGAGCGTCACCGCGACCCGCCGCTCCTGCGCCATCCGCTCCTGCTGCTTCAGCATCTGCCGGCGCGTCTCGGCGAGCGCCCGCTCCACCCCGCGGCGCCGCGTGATGTCCTGCGAGACGATGTTGATCGAGATCGGCAGCCCGGAGTCGCCGAGCACCGGCTCGGCGAACACCCACAGATGCCGCGACGAACCGTCGGGGGCGATCACACGGTGCTCGGCCTCCACCGGTTCGCGGCGCGAGAACATCGTCTGGACGGCCTCCTCGACGAGCGGCATGTCGTCCTCGGCCACGACCTTCGGCAGGTCGTGCGGCGACGGCGGCACCTCGTCGGGGCCGAGCCCGTAGTTGGCCAGCATCTGGGGCGTCCACTCCGCCTCGCCGGTGGCCAGGTCCCACTCGCCGAACCCCATCAGGGCGAGCCGTTCGACCCGCTCGAGCCGCCGCACCGTCCGGTCCTCGGCATGGTGGTAGCGCCAGGTCACGCAGATGCCCGTGGGGACCGCCACGCACCGCACACTCGTCCGCGACGACCGGGACAGCCCGCGCTGCGCGGTGGTGTACGGGATCGAGGAACGTTCCAACGTCGTCCCGGTCTCGAGCACCCGGATGAAGTCGTCGAAGAGGCCGCTCTGGACCATCCCCGGGTCGGTCTGCAGGAGCCGCTGGCCGGTCAGCTCCTCCCGGCCGCGCCCGAACATGTCCTGGGCGACGTCGTTGAGGTCCACGAAGAGGAAGTCGATGACCTCGCCTTCCTCCCCCCTCACCGGCACCAGGTGCGCCGACGAGTCGAGCGTGGCGTCCAGAACCGCCCGCGCCATGGGGTCGTCCGGCACCGACCGGAGGATCTCCGCGTCCCCCGCGGTGTCCTCCGCCATGACCCGGCGCAGGACCTCCTCGACCTCCGAGACGGCCGCCCGCCGCTCGGCCGCGCCGCCCTTCACCCGCGGAGCCCGGCGCCCGGCCAGCACAGCCCCCACGTCTCCGGCCTTGCCGTCCTTGACCAGCAGGGACGCCGCCTCGACGAGCCCCATGTCAAGGTCGCGGGCCAGCCAGATCAGGTGCTGCAGGGCCTCCCCCGGCGGGACTCCGAGACGCCTGGCCAGCACGACGCGCGCCTCCGACAGCACCGCACGGTCGTGCGCCGCGTCCCTCAGGTCGTCCAGGTCGGCGCCGTGCGCCCCGGTCTGGGAACTACCCTCGTCCGCCAACCGTGCCCCCCATCCGGCGTGGTTTGCCCTGGGAGAAAAAAGCTACATACGTCAGCGAAGGACTATTCGCCCCGAACCGGGCATTCAGCCCAGATCTTTGCTCGTATTTTCCCTCGCCCGCGGACGCCACCACATCAGGTGACCCTTCTCAGGCACACGTCTTCCCTAGGGTGTGACGCACGTCACTCCGCCTGGACGACCTGCTCGGTCAGCGCCGTGATCCGCGACGCCGCCTGCGCGAACGACGACCCCGCCGGATGCAGCGTCAGCACCACCACGATCTTGCTTTCCCCCACGATCCCCGTGGTGTGCAGGACGGGCCGCCCGATCCCGAGGTCCGGCGCCCAGGCCGCCGGCTGCGCACCGCGGCGGCACCGCCCCGCCGGCGCGTCCCCGAATCCCGACCACCCCTGTTTGACCGCCCACGGCCTCTTCACCGCCCGCGGAATTCCGAACGTCTGGTCGAAGCCGTCCGTCCCGCACGGCGTCGCCCTCCGCAGCTCTCCCAGCACGAACTCCCGATGGGCCTTCGGCGCCTCGTCCAGCAGATACCGGTACGTCCGCACCATGTCTCTCGCGCTGAGCGCCGTGTACCCCCAGAACCCCGGCTTGTCCGCGGGCGGAGGAGCCGTGTCCTGCAGCCCCACGACGGGCGTCATCCGCTCGATGATCTCTTTGCGCCCGCCCCGCCGCCAGAACTCGGTCGCCGCCGCGTCGTCACTGGACCGCAGCATGACCCTCATCAGCGCCCGGTCCCTGTCCGTGACCCGGTGCTCCCGCAGGTGGTCGAGCGCGATGAGGATCTTCACCAGCGAGGCCGACCGGAACACCTGCCGCGGCCGCCGCTGCACCACCACGCGCCCGGCGGCCCGATCGAACACCACGTAGGACGCCCGGACTCCCCGCGGCACCCGCACCACCGCCCGCGACGGCGTCGCCTTCGCCGTCCCCTCCGGCACCGCCGGCCTCGACGCCTCCGGGCTCTCACTCACCGGCCGGGCCCCTCCGCCGTTCCCGCACCCGCACAGCACTCCCAGGCAGACCAACCCGGCCAAACCCGCCCGCACCGACATCATGGGCCTTGCCTACCAGAGATCCCCGGCACATATCTCGGTACGCACGACCCCGCGGACTGCGCTACAGTTGTCACGCCTGCTCCAACGGGCACCGGGACGTGGCGCAGTTTGGCAGCGCACTTGACTGGGGGTCAAGGGGTCGTGGGTTCAAATCCCGCCGTCCCGACAG
>DATCLF010000016.1:0-4851 GCA_036564055.1 Spirillospora sp.
CTCCACAACCTTGCCGCCACCGGTTGAGCCCAGCACTCAGCTACCGGTCGGCATCACTCTCGAAGGCGAGTTACGTGACAGCCTTTAGACGTGTCACTGCTCATGGGATCTCACCAGGTCAATCGCTGTTGTCGCCTGTCATTCGACACGGTTTCCACTGGTTGACGTTTCACGTCCGTATGCGTCAACAGCGAAGCCGTGAGGTTGTCGGCGGTAAGCGCGGAGGCGACAACGGAAACGGCAAGCACGCTACGGCGGTAACTTAGTGGGAGCGCCCTGGTTTCCGCGTGACGACACGGAATCGGAGAGGCTTTACACGTGTCGCTTGAGTTGGCTACCGCGACCGGGAATGCGCTTGACAGCCTGCCGGAGCGGGAGCGCCGTTACTGTCGCGAGCGGAAGTCAGCGCATGGGATGCATTATTGTCCGGATGCGACGGCCGGTCTTTAGGTATGAGATAGCCCCCGTGCCCGGGATGGGTGCGGGGGCTATTTCTCGTCTGTCTCGCTTGTGCCGCGCTGCTCAACTATGAACGTCCCGCGTCCCCGCGTAGTGGTCACGATTCCGCGTTGCGATAGTTCGCGTAGCGCGTCGGAAACGGTTGTGTGGCTTACGCCGTATTGGTCTGCGAGCGTGCGGACGCTGGGCAGTCGGCGCGCCCATTCCTTCGCTGCGATCCTGCCCGCGAGGTGATCGGCCACTTGTCGCCATAGCGGTTCGGGGCCGTCGAGATCGATCACCCTCCTACAGTACGGACACCCGGAACATGCCTTACGGCCTGACCAGTGCGAACACTTCTGACAGTCCTGACAATCAGGCGTAGCGTTGGGGCCGAACGCAAGCGGCCCGGTACGGAGGTTCAGCGCTCCGCACCGGGCCTAGGAACGACTGCTAGGGAGTCGCCCCATGCCGGACAAGGGTAGTCCGCACAACGTCCCGAGAATCGAGCCCACGGACCCGCTACCGGGGTACGCGGAGCCGTCGTCAAGGTGGGCCGTTCCGTACATCACCTTCCGCGACGGGAAGCCCGTTCACACGGTGGCGCTTCGCCGTGCGTGCCCGCTGTCGTCGCGGGAGAAGGCGGCGGGACTGTCGAGTCAGCTCTACGCGGACACGCCGGATGAGCTACGGAGGTTGCAAGAGAGGGAAGACGCGGTACGGGCGCGGCTGCTGGGGGGTGGCGAGTGATGTACCGGACGCCGTTCTCTCCGGAAGTGGCCCAGATCCTCGCGACGCTGCGCGCCAGCTTCCCCGGTTGGGGTGTGATCGCGGACGCTGCGGCCGGGCGGTGGTTCGCCGTGAAGGGCCGCACGGTGGTCTCTGCGCGTGATCCGCTGACGCTCGCTAGCCGGGTCACGGCGACGGGTGGTGTGCCGCTGGCCGCGTGATGCTGCCGCCCTAGCGTGCACGGCGAGACCCTCGCTAGCGGCGGGCAAGGGAACCCCCGGAGCGAACCTTGCAGGCTCCGGGGGTTTCTGCTGTCCGGGGGCGGTGTGCGGTACCTTGTGGCTTCCTGGGTGTGCCGGTTAAGACCCGCGCCGTTCGGTCCCAGGAAGCCGTAGACCTCGCCGCGCCGGACGGTGAGGCTCACCGCGTCGACCGCGAGGTGGTCGCCGTACTTCTTCGTCAACCCCGAGGTGCGTACGGCGGCGTCCTGCGGGGCGTGCAGTGCGGTTGGTCCGTTCATGGTGCCGATCGTCACCGCCGATGACGGCCCCGGTCGTCACCCGGTCGGCGACACCGCCCCTACGCCGTGCGGCGTACATCCGCCCCCGCGGCGTGCGTCACCGGCGGGACGGGCTTGCAGCGGTGTACGCCCGGTCAGCTCCGGAGGCGCAGCCGGTACCACTGCGGCGACGTCCTGCTCATCGGCCAGCCCAGCCCGGCGGTGTCGGCGGCCCGGACGTCGATCAGCTCCCACTCCGGGAACGCCTCCTCGACCTCCGCCTGCGACACGCCGCCGATGAACGAGCGCAGGCGGGTGGGGCCGAAGGCGAGCATCAGCAGCGTCGCGCCGGGATCGGCGAGCGCGGTGACTCCCCGTCCCTCGGCCCGCCTGCCCTCGGCGTCGAACCCCTGGAAACAGCCGATGTCGAGGAAGAAGCCGAAGGTCCCGAGATCGGGCGACAGGTCCGTCACGTCCCCGACGACGTAGGTCACGTTCTCCGGCCCCTTGCGCTTCGCCGCCTCGATCGCGGCCGGGACGTAGTCGACGCCCACCGCGTCCCAGCCCCTCCGGGCGAGCTCCGGGGTGAACTGGCCGCGGCCGCAGCCGAGGTCGAGGGCCCGGCCGAGCGGACGGGACCGCTCGGCCTCCTCGCGGTCGAGCAGCGCGGCGATGCTCTGCGCCGCGGCCTCCCCGTAGCGCTCCCAGGGAGTGATGCCGAACCGGTACATCCGGAAATAGTTCGTCATTCGACTGATCGTTCCACGGGCGCGGCAAGATGATGCGCATGTCTGAGTCGTGGTCGGTCCGGCATTTCTCCCAGGCGAACCCGGCGGGGCCGGGCCAGGGGGACGTTCCGGCGCTGTTGAGACGGGTCGCCGACTCGATCGAGGAACTGGGGTCGGTCGAGGTGATGGACCTCGTCCTGCACCAGGAGGTCAACGAGCACGGGCCGTGGGCGAGCGTGACCGTCTACTTCCACCCCGCGGATGACCCGTCCGCCGACTGAGAGGAGTGCCGCGTGCGTGGCGTCATACGTGCGGTGGCCGTACTGGGACTGCTGCTCGTCTCGTCGGCCGCCCTCGTGGCGCGGCCGGCGTGGGCGTGCGGCTGCGGAGCGATGATCGCCGACACCTCGGTCACCGTCTCCGAGGAGACGTCGATCGTCCGCTACGACGCGACGACGCGCACCGAGGAGATCGTGATGCGGCTGTCGGCCGCGTCGACGGCCAAGGACGCGGCCTGGCTGTTCCCCACGCCGTCCGAGGCCCGGGTGAAGCTCGGGCGGCGCGGCTGGTACGAGGAGCTCGACGCGCTGACCGAGCCGCTGGTGAAGACCCGGAGGATCTGGTTCCCCGGACGGGACGACGGCGTCGGCTCCGCGGCTCCGGGCGCGGGCGCGCCGCCCGGCGGGGGCGTCCGGGTGCTCGGCGAACGCGACCTCGGGCCGTTCCGCGTCGCCACGCTCGACGCCGGGGATCCCGGCGCGCTGGCTCGCTGGCTCGACGCGAACGGGTACCGGCTCCGTCCCGAGCTGAAGAGGGAACTCGGCCCCTACGTCGAGCAGAGATGGAAGTACGTCGCGGTCAGGCTGCGGACTCGTTCCGGCGGCGCGCTCGACGGGGAGCTCGATCCGCTGCACGTGTCGTTCACGACGGAGGAGGTCGTCTACCCGATGCGGCTCTCCCGGCTCGCCGAGAACCCGCAGCGTCTGCACCTGTACGTGCTCGGCGAGCACAGGATGAGGCAGACGACCGGCACGACGATGAGGGTGGCGTTCGCCGGTCGGGTGAGACCGCGCGACGTGCGCTCGCCCGACCTGCGCGCCTTCCTCGGCGACGGGCTCTTCCTCACCGAGTTCGTCGACGGACGCGTCATCCCCGGAACGATCGAGGACGACTACCGCTTCACCGCCACGCGCGACGTGCCCTACCGGGAGGTCGTGTACAGGAGCGAGGTCGTCCGCTTCCTCGGAATTCCGGCAGGACCTCTGCTCGTCGCCGCCGGCGGCGCCCTGTTCGTCGCGCTGGTCGTCGTCCTGCTGGTACGGCTGCGTTCCCGGACGGTGTCCTGAGGCACGGCACGGTTGAACCTTCGGGATCGTGCAACGCGGCCGTAAACTTTCGGGATCCCGGCGGAGTCGAAAACGATGAAGAACGAAGACGGCGGCGCCGAAACGCTCACATAGACGTCAACAGGCGAGGTCCATGTGTCGGATTCCACGCAGGCAGGACGGGGCCTTGGCTCGAAAACCGGCCTGAGAACGGGACGCCGCCGGAGGATCGCGGCCCTGGCCGGGGTGCTCGCGGTCGTCCTCGCCGGCGCGTTCGCCGTGATCTCGATGCGCGGCTCCGACGGCGGAATCGCCGACGGGCCCCTGCTGTCGGCGCCCGCGGGACCCGACACCCTTCCCGGCGGCAGGATCATCCGTGAGCCGCCCCGCAACTGCGGGGTCTCGCACCGCACCGCGTCCAGGCTCGTCCCGGGAGCGGACCGCGACGCCGAGAAGGGGAACGTCTTCCGCCGCGGCGGCCCGGGGAGCTGCCAGTGGTACTCGCTGGACGACGGAAAGGCCACCTGCGACTTCTGCGTGGGCGACTTCAAGAACGAACGCGTCCTCAACGTCGAGATCACCCTGGGGAAGGGGCGCGGGGACGAGGCGGTCGGCGCGGCGATGGGGCTGTTCGACATGGCCGAGGTGACCCAGGGCCCCTCCCCGCCCAAGATCATCGAAGGACTCGGCGAGGAGTCCTTCGCGCGCTACGGGGCGGACGGCGAGACCGGGGGCGCGATCGTGAAGTTCCGGCAGGGCAACGCCGTCGTGACGGTCCGCTACCAGGGGTGGGACGCCGACGGAGACCGGCGCGAGACCATCCCGGAGAAGACCGCGGTGGACGGGGCCCTCGCCGCCGCGGCCGAGACGGCGAGGAGCCTGGGGGCCGCGGCCGACCCCGTGGTCACCGCCGTGAAACACCCGGGCACGCCGCCGCTGCAACGCGTCCCCAAACCCTGCGACACGGTCCCGGCCGCGACCGTCGACCGCGTCGCCCGCGGCGCGTACCGCAAACGGGGGAACGCGTTCCTGCTTCCGACGATGGGCCTGACGGGGGCGTCTGCGAGCTCCTGCACCTGGGAGGCCCGCACGTCCCGGTACCTTGACGAGGGACGGTCGCGCACGCTGACGG
>DATCLF010000017.1:0-3865 GCA_036564055.1 Spirillospora sp.
CCTCAGAAGCCGCCTCCGGCTCGCGGCGAAGATGTAGACGTCAGGGCCATGCCCCTTCTGGCGACGCGCCCTGGTGCGGCGGAAGGCCGCTTCGAGGAGCGAGCCGAACTCGTCGCGGTTGCTGGCGAGCCTGACGTTCGGCCCTGTCTCCTCGCTCGACAGGCGGAGGCGTTTCCGCTCGTCCAGGATGTAGACAAGACTTTCCTGGCCGTCCCCGTCTCCGACGATCGCGGTGAGGATCCGGCGCAGCAGGTTCGTCTTGCGCCGACCGGGCGGCCCGGTGACCAGCAGATGCCGGTCGGCGGCGAGGTCGAGCAGGACGGGTTCGCCCGTCTCCGCGTCGGCGCCGAGCGGGATGCGGCGGTCCGGGACGTCTTGAGGCCCGGGGTCCGGTCGCGGGAGTGAGGCCAGCATCCAGATCGATCGGAACCGGTCGTCGAAGAAGGGGTCGGTCCGGCGGAGAACGACTTCCTGGTCGCGGGTCACGGGGAGGACGACGATCGGGTCGTCCGAGTACTCCGCCATCAGGGCGCGAAGGTGTTCGGGGAAGCCCGGCAGGGGCGGGAAGACCCGGTATGGCGTATCACTCCGATGGATGAGCAGGACACCGCCACGGCCGGCCCGGAAAAGGTCCTCCGTGGTCGTGTACGGCTCGCCGACCGATCGCCCCGTCTGGTCGACGACGGCCTGCAGGACCGCGCCGTCCGACAGGATCCCCAGACCGGCGAGCAACCTCCCGTACAGGATCGCCGCCCTTGTCACCAACCGCGGGTCTGCGTCGACGACGAGAAGATGGCGGTTGGGCGGGCCCCACGTCACGGACCTCCTCTCCGCGATGTAGAGCGACCGGAGCATCGTCCAGACGGCCGGGTCTTCGGCGCGGGCGTCGGTCCTGAGAAGACGGGGGAGGACGGTGTCCGCGTGAACCTTGTGGGCCTGCTCGACGAAGTCGTCGATCGTGTCGGACGGTGCGTCGGGCGCGGGGGTGAACGGGCTGGAGGCGTCGCCTGAGGAGAGGTGGGCGGTGCGCTCCTCGGAGAACGGCGGGTCCGCCCGCCCGCGGATGCGCTGGAGCACCGCGGACGGCAGCCGGCTCGCCGTGACGCGCCAGCGGAGGAGCGGCAGGAGGCGGTTCCAGATCGCGGTGTCCTCGACGGTGGACGAGACGATGAGGAGGTGGAGGTCGCGGGGTGCGCCGCTCTCCGCCAGCTCGAGCAGCGTCTCGGTCAGGTCTGGCTGGTCGGAGGGAAGCGTCGGGGACACGTCGACGACGACGACCAGGCCCGGTCGGCCGTGCGCGGGGGCGCTGCGGGTTGCGAGCTCGGCCGACAGGAAGTCGCGGAATTGTTGCAGCGTCCACGGTCGTTCGAGGAGCTCGTCCCTGGAGTAGATCACGTGCGGGAGGTCGATCGGCGTGCCGAGGGGATGCTCGCGAAGACCTGCGAAGGCGAAGGCGAGGTCACGGGGGGAGTAGGCCGCCGCGAGGGAGACGATGATGTCGCGCACGATGTGCTGTCGAGCCTCGGTCTCTCCCACGACCAGCGCGTGCGGCACGTCGGACGCGACGCCGAACGGGAAGGGCTTGATCGCGTTCCCCGAAGGGTCGAATCCGATGACCTGCCGGCGGGGCACGGGGCGGGGAAGCTCCCACGCCGCCTCGAAGGAGCCGCCCGGTCCGCCGCCGTTCAACGTGAGCACGTCCTGCTCAGGTTCCACGGAAGGCGGCGCAGAGACCTCTTCCGGGGCGACCTCTGCCGGGCTCTGCGCGGGCGGGCGCGCCGGGGACGCGGTCTCGGCGGACGGCGGGATCCGGCGTGCGTACGGACCGGTCCTCCGCATGCGTTCCACGAGGGGACCGGCGGTGCCGACAGAGAGGTGCGCGGGTCGGAACGGTGGATAGACGACCTCTCCGGGAATGTGGAGGAACGCCATGCGCTTGTCGGCGACACGGAGGGACGCCGTGTTCGGTTCGCCCGTGTCGGCGGCGCCCAGTTGCCACGCCAGGGAAGCGGTGAGCTCCGGCGGTAGAGGGGCGTCGTCCGGTGTACAGAAGACGAACTGGACGCCCTGGGCGGGAAGCCTTCCGCACAGCGCGGCGAAGGGCCCGACCAGGTTCGGCCGTGCCTCGAAGAGACGTCCGGCATCGTCGATGAACACGATCAGGGTCGGCGGCGGATCGACCGGTTCGGCGTCGAGGTCGATCAGGAGGTCGTCCGGCTGCGGGGGCCCGGTGCCCCGGTGGGCGGCCTCGCGGCGGCGCCGTTCGGTTTCGAGGACGTCCGCGAGCCGGTCGAACTGCGGTGACTCCGCCGAAACCGGATGAACGTCCATCGCGACGTGGGGGAGCGCGCTCGGCTCGGCGAAAAACCCGCTCGCGGAGGTGCCGACGAACGCGAAGTTGACGACCTGGGGGGAATGCCGCAGCGCGAGGCTGAACACGAGCGTCCGCACCAGTGCGTCGCGACGGTCCGGCGGACCGGTGATCAGGCCGTGCGCTCCGTAGTCGGTGGGGCGGACGTCGAGCGACACGGTTCCCCAGTCGTCCGCGCCGATGGGAACGGCTGCGAGCGGACGGTCCCAGTCCGGTCCGATCAGGTCGTCGACGTCGGCGTCCTGGATCTCCAGGAGGTCGGGGCCGGGTGGGGGCTCCGGAGGCGGCGGGGACGGGCGCGAAGGGGCCAGGGCGGAGCCCGTCTCGGGGGTGACGAGGGCGAAGTGGTCGGCGTCGGCGGTGAGGGTGAACGGGCCGCCCTCGGCGGGCATGAGGGCCCGGAACCGCTCGCCGAGCCTTCCGGCGCGCCGTTCGATCTCGGCGGAGACGGCTTCGAGGACGCGGCGGGTGTGCTGGGCCTCGGGGCGCGGGAGGGTGTCGAGGAGAGCCTCGCGGGCGCCGGGCACGAACTCGTACCGCGCGCCTTCGACGGGACGCAGCAGGCCGCTCAGCAGGACCTCGGCGAGCTGCCCCGGGCCGGAGCGGCCGAGGACGCGGTGCTGGATGAGCCGCATCACCGGCAGGGACGGGACGGACACGGCGACGTGCGCGGCGAGTTCGGCGGCGGCCGGGGACGCGGTGGCGAGGAACCGGCGGACGCGCTCGGCCACCGGCAGCTCCCGCTCCCGGGCCGGCGCGGGCCTGGCGGGCGGCCGGGGCGACAGCGTCGCGACGGCGGCGGGCTGCGAACCCGAGCCGGAGACCAGCCGGGCCCACGCGCCGAACCATCGGGGCTCCGCCTCCAGGACGGGAACGGGCACGCCGGGTGCGGCCGTCCCGTCGTGCGGGGCGAAGCGCAGGTCGGTGTTCGGCGCGCCGGGGCGGGGCAGGTGGGCCAGGCCGGGAGAGGCGGGGGCCGCGGTGCGCCGCCACAGGCGCTCGGCGAGCGGCTGGACGATCGCGGTGGGCCCCGCGCCCGCCCACCGCCGGACGGCCCGCGCGGCGCGTCCGTCCCACCAGTGCGGGCCGCAGCAGTCGCTGAGGACGAGCACGGCCCGGCGGCCGGAGGTGTCGAGGAGCGTGCTGGGGTCCTGCGAGGGGGCGCCGGTGGCGGCGGTGATGCGGCCGGTGGTGTCGAGGTAACGGACGTGGACGTCCCGGAAGACGCCGAGCCGCAGCAGCGTCTCCGACAGTTCGCCGGCGAGGGGACGCCACAGCCGCATGGTCGGGCCGGTGTCGACGACGAGGGTGAGGCTGAGCCACCGTTCGGGGGACGGGACGAGCACGGGCGTCCACACGCCGGTGTCGGCGATGCGCGCGGCGGTCGCGTCCTCGTCCAGCTCGAAACGGTGCGCCGACGGGACGCTGCGCTTCAGCGGCCGCAGCGAGCGCTGCACGCCGCGCGGGTCCGTCAGCATCGGCGCGGTCGGGACG
>DATCLF010000018.1:0-21878 GCA_036564055.1 Spirillospora sp.
CCTTGTTGAAGGTCATGTGGTAGTAGAGCTTGAGCGGCTGCCAGGGGTCGCCGGTTCCGGGGTACCGTTCCGGGTCGCCCGCCGCCTCGAACGCCTCCACCGAGACCTCGTGGCACTTGACGTGGTCGGGGTGGGGGTACCCGCCCTTCTCGTCGTAGGTGAGCATGACGTGGGGGCGGAAGTCGCGCACCGCGCGCACCAGCGGCTCGGCGGCGGTCTCCAGCGGCTCCAGCGCGAAGCAGCCCTCGGGCAGCGGCGGCGGGGGGTCGCCCTCGGGGAAGCCGGAGTCGACGAAACCGAGCCAGCTCTGCCGGACGCCGAGGATCTCCCTGGCTCGGGCCATCTCCTCCTGGCGGACCTTGCCGATGTCGGCCTTGATCTCGGGGCGGTCCATCGCGGGGTTCAGGATGTCGCCGCGTTCACCGCCGGTACAGGTGACCACGAGGACCTCGACGCCTTCCGCCACGTACCTGGCCATCGTCGCCGCGCCTTTGCTCGACTCGTCGTCGGGGTGGGCGTGCACCGCCATGAGACGCAGCGGCCCGTCACCGCCGCAGGACCGCTCGGACGGCCGCTCGGACGTCGTGTCGTCGATGACCTCGGACACCTGGGTTCTCCTTACCGGACCTCATGAGTGCCCCCCGTTCGAGGCACGCGCCATGACAGACGAGAATTGTCCCTGACAACGTCCGCCCACCGCACGGAGATTCCCGCCATGACGACGAGCGTGCCGAAGCCCGCCGAACCCGCCGCGACCCGGCCGGGACGGCTGGGGCTGGCGGTCATCGGCGTGTTCGTGGTCCTCGCCGCGGGCGGCTTCGGAATCATCGCCCTGTACGCGGGGCAGACGCCGGGGATCTCCGCACAGACGATCGCCTACGACATCGGCGACACCTCCGTGCAGATCAACTTCAAGGTCGCGAAAGGGAAGGACGATGAGGTCCGCTGCACGGTCGACGCCTTCGACGCGAAGTTCGCGATCCTCGCGGAGAAAGAGGTCGTCGTCCCGGCGGGGACGTCCGGTATGACGGGGACGGAGACGCTCCGGACGCCGCGGCGGGCGACCGGGGCGAGGATCCATGACTGCCGTACCGTGTGACCCGTTTCGGCCGTCCGCATTGTGCGCGTCCGGAACGAGGAACGGCAGGTGAAGGACGAAATAGGATTGCCGGATTGCAGACGCCGAGTTCAGGGAACCTTTACCCGCACACACCGGATAAGCTAGAGGTTTAACCTGGCCGCACTTCATGTCGATGTGACACCCGTCCGTCGCGGACGGGCGCCAGTCGCAACATGTGGATGAGGAGTACCCGTGACCGAGACCCGCGCTGACAACGTCACCTGGCTGACCCAGGAGGCGTACGACCGGCTCAAGGCTGAGCTGGAGTACCTGTCGGGCCCCGGCCGCATCGAGATCGCTCGGAAGATCGAGGCGGCGCGGGAGGAAGGGGACCTGCGCGAGAACGGCGGCTACCACGCGGCCAAGGAGGAACAGGGCAAGATCGAGGGCCGGATCCTCCAGCTCCAGGGCATCCTGGAGAATGCCCGCGTCGGTGAGGCGCCGCGCAAGGAGGGCGTGGTGGGCCCCGGCATGACCGTCACGGTCTCCTTCGAGGGCGACGACGAGGAGGTCACCTTCCTTCTCGCGTCCCGCGAGGAAGTCGGCGCCCCGATCGACGTCTACTCGCCGAACTCGCCGCTCGGTGCGGCCATCAACGGCAAGAAGGTCGGCGACAAGGCGACCTACTCGCTGCCGAACGGCCGGAGCATGACGGTCGAGATCATCGACGCGACCCCGTACGGCGGCGGCTGACGGACGGCGCCGTCCGTGCGGACGGACCAAGCTTGGTGAGGCGGGGTGCTGCCGGCACCCCGCCTCTCGTTTCCGTTCGGCGTCCGTCCTGCCCGTTCCTCAGTCCGGGGCCCTGCCCCGAGACCTCCCCTGGGTTCTCGCCCCCCGCGCACCCGTCTTCCCGGCCCGGGACCGTCCGGTCGCCGTGGCCCGGACGAGCGGCAGCGTGCGGTGGGGAATCTGGGTCGCCAGGGAGATCACCGAGGACGCCCGCTCCACGCCCGACACATCGACGATCTCGTCGATGACGCGTTGCAGGTCGGTGTTGCTGCGCGCGACGACCCGGCAGAGCATGTCGCCGGGGCCGGTGATGGTGTGGGCCTCGATCACCTCGGGCACCTGCGCGAGCCGCCGGGCGACCGTGTCGTGCGCGCTCTCCCCCCGCCCGCGACGGCTCTGCCGGAGCTGGAGCGTCACGAACGCCGTGACCCCGTAGCCGAGGGCCGCCGGGTCGATCTGCGGGCCGAAGCCCGCGATGACGCCGTCGCGCGACAGACGGTCCAGCCGCGCCTGAACGGTGCCCCGCGCGACCCCGAGCCGCCGGGACGCCTCGAGGACGCCGACGCGCGGCTCGGCGGTGAACAGCTCGATGAGCCGGCCGTCGAGCTCGTCGATCGGCACGCCACCCTCCGATCTTGGTCACCCTGTACAGAACGACGGATCATTTCCGCTTTTCACTGTGCAGATTGTCCACCATCTGAAGTAACTCTTGCACAGTCTGTAGACGCGTGCCCACATTAGGCGGCATGGATGAGTTTCCGGTCAAGGGCATGGACGCGGTCGTCTTCGCCGTCGGCAACGCCACGCAGACGGCGCACTACTACTCCACGGCGTTCGGCATGCGCAGGGTCGCCTACCGGGGCCCGGAGAACGGCAGCCCCGACGAGGCCGTGCACGTGCTGGAGTCGGGCAGCGCCCGGTTCGTGTTCCGCGGACCGGTGCGGGCGGGCACCGACCTCGGCCGGCACGTCGCCGAGCACGGCGACGGGGTCGTCGACCTCGCGATCGAGGTCCCCGACGTCGAAGCCGCGTACCAGCACGCGCTCGCGAACGGCGCAAAGGGCGTCGAGGAGCCGCACGTCCTGGAGGACGACCACGGCAAGGTCACCATCGCGGCGATCGCCACCTACGGCGAGACACGCCACTCGTTCGTCGACAGGTCGAACTACACCGGCCCCTACCTGCCGGGGTTCGTCCCCGCCGACCCGATCGTGGAGCCGCCGGCGAAGCACTACTTCCACGCGATCGACCACTGCGTCGGCAACGTCGAGCGCATGGACGAGTGGGCCGACTTCTACCACCGGGTCATGGGCTTCACCGACATGGCGGAGTTCATCGGCGACGACATCGCCACCGAGTACTCGGCGCTGATGTCCAAGGTCGTCGCCGACGGCACCCGCAAGGTCAAGTTCCCGCTGAACGAGCCCGCAGAGAGCAAGCGCAAGTCGCAGATCGAGGAGTACCTGGAGTTCTACGGCGGGCCGGGCGTCCAGCACATCGCGCTGAACACCGACGACATCCTCGAGAGCGTCGACCGGATGAGGGCCGCGGGCGTCGAGTTCCTGAGCACGCCCGACTCCTACTACGAGGACCCGGAGCTGCGGGCGCGCATCGGCACGGTGCGGGTCCCGATCGAGGAGCTGCAAAAGCGCGGGATCCTCGTCGACCGGGACGAGGACGGCTACCTGCTGCAGATCTTCACCAAGCCCGTCCAGGACCGGCCGACGGTGTTCTTCGAGCTGATCGAGCGCCACGGGTCGCTCGGCTTCGGCAAGGGCAACTTCAAGGCGCTGTTCGAGGCGATCGAACGGGAGCAGGCGCGCCGGGGCAACCTGTGACGGTCCGGGCGGCCGCCGCCGAGGGATCCGGGCCGGGCCCCGCCCGCGCCCGGATTCTCCGGTGACCGTCCGTCCGGCAACAGGCACACTTGTCCCTCATGAGCGAATCGCCCCACGATCCCGAGCCTGAGCCGCGCCGGCCGGACGACGGAGACGAACAGCAGAAGCCAGAGGACGGCAGGAACGAACCGGAGGACGACCGGCGCGAGCCGGAGGACGAGCGTCGGACCGCCGAGCCGCAGAGCGGGGACGACCCGGACTCCGGCGCCTCCGAGCACACGCCGGAACGTCCGCCGCCCTACCAGGGCACGTACGGGGCGCCGCCGGGCCAGGCGCCGCCCGCCCCCGCCGCACCGCAGGCCCCCGCGGCCGGATACGGCCGGCCCGGCGGGCCGGGATATCCGCCGCCGGGACACCCACAGCCGGGATACCAGCAGCCGGGATACCAGCAGCCCGGATACGGCCCGCCCCACCCGGGCGTCCCGTACCCCGGAGCGGCCGGCCCCCAGGACGTCCTGGCCGGTCGCTGGGCGCGGCTCGGCGCCGGAGTCCTGGACTCCCTGATCATCAGCATGGTGGGCACTCCGGCGGTCCTGTTCGCCGTCCGATGGGACAAGATGCGCGAGTCCATCGAATCCGGCGAGCCGGTCGCCAACCCGCTGGAGCTGTACAACATCCCGCGGCTCATGGTCGGGTACGCGATCGCGTTCCTGGTGGGGTTCGCGTACTACACGTTCATGCACGCCCGATGGGGCCAGACGCTCGGCAAGAAGGCCTTCGGCATCCGGCTGGTCCGCGCGGCGGACCACTCCGCGGTGAGCTGGGGGCAGGCGATCGGCCGCCAGGCGATCGTCTACGGCATCTCCGTCGCCACCATGCTGATCAACCTCTTCATGCCCGCGGGAGCCGCGCTCGGGGTGCTCGGGGCACTCGACAACGCCTGGATCCTGTGGGACCAGAAACGCCAGGCCCTTCATGACAAGGCGGTCGGAACGCTGGTGGTGAAGGCGGAACCGTGGACCCCGAACCCCTACGACCGGTCCTGAGCCCCGGCCGTCCCGGAGGCTTCTGATCGTTTATGGGGAGATTTTGCGAATCCGCTGGACGCGGCGGCGTTTGGAGGACTGCGACACGGCCACCCTGACCGCATGACGCAACCGCCGAACGACCCCGCGTCCGGGGGAGAGCCCGACGACCGGCCCGAAGGCCGGCCGGAGGGGTCCGGACGGCCGGGGCCGCACGGCGAGCCCCACGGCGGCAGACCCCCGCCCGGTGAACAGTCCCCGCCCGGCGGCCCATCTCCGCCCGGCGGGCAGCCTCCGCCCAGCGATTGGCCCCCGCCCGGCTGGCAGGCACCCCACGGGCGGCAACCGTCCGGCCAGCCTCCCTACGGGGAGCGCCCGTACGGACAGGAACAGCCGTACGGACAAGAACAGCAGGGGTACGGCGGCCTGCCCCGGTATCCGAGTCCGGGCGGCTACGACGCGGGGCCGGGCTACGGCGGCGCAGGCGGCTACGAATACGCCGGCCAAGAGCTGGCGAGCCGCTGGGCACGACTCGGCGCGGCCATCGTGGACAGCATCCTCATCGCCGCGGTCACCACCCTTCTCCTGCTGCCGTTCATCGACTGGGACGGGGCCTTCGACTCCCGCACGGGCGACTCCTCGATGAACTTCAGCAACGTCCAGTGGGCGGGCAACGCGATCAGCATCGTCCTGGCCTTCTTCTACTACTGGCTGATGCACGCCCGGTGGGGGCAGACGCTCGGCAAGAGGCTCCTGGAGATCAGGGTCGTCCGGGAGGAGGACGGCCAGGCCGTCACGAACGGGCAGGCGGCCGGACGCTCCGCCTTCTACTGCGTCCTCGGCGGCATCTGCGGCTGCTTCGGACTGATCAACGTCGCCTGGATCCTGTGGGACCCGCGTAAGCAGGCACTTCACTGCAAAGTGGCGCGCACACTCGTCGTGAAGGCCGGTCCGAACGTCCCCGATCCCTACGCAGGACGCTGACCGGGTGGTCGAGCCGAGTTGCTCAGCACGGCACGGACGGGCAGGCTGGGCCCGTGCATAAGGCCGGAAACTCCCCCAGCCCCGGCGGACACGGCTCACGGACGGCGCTCCGCGGTGCCGCGGGTGTGGCCGCCCTCGCGCTCGCCGGATCGCTCGGCGCGGGCTGCCAGCTGTCCCCCTTCGGCGACGAGGACACCTCCGGGTCCTCCTCGAATCCCGCCGCGTCCGGGCCGGCGGGGCCGACGACCGCGGGCGACGACTACGTGCCGGGCGACGGCAACGGCGGCTACGACGTCCAGCACTACGGGCTGAAGCTGACGATCGACCCGAACTCCGCCCAGCAGCTCAAGGGGACGGCCACGATCACCGCGACGGCGACCCAGCGGCTCGCCCGCTTCAACCTCGACCTCGCCGGCCTCAACGTCTCGTCCATCAAGGTGGACGGCGCGCCCGCCCGGCAGCAGCGGGGCGGCAGCGAACTGGAGGTCACCCCGGCCAAGCCGCTGGCCAAGGGCGCGAAGTTCACCACGGTGGTCGAGTACTCGGGGTCGCCGGAGCCGACGTCGGACCCGGTGCTCGGCACCTACGGCTGGATCCGCACGTCCGACGGGGTGTTCGTGGCGTGCCAGCCGAGCGGCGCGAAGTCCTGGTTCCCGAGCAACGACCACCCGAGCGACAAGGCCACCTTCGACTTCGAGATCACGGTTCCGGAGGGGCTGACGGCGATCGCCAACGGCGAGCCGGAGACGCCGCTCACCGGGACCGGCGGCGGGACGCCGAGCGGCCCGCCCGCCACGAGCCCCGGCCCGCCGCCCGACGAGCCGCCGGACGAACCCCCGGCCGGCCCGCCGGGCGCGCCCGGTGTGGAACCGGTCGGACACCGTTCCCAGCCGGTGGGCCACCGCGTCGGCAAGCTCGGGCAGCGCGCTCTGACGACGTCCAAGTGGCGCGTCAAGGAGCCGATGGCCACGTACCTGGCGACGGTCACGGTCGGACGTTTCGACGTGCGGACGAGCCGGACCAGCGACGGCGTCCAGGTCATCACCGCCGTGGACCCGACGGTCGGCACCGTCGACCTGAACCAGTTCCACGACCTCAACGCACAGATCACCGAAGAGTTCGCGAAACTGTTCGGCCCCTATCCGTTCTCCTCCACCGGCGGCCTCGTGGACAACGCCAACGTCGGCTTCGCGCTGGAGACGCAGAACCGGCCGGTGTACGGGTCGTTCGGCGCCCGTCCCACGATCGTGGCGCACGAGCTGGCGCACCAGTGGTTCGGCGACAGCGTCGGCGTCAGGCAGTGGAAGGACATCTGGCTCAACGAGGGCTTCGCGACCTACGCCGAGTGGCTGTGGGAGGAGAAGAGCGGCGGGAAGACCGTCGAGCAGCAGTTCAACGAGCGCTACGAGAGCCCGCTGGCGCAGGAGCTGTGGAACAACCCGCCGGGCGACCCGGGCCGCGAGAAGATGTTCGGCCGCTCGGTGTACGACCGCGGCGGCATGACGCTGGTGGCGCTGCGCGACCGGGTCGGGGAGAACACCTTCTACGAGATCCTGCGGACGTGGGCGAAGGAGCGGCGGCACTCCCACGGGACGACCCGGCAGTTCATCGACACGGCGAACAAGGTCTCGGGCCAGAGGCTCGACGGGTTCTTCGAGGACTGGCTGTACAAGAAGGGGCGCCCCGCCAAGTGACCCGGGCCGAGTGACCGCCGAGCGACCCGGCGGGGTAACGGCGACCGCAACCGGTCACCAAGGACGTCCCACGACGACGCATTCGAGACCCGATCGCGCTTGATCCGTCTCTGATCACGAGAAAGTCTTGGTCGCGGCCGCCGTGACGGAGCGGCGGCCGTCACCGAGAACACCGAGGACGAGGCCGATGAGCACAACCCCCAGAGCCATCGCCGCCGTGACGCTGGGCGTCGCCGCGGCCCTCACCGTGTCGGCGGCGCCGGCGAGCGCCGCCACCCGCTTCACCCCCGGCGCGCCGGGCGCCGGCGACCCGTACTTCCCCGACATGGGCAACGGCGGTTACGACGTCGCCCACTACGACATCGGCCTGACGTACGACCCCGGGACGAAGGGGATCCGGGCCGTCACCAAGATCAAGGCAACGGCGACGCAGAACCTGTCGCGGTTCAACCTCGACTTTCTCGGCCCGTTCACGATCTCGTCGCTGAAGGTCGACGGGCAACGGGCGTCCTACAAGCGGACAGGGGCCCAGGAGCTGGTCATCACCCCGCGCAAGGGGCTGCGCAAGCACCGGAGCTTCACCGTCACCGTGGCGTACTCGGGCGTCCCGCAGCCCATCAACGACGAGACGCTCGGGACGTCCGGCTGGATCCCGACCGACGACGGCGCGGTCATGGTCAACCAGCCGTTCGGCGCCGCCACGGTCTACCCGGTGAACGACCACCCGACTGACAAGGCGACGTACACCATCACGCTGACCGCGCCCAAGAACCTGACCACGCTGTCCAACGGCGACCTGCGCGGAAAGTGGACGAAGAACGGCCTGACGACGACGCGCTGGGTCATGCGGACCCCGATGGCCAGTGAGCTGTCGATGCTCGCGATCGGCAGGTACGACGTCCTCACCGGGCGTACTGGCCGCGGCGTGCCGAACCTGACGGCCACCCACAAGGCCATGGAGATCTCAGCGGACGACGCCAAGCGCTTCCACGACCAGACCGCGCAGATCGTCGACTTCCAGTCGTCGCTGTACGGCCGCTACCCGTTCACCTCGACGGGCGGGATCGTGGTCAAGGGCGGCTTCGGGTACGCGCTGGAGACCCAGGGCCGCCCGGTGTACGACCTTGGCCGCCGGCCCGGCGCCATCCCGAGCGGGACGCTGGCCGCCCACGAGCTGGGCCACCAGTGGTTCGGCGACTCGGTGACGCCGAAGCGGTGGGCGGACATCTGGCTGAACGAGGGCTTCGCGACGTACTCCGAGTGGCTGTACTCGGAGAAGTTCGAGGGGACGCCCGTCCAGAAGAGCTTCGACACGGTCTACGCCACGCCCGCCGACGACGACCTGTGGAAGGGCGTCGTGGCGAACCCCGGACGCGACCACATCTTCGACGGGCTCGTCTACGACCGCGGGGCGATGGCCATCCATGTCCTGCGCACGACCATCGGCGACAAGGCGTTCTTCCGGCTGCTGAAGGAATGGCCGGCGACGTACCGCGACCGGAACGCCTCGACCGCGGACTTCGTCCGTTTCGCCGAGCGGATCTCGCGCAAGCGGCTCGACGCCTGGGCGGACGCGTGGCTCTACTCCGAGGGCAAGCCGTCCCTGTGACGCCCTCCTGAGACGACCGCGTCGAACCCGCTCCGCCCCGCTCTGCGCGGCGCCGCCCTCGCCGAAGGTCCGGCGGGGCGGCGCCTCGCGTCCGGGATCAGCTCAGGGTGAGGCTGTAGCCCTTCTCGCGAAGACGGCTGAGGACGTCCTCGGAATGGTCGGGGCCGCGGGTCTCCAGATGCATGAGAACCTCGGCCTCCTCGACGTGCAGGCGCGCCGCGATCCTCTCGTGCATCACGTCGAGGACGTTCACGCCCAGCTCGGCGAGCTCGCTGAGCAGGGTCACCAGCGCGCCCGGACGGTCCTTGAGCCGGCAGCGGAGCACCAGGTAGCGGCCCGCTCCCGCCAGGCCGTGCCGCAGCACCTTCGACAGCAGCAGGGGGTCGATGTTGCCGCCCGACAGCACCACCACGGCCGGCGGCTCGACCGCGTCGCCGTGCTCCAGCAGCGCAGCGACCCCGGCCGCGCCGGCGGGCTCGACGACCTGCTTGGCGCGTTCGAGGCACAGCAGCAGCGCCTGCGAGATGGACTCCTCGGTGACGGTGACGACGTCGTCCACCAGCTCGGTGAACATGGCGTGGGTCAGCTCGCCGGGCCGGCCGACCGCGATACCGTCCGCCATCGTCGGCTCCATCTCGACCGGCAGGGGCCGCCCGGCCGCGAGCGAGGGCGGGAAGGCCGCCGCGCGCTTGGCCTGCACCCCGAGCGCCTTGATCGCGGGCCCGCCGCGTTCCCGCGCGATCCCCTTGGCCGCCGCCGCGATCCCCGCCATCAGGCCGCCGCCGCCGACCGGCGTCACGATCGTCCGGACGTCCGGGCACCGTTCCATGATCTCCAGGCCGATGGTGGCCTGCCCGGTGACGATGTCCGGATGGTCGAACGGGTGGATGAACACCGCGCCGGACTCGTCGGCGTACTCCTGCGCGGCGACGAGACAGTCGTCGACCGTGGGCCCAGGGAAGATGACCTCGGCGCCGTAGCCCCGCGTCGCGGCGATCTTGGGGAGCGGCGCCCCCACCGGCATGAACACCGTGGCCTTGCAGCCGAGCATGGAGGCGGCGAGCGCGACGCCCTGCGCGTGGTTGCCCGCGCTGGCCGCCACGACCCCGCCGGCGCGTTCGTCCTCGCTCAGCCCCGCGATCCGCGTGTACGCCCCGCGGATCTTGAACGACCCGGTGCGCTGCAGGTTCTCGCACTTCAGCAGGACGGGCCCGCCGAGCTGCTCCGACAGAACCCGCGAGGAGATCAGCGGGGTCTCCAGGGCCACGTCGCGGAGAAGCTTTCGGGCGGCGCGGACGTCCTCGACGGTGATGCCGCCGGTGTGCCGTTCGCTCATGAGGCCTCCCTGCGGGGGGACGCCCCCGCCCCGAATCTCGTCGTCATCGCGGCCGCCGCGCTCAACCCGCACTCCAGTAGCGGTCCTGTTCGTACACCAGGGCGGCGGCGCCGACGAGCCCGGCGGTCTGGCCGAGGGCCGCGGGGACGATCCGGACCCGTCGCGCGAACTCCATTCTGGCGTGCTCGGCGAACGCCTCCTCCAGCGGGCCGAACAGCAGCTCCCCCGTCTGGGACAGGCCGCCGCCGATCGCCACGACCTCCAGGTCGCACAGGTGCGCCGCGGACGCGATCGCGACGCCGAGGGCACGGCCGGCCCGCCGCATCGCCGCGGCGGCGACCGGGTGCCCGGCGCGGGCGTCGGCGGCGAGCTCGACGCCGGTGGCGTCGGGGCTCTCCTGCCGCCAGCCCTGCTCCTGCGCCCAGGCGACGAGCCCGGGGCCGCGGGCGACGGCCTCCAGGCAGCCGCGGCCGCCGCACGAGCAGGGCGGCCCCGCGGGGTCGACGACCACGTGGCCGATGTGCCCGGCATTGCCGCTCGCGCCGTTGACGAGCCGTCCGCCCAGGATGAGGCCGCCGCCGACACCGGTGGACACCACCATGCCGAGGACGTTGTCGTGGCCGCGGCCCGCGCCGAGCCAGTGCTCCCCGATCGCGACGCAGATGGCGTCGTTGTGGATCCGGACGGGCAGCCCCGGGTACCGGTCACGGAGCCTGGCGCGCAGCGGGAAGCCGTTCCGCCACACGGGGATGTTGAGCGGCGACACCTCGGCGGCGGGCCACGTCATGGGCCCGCCGCAGCCCGCGCCGACGCCCGCCAGAGGTGGGTCGCCCGCATCGGCGACGAGCCTGCCGAGCAGCGCCTCCAGCGCCTTCCAGAGCCCCTCGGCGTCGAGGTCCGGTCCGCTCGGCGTCGGGACGCGGTCGTAGGCGGCGATGCGTCCGCCCGGTTCGACGAGCGCGGCGGCGAGCTTGGTCCCGCCGACGTCCACCGCGAGCACCGGAGCCCCGGCGCCGGGCCGGGCTCCGGACGACGAGGCGGTCAAGCGGACCCTCCGGCGCGGCCGAACGCGAGGATGGACGCGGTGAACCCGTGGACGTGGTTGCGTCCGGCCACCGGGCCGATCTCTCCGGCGCCGAAGAAGCCGCCGACACCGGCCGGGCCGAGCGCGCGGTCGAGGACCCGGACGTCGTGGTCGGAGTCGTCGAACATCGCCTTGCCGCGCCCGTTGCAGGAGAACAGCAGCGCCCCCTCGACCGGGGTCATGTCGAAGCGTTCGAGCAGGGCGGCCAGGTCCTGGTCGGCGGCCCCGGCGTCGCGGACCTGGAACCGGACGGTGCGGCCCACGTCCACCACGTCGCCGATCGCGATGGCGCCGGTGTCGGTGTCGGCGCCCACCACCCCGCGGACCAGGAAGTCGCCGTGCTCGTGCTCGTCGGCGTACTCGTCCATCGCGACGCCGATCAGCAGGCCGTTCCCGGCGAGCTCCTGCTCCTCCTCGGGGAGCGCGAGCACGACCTGCTCCAGCTTCTCCAGCGCGGGGACGCCCGCCAGCTCGTACAGGACGTTCTCCTCCGCCCGCGTCACGACCATGTCGGGGCCGATCGGGCGTGCTCCCTGGCTGACCACGGTCGCGGCGGTGACCGCGCCGCCGATGACGACGCCGACCGCGCCGTCCCGGTAGACCTCGCCGTTGACGAACAGCCGCGCCTCGCCCCGCCTGCGGCCCTCGGCGAGCCCGCCGACCAGCGGCAGGCCGGGCAGCGCGTCGTCGGAACGCTCGACGAACGCGTCCACCGGGAACGTGTACGGGTCGGTCAGCAGCACGCCGACGACGTCGTCGTCCCGCCCCTCGGGCATCCCGACCACGATGAGGCGGTCGTCGGCCTTCAGCGTCTCCAGCCGGAACGGGTCGAGCCGAGCACCGGGCAGCACCGCGGCCCACGCGCTGACCGCGGAGGCGCCCTCCACGCCGCGTCCGGCGCCGATCACCCCGGACGCGGTGCAGCCCAGCAGCACCGCGGGCCCGGCCGCGTGCGCCGCGGCCGCGGCGGCCGACTCGAACGCCTCGGGGTCGTCGCCGGTCATGAAGACGCAGACCAGGTCGGGTGCCGCGCTGAGCGGCGCGAGTGCCTGCTCGACCGCCGAGACGGCCGCCTCGTCCAGGTCCGGTCCGAGGGCCAGGCCATCACCGAATCGCGCCATCGGCGCCGCCTCCCTCACTGCGTGTCGACGCTCGCTTCACACGCCCAGTGTCCCCCGCCGCACACCGTCCACCCAAACCCGATCCAACCCAGCGGCCCGCACCAGACCGCCCACACCGGACCCACACGGGACCCACACCGGACATCGTCCGGTCCGCGCGGGCCGGGACATGACGGGGCGAACCCACCCCGCGGCCGGGCGAATCCGCGGCCGGGGTGCGATTCCGCGCACCGGCGACGTAGTGTCGATCGCGTGCGTCCCACCACATCGCCTGAATCCCGGCCCAGCGAGACCACGCTGGGCGAGCTGCGCGCCGGCGGCCACGTCCACCGGCCGGTGAAGGCCGAGATCCGCCACAACCTGCTGGCGCGGCTGCGGTCCGGAGAGCCGCGCTTTCCGGGCATCGTCGGGTTCGACGACACCGTCCTGCCCCATCTCGAACGCGCCCTCCTGGCGGGCCATGACCTCGTGCTGCTGGGCGAGCGCGGACAGGGCAAGACGCGGCTGATCCGCACCCTCACCGGGCTGCTGGACGAGTGGACCCCGGTCGTGGCCGGCTGCGAGATCAACGACCACCCGTACGCACCGGTGTGCGTGCGCTGCCGCCGTCTCGCCGCCGAGATGGGCGACGACCTGCCGGTCGCGTGGCGGCACCGCGACGACCGGTACGGGGAGAAGCTCGCCACGCCCGACACCAGCGTCGGCGACCTCATCGGCGACGTCGACCCGATCAAGGTGGCCGAGGGCCGGACGCTCGGCGACCCGGAGACCGTCCACTTCGGTCTCGTCCCCCGCACCAACCGCGGGATCTTCTCGATCAACGAGCTGCCCGACCTCGCCGAGCGGATCCAGGTCGCGCTGCTCAACGTCCTGGAGGAGCGCGACGTGCAGATCCGCGGCTACGCGCTGCGGCTGCCGCTGGACCTGCTGCTCGTCGCGTCCGCCAACCCGGAGGACTACACCAACCGCGGCCGCATCATCACCCCGCTGAAGGACCGCTTCGGCGCCGAGATCCGCACCCACTACCCCCTGGAGCTGGACGCCGAGCTCGCCCTGATCCGCCAGGAGGCCGACTTCGCCGACCTCGCGGGGCTGCCCGCCGAGGTGCCCGACCATCTCGTCGAGGTGATCGCACGGTTCACCCGGCTCGTCCGGGAGTCCACGGCGGTCGACGCGCGGTCGGGGGTGTCGGCGCGTTTCGCGCTGTCGGCGGCCGAGACCGTCGCGGCGGGCGCCGTGCGACGCGCCGCCGTCGCCGGCGAGGAGCACGCCGTCGCGCGGGTCTGCGACCTGCCCGCGATCGTCCCGACGCTGATGGGCAAGGTGGAGTTCGAGGTCAGCGAGGAGGGCCGCGAGCAGGAGGTGCTGGAGCACCTGCTGCGCCGGGCCATCGCCGAGACCTACCGCCGGACGCTCGGCGCCGCCGACCTCAGCGGGCTGCTGGACAAGTTCGACGCCGGCGAGAGCGTCGAGTCCGGCGAGCTGGTCCCGGCGACGGAGCTGCTGCGCCGCGTCGGCCACGTCCCGGGCCTGGCGAAGATGATGGAGCGGCTCGGCATGAGCGGGGAGTCCCCCGGGCAGGCCGCCGCCGCCGTCGAGTTCGCCCTGGAGGGGTTGTACCTGACCCGCCGGCTGTCCAAGGACGTCGCGGGCGGACGATCCGACGGGACGGCCACCTACCGGACGTGACGCCCCGGGGACCTGAACTCTCCACGCGCAAGGAGGCTCGATGAGCCGCTACCGCTACCGCCCCTACGAGGACGGACCCGACCCGCTCGCCCCGCCCTACGACGTCCGCGACGCCCTCGACGCGCTGGGCGACGCGGTGCTCGAGGGCACCAGCCCGGACGACGCGCTCCGGGACCTGCTGCGGCGCGGCCTCGCGGGCTCCCGGGGCGGGCGGCCGGACCTGCGGGGCCTCGACGACCTGCTCCGCCGTGTCCGCGAGCGGCGCCGCGCGCTGCGCGACCGGGGCCGCCTGGACGGGACGCTGGAGCAGGCCCGCGCGCTGCTCGACACCGCGATCGGGCAGGAGCGGGCCGCGCTGTTCCCCGACCCGAGCGACGAGGCGCGGCTGCGGGAGGCGGAGCTGGACGCGCTGCCGTCCGACACGTCCCAGGCGATCCGCCGGCTGTCCGGCTACGACTGGCGCTCGGACGCCGCCCGCGAGACGTTCGAGCGGCTGAAGGACCTGCTGCGCCGCGAGGTGCTCGACGCCCAGTTCCAGGGCATGAAGCAGGCCCTGGAGAACCAGGACCCGGCCGCCATGGAGCGCGTCAAGAACATGATGGCCGCGCTCAACGACATGCTCGACCGGGACGCTCGCGGCGAGCACACCCAGGAGGACTTCGACCGGTTCATGCAGGAGTACGGGGACATGTTCCCCGACAACCCGCGGAACCTGGAGGAGCTCGTCGACTCCCTCGCCCGCCGCGCCGCCGCGATGGACCGGCTGCTCGCCTCACTCAGCCCGGAGCAGCGCGCCGAGCTGGCGGGGCTGATGGAGCAGGTCATGCAGGACGCGGGCCTGGCCATGGAGATGACCCGGCTGGGCGAGGCGCTGCGGGCCCGCCGTCCCGACCTCGGCTGGGGCCGGGCGGAGCAGATGACCGGCGAGGACCCGCTCGGCCTGGGCGACGCCACGACCGCGCTCGCGGAGCTGGCCGACCTGAACGAGCTGGAGGCGGCGCTCGCGCAGGACTACCCGGGCGCCCGGCTCGACGACATCGACGAGGACGCCGTCCGCCGCGCCCTCGGCCGGCAGGCCGTCGACGACCTCGCCGCGCTGCGCCGCATCGAGGCCGAGCTGGAGCGGCAGGGGTACCTGCGGCGCAACCGCGGCAGGCTGGAGCTCACGCCGAAGGCGGTGCGGCGGCTCGGGGAGACCGCGCTGCGGCGGGTGTTCTCGCAGCTCACCTCCGGCCGTCAAGGCGACCACGACCAGCGGGACGCGGGCCAGGCGGGCGAGCTGACGGGGACGAGCCGGCCGTGGCGGTTCGGCGACGAGCAGCCCCTCGACGTCGTCCGGACGGTGAGCAACGCCATCCGCCGCAGCGCCATGGAGGGCGGGGGCCTCACCGCGGGCCCGGACGCCTCCGGCCGCCCGGCGGTCCCCACCGCGAAGACCGTGCGACCCGCCGACCCCACCGGGGGCCTGCGGCGGCCGGGGACCGGGGTGAGGCTCAGCGTGGACGACTTCGAGGTCCAGGAGACCGAGCGTCGGACGGGCGCGGCGGTGTGCCTGCTGGTCGACCTGTCGTACTCGATGGTCCTGCGCGGCACGTGGGCGATCGCCAAGCAGACGACGCTCGCCCTCCACACGCTCGTGACCAGCAAGTTCCCGCAGGACGCCATCCAGATCATCGGGTTCTCCAACTACGCGCGGGTGCTGCACCCGACGGAGATGGCGGGCCTGGACTGGGACATGGTGCAGGGCACCAACCTGCACCACGCGCTGATGATCGCGGGACGTCATCTGGACCGGCATCCCGACTTCGAGCCGATCGTCCTCGTCGTGACCGACGGGGAGCCCACGGCCCACCTGCGTCCGGACGGCCGCTCGCTGTTCGACTACCCGCCGTCCACCGACACCCTCGTCCTCACGCTCGCCGAGGTCGACAAGATGACCCGCAGGGGCGCCTGCATGAACTTCTTCATGCTCGCCGACGACCGGCGTCTCGTCTCGTTCGTGGAGGAGGTCGCGCGGCGCAACGGCGGCCGGGTCTTCGCTCCCGACGCCGACCGGCTCGGCGAGTACGTCGTCAGCGACTACCTCAGGACGCGGCGCTCTCGCCGCTGACGGGCACGATCCCCCGGGAAAGGGGCCGGCCGGTGCCGCCGGCGGGTGCTACTCGGTGGGCGTGGGGTTCAGGCGGTTCCTCAGCCAGGCCAGGATCGTCGGGTAGGTCTTCTCCCCGGCGAGCAGCCCGGAGGCGTGCATGTTGCCTTCGAGGCTCTTCACCGTCACCGGGACCCCGGCCCCGCGCAGCGCTCCCGCCAGCCCGATGCTGTGCGTGATCGGGACGAAGTCGCCGACCGTGTGCATGAGCAGCATCGGCGCGTCGCCGGCGGAGGCGTGGCTCGCGGCGTCGGCGTCCTTCGCCTTCGCGGCGCACCGCGGGTCGCCCGGCACGCCGGGGTCGCAGTTCAGGAGCCGGGTCACGGCCAGGCGCAGCTTGCGCTGGCTCGCCCTGGCGGACGGCCTGCCGCCGTCCTGGTAGGCCAGCAGCGGCTGGGTCACCGGCGACAGCGCGACCACGCCGCGGACCTGGGCGCCGCCGGTCCCGAACGTGCCGAGCTGCGTCGCGAGGTGCCCGCCGGAGGAGGCGCCGATGACGGCGACGCGCCGCGGGTCGACGTTCCACCGCCGGGCGTTGTTCTTGATGAAGGCGAGCGCGGCGAGCGCGTCGTCGCGCTGCGCCGGCCAGTGCGCCCTCGGAGCGAGCCGGTAGTTCGCCGACATCACGACGTAGCCCTCGTCGGTCAGGCGGCGCGCGATGTACTTCCAGTCGCTCTTGTCGCCGTGCAGCCAGTAGCCGCCGTGCAGGATCAGGACGGCGGGCCGCGCGGGGGTTCCGGGCTCAGCGTCGTGCCAGTACGCGTCGAGCCGCTGGGCCGGGTCGTCGCCGTAGGCGTAGGTCCGGGAGTTCGGCAGCTCGGTGGTCACCATGACGGCCTCCGCCCTGACGGTGCCGTCGTCCTCGCCGTCCGGCCGGGCCTCGCCGGGATTCGGGCGGGACGGCGACAGCGACCCGGGAGCGCCGTCCGACGGGGCGTCCGAGGGAGGCGCGGTCCCGGCGTCCTCGTCCGCGGTGACCGAGGGGGACGGGGCCGACGCGGGCGGTGTCGGCACCGGCGACGTCGCCTGGGCACCGCCCGGAACGGCCACGGCGGAGACACACGTCGCGGCGAACGCCGCCCCACACACGAGTACTTTGCGCACCCCGTGCCCTTTCTTCACGAACCTGGCGCGCTGAGTATAAGTCCTTGATCACGTGCCGTGGGGCAGAGCCTGCTCAAGATCCCTCAGAAGGTCGGCGACGTCCTCGATGCCGACCGAGAGGCGCACCAGGTCGCCCGGCACCTCCAGCGCGGACCCCGCGGCCGAGGCGTGCGTCATCCGGCCGGGATGCTCGATCAGCGACTCCACGCCGCCGAGCGACTCGCCGAGCGTGAACAGCTTCGTCCGCTCGCACACGCGGACGGCGGCCTCCTCGGACTCCATCCGGAACGAGACCATGCCGCCGAACGCCTTCATCTGCTTGGCCGCGACGTCGTGGCCGGGGTGGTCGGGCAGACCCGGGTAGAGGACCTGCCGCACCGCCGGGTGCCGCCGCAGCATCTGCGCGATCCGCTCGGCGTTCGCGCAGTGCCGGTCCATCCGGACGCCGAGCGTCTTGATCCCGCGCAGCGTGAGCCACGCGTCGAACGGGCCCGCGACGGCGCCCATGGCGTTCTGGTGGAACGCAAGCCGCTCCCCCAGCTCCGCGTCCGCCACCACGAGGGCGCCGCCGACCACGTCGGAGTGGCCGCCCATGTACGTGGTCGTCGAATGGACGACGACGTCCGCGCCGAGGTCCAGCGGACGCTGGAGGTAGGGCGAGGCGAAGGTGTTGTCGACGACGAGCAGCGCGCCCGCGTCGCGGGCGACCCCCGCCAGCGCCGCGATGTCGGCGATGCCGAGCAGCGGGTTCGACGGCGTCTCCACCCAGATCATCTTTGTCCGCGGGCCGGTCGCGGCGCGCACCGCGGCGACGTCCTCCAGCGGAACCGGGTCGAACGAGACGCCCCACGGCTCGGCGACTTTCGCGAAGAGCCGGTACGTGCCGCCGTAGGCGTCGTTCGGGATGACGACGTGGTCCCCCGGCTTGCAGACGGTCCGCAGGAGCGTGTCCTCGGCGGCGAGACCGGACGCGAACGCCAGCCCGCGGACGCCGCCCTCGATCTCGGCCAGGCAGGTCTCGAGCGCCGTGCGGGTCGGGTTCGCCGAGCGGGAGTACTCGTAGCCGCCCCGCAGGCCCCCGATGCCGTCCTGCTTGTAGGTCGAGACCTGGTAGATCGGCGTGACGACCGCGCCCGTCGTGGGGTCCGGGTCCTGCCCCGCGTGGATCGCCAGCGTCTCGAAGCCGTGCTGAACCTCGTTGTCCATGGGTACGAGGCTATCCACCCGTTTTCCCCTCCTGGAGGAGGAGCCACTCCCTCGGAGGTACCAGCCGCTATTTCAACGCAGCGGGTGAACTCATCGAGATGCCGAATCTCTACCGTTTTACACGTACTCGGAGCAACCCCTGATCACATTCATCCTGACTAAGGAAGCCCTCTGATGTTCGCTCGCCTCGCGCGTGTCGTCGTGAGACATCCGTGGTGGACGATCGTGGCCTGGCTCGCCGCCGCGGTCGTGGTCGTCGCCCTGTCTCCCAAGCTGTCCACCGAATCCGACCAGAGCGAGTTCCTTCCCTCCGGCTACGAGTCCGTCCAGGCGACCGAGATCGCCGACAGGGCCTTCCCCGAGCAGGCGGACCTGGCCGCGCTGATCGTGGTGCAGCGTTCCGACGGCGGGAAGCTCACCCCGGCCGACAGCGCCAAGATCGCTGAGACCGCCAAGAAGATGTCCGCCAAGGTGGGTGAGTACCCCACCGTCGAGGGCTTCGTCACCGGACCCCAGGCGATCGCCCCCAACCGGTCCATCCAGCTGATCAACGTGCCGATGGAGATGGCGACGGGCGAGGCGGCTCAGAAGCAGAGCCAGGCCATCAAGGACATCCGCAGGGACCTGCCCGGGCAGCTCGGCGACGGGCTCGAGGCGAAGGTCGGCGGCGAGCCCGCGGTCTTCGTCGACAACGAGGACTCCTTCAACCAGTCCTTCATGCTGATCACCATCGCCACGTTCACCCTGATCATCGGGCTGATCCTGCTGATCTTCCGGGCGCCGCTGGCGGCGATCCTGCCGATCATCGTGATCATCGCGACCGAGCAGATGTCGATGGGCCTGATCGGGGCGGCCTCCAAGCTGCTGGACTTCACCGGCGACGACAGCCTGCAGATCATCCTGACCATCGTGCTGTTCGGCGTCGGCGCCGACTACTACCTGTTCCTGCTGTTCCGCTACCGGGAGCGGCTGCGCGCCGGCGAGGACCGCAAGACCGCGCTCATCTCCGCGACCGAACGGGTCGGCGAGGTCATCACCTCCGCCGCCGCGGCGATCGCCGTCACGTTCCTGGTGCTGATGCTCGCGTCCTTCGGGATCTTCGCCGCCTGGGGTCCGTCGCTCGCCATCGGCGTCGTGGTGATGGGCATCACCTCGCTGACGCTGTTCCCGGCGATCCTGTCGCTGGTCGGCCCGGCGGTGTTCTGGCCGTCCAAGTCGTGGAAGAAGCAGCCCAACGGCACCGTGTCGGCGCGGCTCGGCGGCATGGTCGGCCGCCGTCCCGCCGCGGTCGCCCTCGGCGCCGGCGTCCTGCTGGTCGCGCTCGCCTCCGGTGCGATCGGTTTCAAGTCCGACTACGACTTCCAGGCCAGCTTCCCGCAGGACACCGAGTCCGCCCAGGCCATGCAGGACATGAAGAAGGGCTTCCCGGCCGGGCAGACCACGCCGGTGAAGGTCGTCATCCGGTCCGACGACGGGCAGCCGCTGACGCAGCAGAGGCTCGCGCCGTTCACGCAGGAGGCCAAGTCGCTGCCCGGCGTCGGCGCCGTCGCCCCCGCGGTGATCAGCAAGACCGACCCGAAGGTGGCCCAGGTCGACCTGGTGCTGAACGGCAACCCGGTCAGCAACGACTCGATCAACCACGTGAAGAACACGCTCGGGCCGGCCGTCCACGACATCGCCCCGCCGAACACCGAGGTGTTCGTGGGCGGTGAGACCGCCATCTACAGCGACATCAACCGGGTGGTCAACCGGGACCTGTCGGTGATCCTGCCGGTCGCCGGGGCGCTCATCGCGCTGATCCTGCTGACCCTGCTGCGGTCGGTGGTCGCCCCGCTGTACCTGGTCCCGGCGGTGCTGCTCGGCTTCGCCGCGACCCTGGGCTCGGCGGTGTACGTCTTCCAGGGGCTGATGGGCGAGCCCGGCGAGATCTTCCATCTGCCGATCATGCTGTACCTGTTCGTGCTGGCCATCGGGACCGACTACAACATCCTGATGACCGCGCGGCTGCGCGAGGAGGCCAAGGAGGGCAACGAGCCGCGCAGGGCCGCCGCCCTCGCGGTCGAGCACGGCGGGCCGACGGTCGCCGCGGCCGGGCTGATCCTCGCCGGCACGTTCTCGGTGATGCTGCTGGCGAAGGTGTCGATGCTGCAGCAGATGGGCTTTTCCATCGCGCTGGGGATCGCGCTGTCGGCCTTCGTCATGGCGATCTTCCTGGTGCCGGGCGTGACGGCGCTGATCGGCCGCAGGGCCTGGTGGCCGGGACACGGCGACGAGCCGGCCGAGCGGCTCAAGCCGTCCGGCACTCGGGAGGACCTCGCCCCGACCGGGCTCCGGTAGCCCGGGCCCCAGACGCCGGGTCGCGGAGCGTGCCGGAAACGCCGCCCACGGACCGCCCCGCGACCCGGCATTCCACAAGGAGGGGGAGCGCCGGAGACCGTCTCGGTCTCCGGCGCTCCCCCTTTTTCCGAAGCCCCGGCGCCCGACCATCACGCGCGAGGTCCGCCGGGACGCGCGGTGCGGGACTAGGTGGATGCGGCCAGGAACGCGAGAAGGTCCTGGCGGGTGATGAGCCCCTTGGGCTTGCCGTCGACGAGGACGACGGCGGCGCCGGACTTCTCCAGGACGCCGACGGCCTTGCTCACCGGCTCACCGGACCCGACCATCGGCAGCGGCGGCGACATGTGCCGCTCCACGGGCTCGGTCAGCTTGCCGCGCTCCTTGACGAGGATGTCGAGCAGGTCGCTCTCCACCACCGAGCCGACCACCTCCGCGGCCATGACCGGCGGCTCCTCCTTCATCACCGGGAGCTGCGACACCTCGTACTCCCGCATGATCGAGATCGCGGTCTGCACGGTCTCGTGCGGGTGGACGTGCACGAACTCCGGCAGACCCCGGTTCTTGCGGGTCAGCACCTCGCCGATCCTGGCCTCCTCGGTGGCGGGGACGAGGAAGCCGTAGTCCGCCATCCACTCGTCGTTGAAGATCTTGGTGAGGTAGCCGCGGCCGCCGTCCGGCAGCAGCACCACGATCACCGCGTCCGGTTCGGCCCGCGCCGCGACCCGCAGCGCGGCGACGACCGCCATCCCGCCGGACCCGCCGACGAGCAGCGCCTCCTCGCGGGCCAGCCGCCGGGTCATGTTGAACGAGTCCTTGTCGGAGACCGCGATCACCTCGTCGCAGATGTCGC
>DATCLF010000019.1:0-2252 GCA_036564055.1 Spirillospora sp.
CCTCCATGAGCCGGGTGCGCACGTCGTTCTCGATCCGCCGGAACGTCTCGTAGTACCCCTCGTCGTACTCCTCGACGAGCTGGAACGTCCAGCGTCCCGTCACGACGTTGCGTCCGATCAGCTCGCGTTCGACCTCGTCCGCCAGGTCGGGGTGCCCCGCCGCGCGCAGCAGCTCGACGGCCCGGTCGAGCTGCAGGTCGGCCCGTCCGGTCAGCTGGTGGAACGCGTACAGGTGCCCCCGGGCGCACTCGGTGGTCTCCAGCGCCTCGGTCACCCGGCCGGCCGCGGCCACGGCCTCGTCGGAGGCCCCCTCGGGCCTGCGGTGCCGCGGCGCCGGCCGATCCCGCGCGTCCACGTCTCCGATCATGGACCACCCCTACCACCCGCGCCCCGGCCCAAACGTCCCGCGACGTCTTGCGCGATCCCCCGGCCGCGGAACGGTCCAGGTCGAGAGTCACGACAAACGAAAGAAGGTGATCGGAGTGTCCGTCGCCCATCTCGATACCGCTTCCGTCTGCGCGGAAGAGTGGGTCGCACAGTGGGCTGAGGTGAACGACGGCACCATCGAGCGGGGGCCGGACTGCGCCCCGTTCACCAAGGAGCTCATCGATCGGGTGCGGTCGCGCGTCTGGATCATCGACGATCCGGCTCCGGGACCCGTCCTGCCCGAACCGCCGCGCGGCGCCGAGTTCGTCTACTTCCGCGGACCCGTGCGGCGCGGCTTCGCCATGAAGCTCGGTGACGTCTTCTGGCTCGGATTCTCCGAAGCCGGGAACGGCACGCGCACCCTCGCCTGGCCCGTCACCCGGACCGACTACGAGAACCTCGTTGCGGCCTTGCAGGAGGCGAGGCGGGACTGAGGCCCGGCACCTTCCGGCGCCGGGCCCCGAGGAGTTCCACCGGCCGCCGAGACGACAGTCTCGGCGGCCTCTTCACATGCCCCTCACCGCTCCGGAGGCGGATGCCCGTCGGCGGGGAGGTTCGGGGCGACGGGGATGACGAGGCGGGTGGCGCCGTCGCCCACGAAGACGGTCTGTTCGGCGACCACGAGATCGTCGGGCACGGCGTCCACGGGGTTCACCATCGACTGCGGGTTCCGGTCGAACCGGGGATGGTCGGACGAGGCGATCTGCAGCCGGAGACGGCGGCCCGCCGGGACGACGTGGGCGAGCGAGCCGAGCGGCAGCCTGTACGACTCCCGGCGCCCCGGCTCCAGCGGCACGGGTTCACCGCCGTGCCGGTACCGCCCGGACGACGCCGTCCACGAGCCCGGTCGACCGTCCGTCCGCGTCGACCTCGGTGAGGCGCGCCGTCCAGTCGCAGTCCACGGCCGACGACGCCGCCTCCAGGCGCAGGACCACCTCGCCGGCGATGGTCAGCTCCGACTCCAGCGGCGCCGAGGTGAACACCAGCACGTCGGGGCGCGCCTCGATCTCGGACTGGTCCTTCGGCCCGGAGTTGCGGGCGACGAGCAGGCCCGGCAGGAACGTCGCCCCGCCGACGGTCGGGACGGGGTCCGCCGGATCGGACCGGTAGGTCAGCGTCGCGGGCTCGGCGGCGCCGTCCCGCGTCAGCCCGCCGCCGGCGTCGAGGGTCCAGGACGTCGCGGTGGTGGCGGGCGGCGGCCAGGACGGCAGGTCGTGCCAGGTGTCGGAGCGGCGAAGAAGATCCGCGCCCGCGGCGGAACGCCGACGTCTTCGGGGCTGGTCCCTGCGCGACCACACCGGACGAATGCGGCTGACCGTCGCCCTGATCCTCCGCGGACTTGACCGCAACAAGCCCCACCCTCAGCGGGCCCGGCCCTTCAGTCGGGGTCTTTCCAGAGGTAGTCGTAGCGGTCCGGTGCCGGGCCGATGTGGACCTCCCCGTCCCTGACCTGCCATTCGTTCTGGTGGCCTTCCTCATGAAAGGCCAGGAAGAGTCCGCACACGCGATCGCCGTCGTCGTTGGCGGGCAGCGCCGCGATCTCTCGGACGACGTCGAGGACCTCGTGAAGCTCACTGGAGAAGCTCACTGGAGCGGACGGCCCGGGCGTAGCAGGCCGCGTCGAGCCAGCCCCCTTCCGGGAAGGTCCATCCCTCGGCCTCTGCGCGGCGGATGATGCGCTCGGCCAGGACTTCCTGCCCGTAGAACTCCAACCACCCCCGCACATACACCCAAGCCACGCACATCATGGCGCCCGGCGACTGGCGCGGGCGGAGAAACCGGGTACGCGGCACGCACGAGAGCCGTAACGGTCCCTGGGAACGGCG
>DATCLF010000020.1:0-18934 GCA_036564055.1 Spirillospora sp.
GCCACGGCCCCGGGCCGTCCGCCCGGATCGCGTCGAGTCCCGCGGGGTACTCGGTGGGGGCGTCGAGGGGGCGGTGGACGGCGTCCCAGCCGTCGGTGAGCGCCAGGGCGACCGTCCACAGCGCCGAGGCCGCCCAGGACACCGGCAGCAGGATCCGCCAGGAGAGTCGCTGCGCCAGGGAGGGCAGCACGGCCACGAGCACGCCGCCCAGGCACGCCACGGGGACGATCTGCCAGGTGAGCAGCCGCAGCGAAGCGTGCAGCGGGGGCAGGTCGTCCTCGGTGGCGAGCCCGGCCCGCTTCAGAAGGTCGCCGACGACGAACGCGCCCACGATCAGCAGCGCCCACCCCGCGAGCGCGACCCGCCCGCGTGAACGAGTCGTCACCGGTTCCTCCCGCTCCCTCTGCGCAGTGGGCGCACCCCGTGGCGGCGCCAGAGCGCGACGCACGCCATGAGCAAGGCCGTGAGAACGAGAACGGTGCCGACGACGAGAAGCAGGTTGCGGCCGTAGGGCGAAGGCAGGATGGACGGGTTGTCCGCACGCCGCCCCTTCCCAAGGACGAACGGCAACGCCACCAGGGACACCGACGCGCTCACAACAGCCGCGACCTGTACATACGTCCTGAAGAAGCCGGGAAGGCGCGCGACGGCGGCCCCTATGAGCAGCACGCACGGGGCAAGGAAGGCGTCGTGAACCAGGACCGCTCCCCCGAACCAGACCGCCCACCCCACGACGTCGACGGCGGGCTCCCGGACGACACCGACAAGGCCGAAGGCGATGAACGCTCCCCCGACCGCATGACTAAGGACGCGCTTTTTCATGCGACCACCAGCCGGTGAACCCACTTGGTCTGCATCACCCCGGGACGGTTCGGCGCGATGAGCCGGCAGGGGTACCCGTGGTCGAGGTTCAGCCGCTCCCCGTTCACCTTGAGCGCGAGCAGCGTGAGGGGGTCGCGGGCATGGGGAGGGTCCACCCACGACGTCCGGTACAGGCCGCCGCGTTCCAGGGACTCCACCCGTACTCGGGCGTCCGGGTCGGCGCCGGCCGCCCCGAGGAGGTCGCGAAGACGCACCCCCTCCCAGGTCGCCTCGGCGCTCCAGCCCTCCACGCACGCGATCGGCAGCCGCGCCGCACGGACCGGCATCGCGTTCAGGTCCTCCAGCGAGAGGGACAGCGGCCGCTTCACCCGGCCCGTGACGACGAGCCGGTACCCGGGGTCGCGGGCGGCCGAGACCACGCCCGCCGCGGCCGCCGACTTGTTGACCGGCACCTTCTGAGGAGCGGTGGCGGGCCGCCTCGGCGCGAGCGCCGCGAGCCGGGCGAGGGGCGAGAACGTCTCTCCCGCCGTGGTCAGCGCGGCCGTCCCGGCGGCGGCCGCGACGGTCAGCAGGAACCCTCGCCGCCCGACGGCGACGGCGTCCTCCGGACGGGTCATGACCGTGCGCCGCACCTTCGCCCACTCGTTGGTCACGTGCACCACCAGGGCGCCGACGACGATGTAGGCCGTCCAGTAGTGCGCCGCGGGGAAGAAGAACGGGAACGGGTACCAGTACGCGATGTTGATCACGCCCGTGACGAGCTGGAACAGCGACCCGCCGACCAGGAGGAAGATCACGAGCCGTTCCGCCGCGTGCCACGCGGACCGGACGGGCGGCCACTGCAGCAGCTTGGGGTAGACCGTCCACAGCTTGGCCAGCAGCAGGGGAACCGTCGCGATCCCGCCGATCACGTGGACGCCCTGGGTGACCCGGTACAGGTTCACCGGACGCGACGGCCAGGCGGCCCAGCCCGGCGGATGCTGCAGGAAATGGCTGATCAGCCCGGTGACGAACGCCGAGGCGAACGACACTCCGAGCATCACGCCGAGCCAGGCCGCCACCCGTTCGTCGTGGAGCCGTCCGGTGATCCTCGCCGCCGGGCCGCGGCCCCCGCTCACGCGCGGCTCAGGGACGCGAACCACCGTCCGGACTCCTCCCAGATCTCGGCGACCTCGGCCCCGACCCCGGCGGCGAGGCCCGCGATGTCGTCGGCCGACACCCACGCCCAGGGGAACCACTCGCCGACGACCCCGCCGGCGCGCAGCCGCAGCCGCCCGGTGCGCGAGCGGGTCCCCGGCTCCATCACCTCCGCCAGCACCCGGCCGCCGGCCGGTGCGAGCAGGTCGAAGACCCGGCCGAGCAGGGCCGCCGGGTCGCCCCCGATGCCGATGTTGCCGTCGGCCAGCAGCACGGTCGTCCATATACCGGCGCCGGGCACCGGGCCGTACACGTCCCGGACCAGCGCGGGGCCGCCGGCCGCCACGGTGAGCGCGACCGCGTACGGGGCGACGTCGATGCCGAGGGCGAGCAGCCCGCGTTCGGTCAGCGCCACGGTGAGCCGGCCCGGCCCCGAACCGACGTCCAGCGTGGGCCCCGCGCACCGGTCCAGCAGGCCGGCGTCCCCGGGACGCAGGGACATCCAGTCCCCGACGGGCAGCGGGCTGCGACGGCCCGATCCGTCCTCGACCTCGATCTCGGCACCGTCCCGTTCCACGAGGGCGCGTTCGTACAGCTCGCCGATCACGCCGCCCCCGCCCCGGGGACTGCACCGTCGTGCACGCCCGCGCCCTTCCGTGACGCGTTCACGGCGCGGACGGCGCGGGCGAACCGGCCGTGCGGGGCGAGCGCGGCGACCTCGGCGGCGTCGGCGGCGGTGTCCACGTCGGTGAGGCGCGGCAGCATCGCCACGGTCAGCCCGGCCCCGCACAGCCGGTCGAGCACGACCCGCCCGGTGCGGGAGCTCGACATCGGCGCGCCCCGCAGCAACGCCGCGTCGGGACGGCGCAGGCCGAGCAGCCAGAACCCGCCGTCCGCCGCCGGGCCGAACACCGCGTCGCCGTCCTCCAGCGCCCGCCCGGCCCGTTCCAGGAGAGCGGTCGTCACCTGCGGGGTGTCCATGCCGATCAGGACGAGGGGCCGCCCCGCGTACGCGTCGTCGAACGCGTGCGCGAGCCGTTCGTCGAGGCCGCCGCCGCGCTGCGGGACCACCCGCACGCCGGGCGGAAGCCACGGCCCGGGGTTCCCCCGCAGCGCGAGGACCCGTGCCCCGGCGGGGGTGCGCGCGACGGTGGCGAGCGTGTCGGCGAGGGCCGCCTCCGCCAGCCGGGCGGCCTCCGCGGCCGTGTAGCCCGGCGTCAGCCGGGTCTTCACGCGTCCCGGCACGGGCTCCTTGGCGATGACGATCAGGTCCGCGTTCACGAGGCCACCCCCGCCAGCACGCGGCGCATGTCGCGCACCGCCCGCACGGTCCCGCCGACGGTGCCGGTCACCTTGGAACGGCCCCGGCGCGGACGGTACGCGACGTCGACCTCGGTGATCGTCCAGTCCGCGGCGGCGGCCTGCACGACCATCTCCAGCGGGTAGCCGAAACGGCGGTCGGCGAGCGGCAGGTCCAGCAGGTCGCCGCGCCGCGCGGCCCGCATCGGCCCGAGGTCCCGCAGCGCCGTGCCCGCCCTCCGGTTGAGGGAGCGCGCGAGGACGGCGTTGCCGACGCGGGCGTGCAGCGGCCAGGCGCCCCGCCCCGACGGACGCCGCCTGCCGAGCACCAGCCCCGGTCCCCGGCCGCACGCCTCCAGCGCCGCCACGACCCGCGGCAGCTCCCCGGGGTCGAGGGACGCGTCGGCGTCCATGAAGCACACCACCTCCGCCTCGGAGGCGAGCAGGCCCGTGTGGCAGGCGGCCCCGAACCCGCGTTGCGGGGCGTCGACCACCGTGGCGCCGTGCCGGCGCGCGACCCGCGCCGAGTCGTCGGTGGAGGCGTTGTCGACCACGATCGGCCGGAACCCCGCCGGCATCCGCGACAGGACCCAGGGCAGCGCCTCCGCCTCGTTCAGACAGGGAAGGATGACGTCGACCACGCCGCTCACCGCACGACACCCGTCTTCGCGTCCGTCTCCGTGGCCGTCTGCGCACCGGTTCTCGCGCCCGCGAACTCGGCCATCCCGGAGGAGAACGGGACCCGCGCCGCGAAGCCGAGTTCGCGGCGGGCGCGTTCCGGGCTCGCGACGATGTGGCGCACGTCGCCCAGCCGGAATCCCCCCGTCACCCTGGGCTCCGGGCCGCCGTACGCCTCGGCCAGGGCGTGGGCGACCTCGCCGATGGAGCGGACGGTGCCGCTGGCGATGTTGTACGCCCGCAGCCGGCCCTCGCCCTCGTCCCCGTTCTCCAGTGCTCCGTTCTCCAGTGCCTCCAAGGCGAGGACGTTGGCACGTGCCACGTCCCGCACGTGGACGAAGTCGCGCCGCTGACGGCCGTCCTCGTACACCAGGGGCGGCTCCCCGCGTTCCAGCCGCGACCGGAAGAGCGCGGCGACACCCGCGTAGGGCGTGTTCAGAGGCATCCGGGGGCCGTACACGTTGTGGTACCGCAACGCCACCGCCCTGCCCCCGGTCATGCGCGCCCAGGACGCGGCCAGGTGCTCCTGGGCCACCTTGGTGTCGGCGTAGACGTTGCGGGGATCGAGCTCGGTCTCCTCCGGCACGACCCCGGGGGTGAGGGCGTTCCCGCAGTCGGGGCACCGGGGCTCGTAACGTCCCGCCCGCAGATCGCTCTCCGACCGCGGGCCCGGCCTGACGACGCCGTGGACGTCGCAGGAGTAGACGCCCTCGCCGTACACGACCATCGACGACGCCAGCACCAGGCTCCGCACGCCCGCGCGGGCCATCTCGGCCAGCAGCACGGCGGTGCCCTGGACGTTCACGCTCGTGTACGCGGGCAGATCGAACACGTCCACGCCGAGACCGACCATCGCCGCCTGGTGGCAGACCGCGTCCACCCCGCGCAGGCGGCGGGCCACCTCCTCGGGATCGCGCACGTCCCCGGCGTCCCCGCCGGCGCGCAGGTCGAGCCCGCGCACCTCGTGACCGGCGGCCGCGAGGGCCTCGGCGACGTGCGAGCCGATGAATCCGGCCGAACCTGTGAGCAGTACTCGCATGCGACCGAACGTAGGGTCGCCCGCGCCGCCGGACACGGTCCCCGCCGGTCCCGTACGAACCTCGTAAGATCTTCGCCCGCCGTTTCGCACGGCAGACCGCGCTCAGGCGGCCTCGAGCGGCACCCGGACCTCGAAACGGCAGCCCGGGCCCGCGTTGGCGACGCCGATCCGGCCCGCGTGCGCCTCCACGATCCCCCGCGCGATCGCCAGGCCGAGCCCCGCGCCGCCGCCCGGGGTCCGCGCCGCCTCGCCGCGGAACGCCACGTCGAACACGCGGGGCAGGTCGTCCTCGGGGATGCCGCCGCACGCGTCCGCCACCGTCACCCGCATCTCGCCGCCGCCCACCTCGGCGACGACCTCGACCGTCCCGTCGGCCGGCGTGTGCCGGATCGCGTTGACGACGAGGTTGCGCAGCGCCCGCCCCAGCTCCGCGGTGTCCACCTGGACGGGCGGCCCCTTGCGGACGTCGCCGCGCAGCCGGACGCCCTTCTCCCGTGCCAGGGCCTCCACGCCCGCGACCGCCTCCTCGACCAGCTCCGCCAGCTCGACGCGCCGCCGCGCCAGCCGCAGCGCGCCCGCGTGGATGCGCGACAGCTCGAACAGGTCGTCCACCATGGCGGCGAGCCGCTCCGCCTCGACGCGGATCCGGCCGTGGTAGCTGTGCACGGTCTCCGCGTCCGCGACCACCCCGTCCTCCAGCGCCTCCGCCATCGCGCGCAGCCCCGCCAGCGGGGTGCGCAGGTCGTGGCTCATCCACGCCACGAGCTCCCGGCGGCTGGCCTCCAGCGCCTGCTCGCGCTCGTGCGCGGCGGCGAGCCGCCGGTACGCCGCGTCGAGCTCCCGCGACAGCTCGGCCAGCTCGGCGGGCAGCCGCGCGGGCGGCGGCGGCTCGAACCGGTCGGCCCGGACGGCCTCCACCAGCGTCCGGTTCGCGGCGACGAGCCGGCGGCCGAGCAGCACCGACACCGCCATCGCGATCGGCGCGGCCGCCGCCACCACCGCCAGCACCACCGCCCGGTCGTGATCGTTCAGCACCATCATCAGCGAGATCACGACGATGCCGGAGATCGTCGCCAGCACCGTCGCGGCGCCCACCACGACCAGCTGCGTGGCCACCGAGCGGGTCCGCAGCAGATGCAGCAGGCCGAGCGCCACGGCCGCCACCACCAGCGCCGCCAGTGCGGCGTAGTACGCCACCCACAGCAGGTCCTCGAAGGGGATCATCGCGTCCTCTCCCCGCCCTCCACCGGCTCGTACCGGTAGCCGACCCCCCACACCGTGACGATGCGGTCCGGCGCGGTCGGATCGCGCTCGATCTTCTCCCTGAGCCTGCGCACGTGCACGGTCACCGTCGAGGAGTCGCCGAAGGACCACTCCCACACCCGTTCGAGCAGCTCCTCACGGGTGAACGCGCGCCGCGGGTGACGCAGCAGGAACGCCAGCAGGTCGAACTCGCGCGCCGTCAGCGCCAGCCGCTCGCCGCGCAGCGTCGCCTCGTGCGCGGCGACGTCCACGACGAGGTCGCCGTCGCGCAGCGGGGCGGAGGGGCCGGGCGTGGGCGTCCACCGGGCCCGGCGCAGCACCGACCGGACCCGCAGCGCCAGCTCACGCGGGCTGAACGGCTTGGTCACGTAGTCGTCCGCCCCGGTCTCCAGCCCGACGAGACGGTCGGTCTCCGCGCCGAGCGCGGTGAGCATGACGATTGGGACCGCGGACGTCTCGCGGAGCCTGCGGCAGACCTCCAGCCCGCCCATCCCGGGAAGCATCAGGTCGAGCACGATCAGGTCGGGCGGATCGGCCAGGGCCCTGCGCAGCGCCGCCGGGCCGTCCGCGAAGCACTCCACCTCGTGCCCGTCGCGCGCCAGGTAGCGGGCGACGACCTCGGCGACCGTCGGGTCGTCGTCGACCACCAGCACGCGGCCGGTGTGCTCTGTCACCATCGCCGGACGCCTTCGTGCCTCGGGAAGAACATCCCCTCACGCTACGACCGCGCGGCCGGCGGTTCCGGCGCCCGCCGCGGCCGTCATCGTTCCGTAAGGTCCGCCGGACCGCCCGGCCGGCGACGGAACCCGGGCACGACCGGGCCGCGCACCGACGATTCCTGACCTAGCCCGGGGATTACTCCACCGTAATTCGAGTCGACTCTCAACCGAAAGACACTTTTCCGGAGTCAGGCGAGGACCGTAACGAGGAAAATGACGGCGGCATACGGATCACGAATCGATCGCGAGCGACCCGGATTCCACGTGATCCCCGCCACTCCGGGGCCCCGTGACAAGCGGTTCCGTTCCGGGCCGCCGCACGAACACCCGGGCGGCGCGACCCGCCGGCGGAAAAGCTCGTGATCTTCGAAATGACATCTCCCGCATAAACACACGATCGGTGGCAGCGTGTTAACATGCTCGCCGTGCAAGCCCCTCCTTGATCGCGGCGGACTGTTCACCCGTCGGCAGGGGCGCACGGAGGCGGTGACCCGGATCCGTGTTGATGCGAATTCCTTTCCGAGGGCGGGGACGGGTCGCCGTCGTCCCGGCGTGAACCCGGGCGCCCGGAACCCCGCAATACTCCACCAGAGTTCCTCGTCACGCACCGTCATCACAGGACGTCGCCACGGACAGTGACCGCCGCTGCACACGGCCGCCCCGGCCGCCCGACCCCCGCACCCCGACCCCCAGCGCACCGCCCGTGAGATCGATCACGAAACCGTCCCGGCCGATCCGGAACCGCCGGCGCACCCGCGCCGTGGACGCCCCGACACGTTCCGCAATTTCCCGCCGCCGACCATCCGCTTTTCGGCCCTCCACCCCGCCGGGGACCATGCCCTCCGCAGGCATCGGCGCCCCGGACGGCAGCTTCCGCCAAAACCATGGATTCGGACATTTCGGGCCTCTTGACCCGATGGTCACTCCGGGGCGACGCAATCTCGGGAATCCCTGTTTCAGCGCTGTGCGCTTGTGACAGCCTAGGCACGAGCTGTGCTCATAGAAGCATGTATCACCCACTATCGTGATCTCGCTGTCGACGCACCGAGGACCCCGATGCCTGACTATTTCGAACCCGCCGCAGGAGCCGCGCACCAGGACGTCCGGCACACGGGCAGGTCCCAGGCCCATGGTCGGCGGGAACAGGACGGAATGCGCGCCCGGCACCGAATCATTTCCGTGCTTCCGGCAGCCGTTATGGGGCTTCTCGGAGTCACCGCCGTGTCCGTGCTGTACCGCCCGGACGCCGTGGCCGGCCAGACCCGCCTCGTGCTCGCCGCGCTGGCGGTGGGCGCCGTGATCACGCTCCTCGCGGCGCTGCTGGCGGCGGACACCGCGACCCGCCGGCTGCGCCAGCACAGCGCCCGCGAGCAGGACCTGCTCCACCGGCGGCTCGGGGAACTCGGCTTCCTCGTCGCCCGCGGCAGGCGCGACCTCCAGCGGCTCGCCGCGGGACTGCGCGCCGGGCAGACGGCCCAGACCTGCCGCGAGGACTGGCCCGCCCCCGACACCAACGACCCGGTCACTCTGCTCGCCCACGAGCTGCAGAAGGCCCAGAGCACCGCCTGGAACACCGTGGTGAACGCCGCGACCCGCGAGCCCGAACGCGGAGTCCGCCGGGTGGAAGTCTTCGTCAACCTCGCACGGCGCATGCAGACCCTGTCACACCGCGCCATCCAGGGACTCGACGAACTGGAGAACCAGGTCGAGGACCCGGACCTGCTCAAGGGACTGTTCAAGGTGGACCACCTCACCACCCGCACCCGCCGCCAGGCCGAGAGCCTCGCCGTCATCGGCGGCGCCTCGCCGCGGCGCCGGTGGACCAAGCCGGTGACCGTGTACGAGGTGCTGCGCTCGGCGATCGCGGAGGTCGAGCAGTACAACCGGGTCAAGGTGGTGCCGCCGGTCGAGGGCACGCTGCACGGCGGCGCCGTCGCCGACGTCGTCCACCTGCTGGCCGAGCTCATCGAGAACGCGACCCGGTTCTCCCCGCCGCAGACGCAGGTGCTCATCCGGGTCGAGCAGGTCAGCGCCGGCCTCGCCATCGAGGTCGAGGACCGCGGCCTCGGCATCCCCCGAAGCGAGCAGCGGCGGCTCAACGCCCTGCTCGAGGACCACGAGCAGCCGGGCAACGACGAGCTTCTGAAGGACGGGCGCATCGGGCTCCTCGTGGTCTCCGCCCTCGCCCGCCGTCACAACATCCGCGTCCAGCTCCAGGGCAACGTCTTCGGCGGCACGCAGGCGGTCGTCGTGCTGCCGTCCGAGCTGGAGGGCCGGCAGGCCGAGGAGTCCGGCAAGCAGCAGCCCGCGGCCGCCGCGGAGGCCGCCCGGCCCGCTCCGGCGCAGGCCGGCGCCGACGCGTCCGGCGCGTCCGCCGGCGCGACCGCGGGCGACCGGCCGCAGGTGCAGGCCGAGCCCGCCCACCGCCCGGCCGAACCCGTGTCGCGACCGGCCGAGCCCGTCGCGCAGCCGGCGGCGGCCGCCCCGCGCCCGGCGCCCGCCTTCCGCCAGGCCGATCCGCTGGACACCAGCACACCCCTCCAGACGGATCCCGGCACGGTGTCCACGCCCCTCGCGGACGCCGGCGCCATGCCCGCGCCGCCGGCGGACACCCGCCCGGCGCCCGCCTCGCAGACGCTCGCGAAAGACCCCTCGGGTCGGCCTCCGCTGCCGCGCCGCCAGGCCCAGACCCATCTTGCGCCCGAGCTCGCCAAGCCTCCTGCTCCGCCGCAGGACGACGAGCCTGGGGAGGAGGACGAGGTCGAGTACAACTCCGGACTGATGGCGGCATTCCAGAGAGGAATGCGCAGTGCCGAGGAAGGCGACGCGCCTTCCGGCGAACGTGACAGCGCCCACTGACCAGGCATTTCACACGATAGGAGCATCCATTGAGTGTCTCCCCGAACCAGGCACAAGATCTTGCTTGGCTGTTGCGGGGGCTGGCCGAGGAGGTTCCGGTCATACGCGGCAGCGTGCTGCTGTCGTCCGACGGCATGCTGAAGGCCGCCCACGGTTTCGACCGCGCGAGCGCGGAACAGCTCGCCGCCCTCGCCTCGGGGCTCTTCTCCATCGCGCGCAGCACCGGAACCAAGTTCGACAACAGCAGCGAAGTGCGGCAGGTGGTGGCCGAGCTCAAGACCAGCCAGCTGTTCATCTCCTGGGCCGGCTACAACTCGGTGCTGGCGGTGCTGGCACAGGCGGAGGCCGACCCGGCCGTCGTCGGCTTCGAGATGGCCCGGCTGATCAAGGCCGTCCGGCCCTTCCTGCACACCGCGGCCCGCACGGCCGCCCCGGCGATCGAACGAAACCGACCGCTATGACGACAGGCGACGACGAGGTACGGCCCGAGGACGACGCGGTCTGGCTCGACGAGGACGCCGGGTCGCTGGTGCGCCCGTACACGGTGACGTCCGGGCGCACCCACCCGACCGTCGACCTGGACCTGCTGACGCTGGTGGTGACCGTCCGGCTCTCCCCCGCCCTGGACCCGGAGTACGCCAGGGCGCTCGAACTGTGCCGCACGCCCACGTCGGTCGCCGAGGTCGCGGGGCAGCTGCGGCTGCCCACGGCCGTCACCAAGGTCCTGCTCTCCGATCTGGTGGAGCGCGGGGTGATGGCCGTCCAGGCGGCCCGCACCGCGGCGGATCCCACCGACCGAGCCCTACTGGAGAAGCTGCTCGATGGTCTACAACGAGTCTGAGTCGCTCCCGACCCAGGTGAAGATCCTCATCGCGGGCGGTTTCGGCGTCGGGAAGACGACGTTCGTCGGCGCCGCGAGCGAGATCGAGCCCCTCAGCACCGAGGAGCTCATCACGTCGGCCAGCGTCGGCATCGACGACCTCGGCGGGGTGGAGGGAAAGACCACCACCACCGTGGCGCTCGACTTCGGGCGCATCACGATCGACCAGCACGGCATCGTGCTCTACCTGTTCGGCACGCCCGGCCAGCGGCGGTTCTGGTTCCTGTGGAACGAGCTGTCCGCCGGGGCCCTCGGCGCCGTCGTGCTCGCCGACACGCGCCGGCTGGAGGACTGCTTCGAGGCCGTCGACTTCTTCGAGAACCGCGGCATCCCCTTCCTCGTCGCCGTCAACGAGTTCGACGACGCCTACCACTACGAGCCCGAGGAGGTCCGCTCCGCCCTCGAACTGCCGTCGCACGTCCCGGTCGTCCTGTGCGACGCGCGTGACCGGTCATCGGCCATCTCGACGCTGAGGGCGCTGATCCTGCACCTTCTCGCCACCGCCCCGTCCCCGTCCGCCTGACCCCGTCCGCCCGAACCCGCCCGAACCCGTCCGATGCCCGGCCCGAAACCCGTGTCCGTCCGGCGCAGGTCCGGGACGGGTCCGACGCAGGCGGCCGGGGCGCGACCGCCGATCCCGTCCCTTTCCCCGTTCACCCGCCACCACATCCCCGGAGGTTCCCGTGACATATCCCTACAGTGAACCGGCGCCCGAACTCGTCGACCGCCCCCTGCTGCCGCCCGACCACGACGCGCCGAAGCGGGCGGCCCGGCTGCGCGAACTGGGGCTCGGCCAGAAGCGGGAAGCCGAGTTCGACCAGTTCGCCCACGAGGTCGCGCTGGAGGCCCAGAAGCTCGCGGGGCTCCCCTCCACACCGGTGGCCTTCGTCAACCTCGTCGGCGAGGACCAGTTCATCTGCGGCGTCTACACGCCGCCGGCCGCCGCCGAGCTCGTGGAAGAGGTCCTGGACACGAGGGTCCCCCTCAACGCCGGTTACTGCCCCCACGTCGTCATCCGTCGCAAGGCGCTGATCCTCGACGACGTCCTCGACTACCCCCGGTTCGCCGGGAACCCGATCGTCGACCGGCTCATGGTGCGCAGCTACGCCGGCGCCCCGCTGACCGACAGCACGGGCACGGTCCTCGGCACGGTCTGCGTCGTGGACAGCGAACCGCGTCCATGGGGCAAGGCCGGGCTCGACCTCATGAAGCGGAGGGCCGCCGACCTCGCGGAGCGGATCCAGCGCCGCGAGGGCCTGCCGGGTTGACCGCCCGCGCGACGCCGGCCGGAAGGGGGCGGCGACCCGGCCGGGTCGCCGCCCCTTCGCATGGTCACGCCGGGCCCGTGGACCCGGCCGACGCGCCGGCGTACGCGCCGGCCGCCTCCGCCGCGCCCCCGCCGTTGAGCACGCCGGTGTCCAGCAGCCGGAACTCGGCCGCGGCGCCGCCGATGTCGTGCCTGAGGAACTCCAGGGCCAGCCGGACCCTGTCCTCGGCGGCACCGGTCTCCTCGGCCCACCTGAGGACCTGGGAGGCCGCGAACAGGTAGGCGATGACGCGGCCGGCGAGGACCTGCCGCGCCTGGTCCAACCGCCCGTCGAGGAAGCCGAGGTCCGGCTTGAGCGCCGCCACGCCCGCCGCCGTGAGCGGCCACTCGGCCAGGAACTCGCTGAGCGGCCTGCCGGAGCGCCGGGTCAGGCAGTGCGTGGTGATCTGCTGGTTGAGCATGTCGTTGTTGCCGTCGAAGATCGTGAAGACCCGCGAGTCGAGGAACGCCTGCCCGGCGATGTTGGTCGGCGCCCCGCAGCGGTACCCCTCGCCGCCGGCGAGCTGCTGGTAGTCCTGCGCCGCGTTGACGATCCGTTCGGTGGCGACGGTCTTGAGCGCCTGGACGGCCGGGAACGCGGAGGTCATGTCGGCCCGGAAGTCCAGGGCCGTCCGCAGGTAGTGGTTGAGGGCGTCGCAGACGACGGACGAGGCGTCGATGGACGCGAGCCGGTAGCGCACGAACCCGATCTTCGACTGCTGCTTGCGCCCGATCAGACGGCCGTCGGCGTAGGCGTGCGCCTCGCGGCTGATGCGGCGCAGGAAGCCGGCCCCGGCCGCGGCCAGCAGCGAACGCGAGGCGAGGAACAGGTCGACCGAGGTCATGCCCGTCGCCTCGGCGTCGATGCGCCGGTACCGGGGAACGGTCACGTCGACGTCGTTGATCCCGTAGTCGAGGAGCTTCAGGCCGAGCGCCTCGTAGAGCTGGACGGTGCGGAACCCCTCGTCCCGGTGGACGATGAAGTAGCCGTACTCGCTGCTCTTGTGCGCGTTCTTCGCGACGACCAGCCACCAGTGCGCGGACGAGCTGAGCGCCTGCCAGTGTTTGCGGCCGCGGATCCGGTAGCCTCCCTCGACCTCCTCGAAGGTGGTCGTCATGGCGGCGAGGGCCGACCCGGCGCCCGGTTCGGTCGCGGCGAGCCCGGCCCGCACGGGGCGGCCGGCCGCGAACTGCGGGAGCATCTCGTTCTTGATCTCTTCACTGGCGAACTTGACGACCGGGAACAGCGCGAGCGCCGTGTTGACGATGACGAACACGCCGAGCGCCAGGTTCCACTCGGCCGCCGTCTCGACGACCCGGCACATCTCGGTGTGGCTTTCGCGCCCTCCGTACCGAACGGGCAGGGTCGGCAGCAGGACCCCCGCCCTCACCAGGAGCGCCCAGTCCTCGTCGGGAAGGTACCGCTGAGGGTAGGTTGCCGAATCGAATTTGGACGCGACCGCGTCGATGCCGGCGAGGAACTCGTCCGTCGACAGGGACAGCAAATCGTTCGTCATGGTGTCCGCTTTCAGTGGTCGGCCATGCAGAGCAGGAGAAGACGTCTGTTCGGGCGAGCACGAGCATTCCGATGTCCGATTCACTGTGCAACAGCTGACCCGTCCACCACCTTCCGAATCATTCGATTCTGGGCGTATACGCCATGTTTTATCCGTTGATCACGATACGCAAGGAACAACTTGCTTACCGTGGTGCAGGAGAGGACACGTTCTACGTCGTCCGACCTGCGCAGCCTGACGAAACAGTAAGGATTACGTGCACGCCGTAGCCATGTGGTCACTACGGGGTCGCCTTTGACTCAACGTGGCCGTCCCTACTCCGAGCGTGCCCGCCCCGCCCAACGGAAAGTGGTCATCTTTTCACGTTCTCCGGCTTGATGACCAAGGGAAACGTCCACCGTCAAGGACGAATATTTCACTTTCTCAGGAATCATGTGCAAGGCGCCGTCGATAATGACGTCGGCGCCGCTCGACCTTCCTGCGGGCCGTTCCGCGGCAAGCTCTGCTTCGCCCCACGGGACGCGAAAGCCGCGCATCCGAGGACGGAGGTCGGCTCCGGCCGGTGGCTCGACGCCCTGACGTGCACGGCGAGGCACGCCCGGGAACCGGCCGGCGCCCTGCCCGGCCGGGGGCGGCCCGGTCCGCGTTCGCCGAGCTCCACGCGTCCGCCTCGCACGGACGGGACGGGGGCTACCCGATCGTCGGAGAAAACTTTGCACAACCGGCCACGGTGGGCCGCATCCGCCCGCCCACGGGCGATCCCGACGTCCGGCGAACCCCCGCTGACCTGCGCGTCTCTTGACAGCCCTTCCTGACTATGCGCTTAGTTGGAGGAGGCCACCCGACGAGGAGGGCACTCCATGCGTACAGGAATCGTGGTAACGGCACAGCCGGGCGTCGAAGAACTCGCGGTCCAGGCCGAGAACCTGGGGTTCCACAGCTTCTGGGTGTACGACACCCCGATGCTCCACGGCGATCCCTTCGTGGCGCTCGCCCTGTGCGCCAAGGCGACCAGCCGCATCAAGCTCGGCGTCGGCGTGACGTCGCCCGCGCTGCGATCGGCACCGGCCTCGGCGACGGCGTTCGCCAGCCTCAACGCGCTCGCGCCGGGACGGGTCATCTGCGGCGTCGGCACCGGGAACACCGCGCGGCGGAGTCTCGGGATGCCGCCGACCAAGATGGCCGAGCTCGAAGAGTTCACCGCCGCGCTGCAGGGCCTGTGCACCGGACGGTCCATCGAGTACCGGGAAGGGGATCGCGTCCGCGACGTCCGCTTCCTCCACGTCGGGCCCTATGTGAACAGCACGGACCCCATCGAGTTCCTGGTGGCCGCGTTCGGGCTGAAGGCCGCCGCCATCGCGGGCCGCCTCGGCACCGGCGTCATCTCGTTCGGGCTGCTGGACCCCGAGACGTGGCGCGCCTTCGACGAGACGCGCCGGAAGGCCGCACGGGACGCGGGCATGCCCGACGACGCCGACTCGTACGTGATGACGTCACTGCACGTCCTCGACGAGGACGAGGACCCCTACGGCGACGCGGCCCGCGACGCGATGGGGCACATCGCGCTGGCGCTGCTGACGTTCGCCGCCGACAACCCGTCGTTCGGGGAAGGACTCGACCCGCAGGAGCGCGAGGCCGTCCAGCGGCTGCTGGAGCGGCGCGGCACCACGGCCACCGACCCGGACCGGCACAACGTGCTCTACACCAACTACCTGGGCCGCATCTCCCCGGCGGAGCGCGACCTGGTCCTGCCGTCGCTGGTGGACAAGCTCGGCCTCGTCGGGACCCCCGACAGGCTCGCCGAGCGCATCGCCGCCATCGAGAGCGCGGGGGTCGACGAGCTCGTCATCCAGCCGGTGATCGACCCTCCCAGGGAGATGGCCCGGCTCGCCGAGTTCATGGCCGGACCGGACGGGTGACCGGGACGGCCGCGTCGAAGACCGCAGGCACCGGAACCATGAGCAGGGACACCACGACCAGGGGCACCGGGACGGCGCGGCGGAACCCGCGCCGGGTCTGCACCCGCCGTCCCGAGCCTCTTCTCCTCGCGGGCGCCGGCGCGCCCCTAAGCCGCGGACGCTCCGGGAACGGAGACGCGGATGGCCAGCATGCGGGCCTCCTTCGCCGCCTTGCGGGGCCCCTCGTGGAAGTCGGGCGCGGCGCAGGCGAACAGCGTCCTGCCGTCGGACCCGCCGAGCCCGCACGCGTAGACGGGCGTGCCGGGTTTGATCTCGTCGGTGATCCGCCCGTCGCCGGTGACCCGCACGAGACGGCTGCCGATGGCGTCGGCGGCCCACAGCCCGCCCTCGGCGTCGAGGCAGACGCCGTCGGGGGCCGCCTGAAGCTGGCCGAGCGCCTCGTCGACCCGGCGGGACGACGGCAGCGGCCCGAACTCCGCCCAGGGCCGCCGGTTGGTGAGCGAACCGTCGGCGGCGATGTCGAACGCGCTGATGCGGTTCCCGAAGGTCTCGGCCACCACCAGCACGTTGTCGGAGGTGATGACGGCGCCGTTGGGGAACCAGAGGTCGTCGGCGACCTTCGTGACGGTGCCGTCGGGGTCGACGCGGTGCAGCGCGGTCGGCTCCAGCGGGGCGCCGCCCATGAGGTCGAAGCCGAAGTTGCCCACGTAGGCGCGGCCCCGGTCGTCGACGACCATGTCGTTGACATGTCCCGTCGCATGGTCGGACAGGTCGGCGTGGACGACGAGCGTCCCGTCGGCCTCCCTGCGCATGATCTTGCGGTCGCGCATGGAGACGACCAGGAGGCGCCCGTCGGGGAGCCAGCCGAGCCCGGAGGGTTGCTCGGGAACGCGCGCCTCGACGCGCCGGTCGGAGCCGTCCTCGCGCATGGACGTGACCTGGTGGCCGTAAAAGTCGGAGAACCAGAGCCTTCCGTCGCGCCAGCGCGGCGCCTCCAGGAAGTGGAAACCCTCCGCCACGGTGATCGGTTCCGTCATCGTCGCCCTCCTTCGCCTGCTGGTCGTCTCCGCCTGGCCGGCGTCCATGGATGGTGCTCAGGCGATCCGCACGCCGGTCGCATACCCGCGTACCGGAAGTACATCAGCGATCACCGGGACGAGGAACGCGGCGTCCCGGTCCGTGCGGCGGGGTCACCGGTGAATAAGCGCATAGTCACCGGGTTAGGATGCTCATGTCAAGGGTCACAGGCCGGTACCGTCGTGACGGCGACGTGCGACGACTGTGGACGCACGGCACCGGTGTCGGACACTGTCGTACGTCGTCCAGGGGCCGGACCACAGTTCGAGGAGCGAGGGGCGCGGATGGCCAAACGGCAGGCCCGATTCACCGCACAGGACTTGGCGGACGACCCCCGGCTGCGGGATCACTCCCCCGACCTGTGGAGGGAGGAGCTCGGGGACGTGCAGCGCCGCCTGCTCACCTCGGCGGTCCGCTGCTTCGCCGCGAACGGCTACCACGCCACGACGACGCGCGACATCGCCGAGGGCGTGGGCCTCAGCCCCGCGGCGCTCTACGTGCACTTCCCGTCGAAGGAACTGGTCCTCTACGAGATCATCCGGGTGGGCCACGAGCGCGCCCTGGCCGCCGTCCAGGAACCCTCGATCCTGGCCGAGGAGGACTCGGCGGAGCGGCTGCGCGCGATCATCTCCGCCTACACCGCGTGGCACGCCCGCCACCACGTGGTCGCGCGGGTCTGCCAGATGGAGCTCGCCGGCCTGACCGCCGAGCACTACGACGAGGTCCTGGAGCTGCGCCACCGGACCAACGAGTTCTTCCGCGACGCGGTCGGCCGCGGGGTCGCGGACGGGTCGTTCGCGAAGGTCGACGTCAAGCGGGTCACGCGGGCGATGCTGTCGCTGAGCATCGACCTCGTCCGCTGGTACCGGCTCGACGGCGGCGACACGCCCGAGCAGCTCGGCGAGTTCTACGCCGACCTCGCGCTGAAGCTGGTCGCTCCCACGGCTCCCGTGCCCGAGCGCGGCGGCGACGCGAACGCGGGGTCCCCCGCCCGCTCCTGACCCCGCCCATTTCCGACATCGCCCGCGTCCGACCTCACCCCGTCTCTGCATCCGTCCGGCCCGGGTCCCGCCCTGCCTTCTCCGCCCCCGTCCCGCTCGGTCGACGCCTGTTCGCCCGTGCGCGCCGTCGGCCCTGATCCGCCATGACCTTCGGCGATCCATGGTTGACAAGCGCAGGCCCGAGACCTAACTATGCGCTTAGTTAGTTCACTGGCCCCGGACAGCCGGGTGTCCCTGTCCGTGGTGGTTTGCTGGAGGGCTCATGCGCGGTCTCATGCAGGACCGGCCACTCGACGTCTCGGTCTTCCTGCGCCGGATCGAGCGACTGTACGCGCACAAGAGGGTCGTCACCGCCACCGTGGACGGCGAGGTGACCGCCACCTGGGGGCGGGTGGCCGAGCGCGCGCGCCGGCTCGCCGCCGCCCTCGACCTGCTGGAGATCCCGCGGTCCGCCCGGGTCGGCACGTTCGGCTGGAACTCCCAGCGGCACGTCGAGCTCTACCTGGCGGTGCCGACCAGCGGGCGGATCCTGCACACCCTCAACCACCGGCTGTTCTCCGCCGAGCTGGAGTACATCGTCAACGACGCCGAGGACGACGTCCTGTTCATCGACCGCTCACTGATCCCGGTGGTGTGGCCCCTGATGGACAAGGTCCCCACCGTGCGTCACATCGTGGTCATGGACGACGGCGGCACCGAGGAGATCCCCGAGGACCCGAGGGTCGTCGACTACGAGGCGCTGCTCGACCGGGCCCCCGGCCCCGCGGAGCCCGTCGCGGTCGACGAGAACGACGCCGCGAGCCTCTGCTACACGTCGGGCACGACCGGACGTCCCAAGGGCGTCCTCTACAGCCACCGCTCGATCGTCCTGCACGCGCTGACGCTCCTCGGCGCCGACAGCTTCGCGATCAGCGAGCGCGACGTGGTGATGCCGATCGTCCCGATGTTCCACGTCAACGCGTGGGGACTGCCCTACGCCGCGATGCTCGCCGGGTCCGACCTCGTGCTCCCCGGCCCCGCGATGAGCCCGGAGGCGCTCGCACGGCGGCTGTCCCGGCACCGGGTGACCTTCACGGCCGGCGTCCCGGCGATCTGGCGCGGGCTCCTCCCCCTGCTCGACGCGACCGACCTGTCCTCGCTGCGCATGGTCGTGTCCGGCGGCAGCCCCGTCCCGGACGCGCTGGCCAAGGCCTGGCACGAGGGCACCGGGGTCATGCTCACCGGGTCCTGGGGGATGACCGAGACCAGCCCGCTCGTCGCATGCGGACGCCTGTCGACCGTCCACGACGACCTCGACCCGGACGAGCGGCGCGCCCTGCTCTCCACGCCCGGCCCCAACGTCCCGCTCACCGAGCTGCGGATCGTGGACGACGAGGGCGAGGAGATCGACCACGACGGCGAGACGCCGGGCGAGCTCC
>DATCLF010000021.1:0-8967 GCA_036564055.1 Spirillospora sp.
GCTCGGCGACGGCCTCGCACGCGCTGTGGATATGCGTGTATACACCCTTATACGTAGGGAGTCTGGGCAGGTCAATAGCCTGTTCCGCGGAGAGCGGCTCGACGGAGGCGACGGAGCCGGAACCGCTCGATCGCCGAAAACCCCTATGAGAAAGGGCTTCCGCAAGATCACATCTGGCCCCGGTCAAGATCACGCCGAGTCACCGTGGGTGGCCACATCCGGCAACGCGGCCGGGTGCGAGTCCACGGCGGCAACGGACCGGATGCCGCACGTCCCGCGCTTCGGCGAGGTGACGGTGCCCGCGCCCGCACCGTCCGGTGCCGATGCGCGTCGCGGGGTAGCCCAGGCCCCATGCGCTCGTTCCGCCCCGCGGCATCGCCGCCGAGGCCCTCGTCGCCGGATGGTCGGACGAGCGGCGGCCAGGGCGGCGCACCGCTCCTCACGAGCGCCGCGCGAGCCGGGGCCGTGCCGTTGACCGGGCCGCGAACGCTCGGGCACCGTCACCCCGGCGGGCCCTCGGCTCCCACGCACGGAAGAGTGACCGCCACGCGGCGGGGCGCCTCAGCGGGCGGCACCATCGTCGGGACACGAGCGGCGGCGACCTGCCGAGTTCGGTCACACGAGCCGGCGGCTTCGGTCGTCCCGCCGCCTATGCCCTGTCACCGTGACAGACGCCAGACTGCCGATCATGACGATCGCGATCAGAATGGCGGGTGTCGAGGATGCGTCCCGGATCGCCGTGCTGCTCGATCAGCCGGGACATCCGACTGAGTCGGCGGAAGTGGCGACCAGGCTGAAGTACCGGCTTTAGGATCCGCACAGCATGCCGATGGCGGCCGAGGCGGGGGGCGGGGTGGCGGGCGTGGCGGCGCTGCACGCCCTTACGTTGCTCGAGCACACGGGCCGCCGGGGCCGCCTGGTCGCCCTCGTCGTCGACGACCGGGTTCGCGGTCGGGGAATCGGACGAGCGCTGATGCTCGCGGCGGAGGATCATGCCCGGCGCCTGGGATGCCGTGACATGGAGATCACCAGTGCCCGGAACCGGTCGGCGGCCCATGCGTTCTCCACGCGCAGGGCTACGGCGTCCGCGGCCGTGCGGCGCGGTTCTTGAAAACGCTTTAGGTCAGAGCGTTTCGACGACCATTCCTCGCATCGGAGGGATCGACGACGTTCAACAAAGGCGGACACCGGATCTTTTCGGGGCTGCGTGATCTCACGCAGCCGCAGGGACCGTGGCGGCGACGACCACCGCGGTCACCCGGCACCACGGATGAGACGACCACGGCGCCGACGACCCCGATGCCGGCCCGGCGTCAGAGCCGACCACGGGCGACGGTGCCCGCCTCTTCCGGCGACGACGGTCGAGATCAAATCCACGAGACTCCGCTGAGCGCGAGTTCCGGTTCGTTCGATCGCGACATGGGCGGATGTACGGTCGGTTGCATTGTGGTCCCGGTCAACGCCCATAAGTGGCCACCTTGCACTGATCCCTCGCACAGCCGACGACAAATCCCCGAACGCAACTCGAACCCCCTGTCGACGTTTTGGACCCTGCGGTGCGCGCAAGCCTACTTTGAGATTCTCAATTGAACAACAGCGGGCGTTCAAAGGATCAGTGTGAAGAATTGCCGCCATGTGAAGGATTCGGATGGGAGCCCACAAGTCGAGCACCCATCTGGGCACATCTCAGTCATTTCCGAAATGATGGAGATGCATGGCCAAGCGCCTCGCGCAAATGAGGAATTTGCCTGTCCCGTTCACAGCGGACGCAACGAAGCCGCCGGCGCGGCGGCGCCCGGGCACGGCAGGGCCGGGCAGACGCGGCCGGCCTGATCGGCCGGGAGGTGAGCGGCGGCTCCGCGGTCGCACGGCCTCGCCCGGGCCACCGGAACCGGGCGGCACAGCGCTGTGCCGGAGTCACCCGGCCAGGCTGCCGCCGGTCCGTCTCCCCCGAAAGCAGCCGGCTGTTCGAGCCCGGGGAGACATCCGAATCTGACGATCCTTCGCACTCGATCAATCACTCTGTGCGCAGAGTCCAGAAGTGGTCTAATACGCGGTTTGCGTCCCTTAACGGTGAGGTATGCGCAGGTGAGGTCGGGTATGGGCCTGACATGAGGTCAAAGACGGAGATCGATTTCGGACTGATCTTCGAGGCGTCGCCCACCGCCACGATGGTGCTGTCGCCCGACCTGGTGATCCGGGCGGTGAACCGCGCCTTCGAGAAGGTGACCGGCCTGAACCGGGCGGAGCTGATCGGCCAACCGGAGCTGGAGGTCCCCGTGGGCCCGCCCTGGCAGAACCTGGAGCAGCTGCGGACCTCGCTGGAACGGGTGCTCACCGAAGGCGAGACGGACATCATCGCCATGCTGCGCTACGACCTGAGGGACCCACGGAAGCCGGACCATTTCACTGAGCGGCATTGGAGCGTGGTCAACGCCCCGGTGACGGGACCCGACGGCGACCTCCTCTGGATCGTCCAGAACGTGCAAGAGATCACCCCGTTCGTCGATCGGCTGCGCAGGGCGGCCCAGTCCACGGCCGTGGCGGACTCCCCCGCGGCGCAGATGCAGCTGATCGAGATGGAGCTGTTCAACCGGGCCCGGGAACTCAACGAGGTCAACCAGCGGCTTCGCCGCGCCCAGGAGAACGAACGCCGCACCACCGAGACGTTGCGGGAACAGATGCGACGGCACCGCGAAGCCGTCGCCGACACCTCCCACGACCTCAAAGGCCCCATCACCGGACTCCAGACCCGCCTCCAGGTCGCTCTGGAAGACCCCAACACCGATCTGCGCCAGATCCTGCTGGCCGCCCTCCACGACGCCGAACGCCTCGGCGACATCGTCTCCGACCTGCTGGACCTGGCCGAGCTGGAGTCCACGGCGCTCAAGGACATCCAGCCGCTCGACCTGTCACGGCTGGTCGAGGACGAACTCGCCCACCGCACCCCGCCGGTCACCGTCGCCACGCGCCTGCGGCCGGACACCGTCGTGGACGGGTCACCGGTCAAGCTGGCCCGGCTGCTGCACAACCTGATGAGCAACGCCGAACGCTACGCCGAGACGCACGTCGACGTCACCGTCACGGGTGAGGGCGGCTGGGCGATCCTGCAGATCACCGACGACGGTCCCGGCATTCCCGCCGAGGAACGCCACGCGGTCTTCGAACGCTTCTACCGTTGCGCCGACGCCCGCCGCAAGAATCCCGCGGGCACCGGTCTCGGCCTCTCGATCGCGCGGGAGATCGCCCACGCCCACAAGGGCACGCTGCACATCACCGATCACACCCCCGGAACCCGCGTCGTCTTGCGCATTCCCCGGCGGGCTCCAGAGCGCGAACCACCAGACGCGTGAACCCTTCGAGCTCAAGCGGCTGCGACCGGCGCTTCCAGACGCATGCCGATGCGGGGCGGGTCGAGGATGGAATTGTGGACGGTGCAGTGCTCGACGGCCGCGTGCAGTCCCCCGGCGTCCTCGTCCGACAGCCGGATGGGGGGACGCAGCCGCAGCTCGACACGTGACACCCGGGCGGGAAACGCCGGGGTCATGGTGAAGGCGGCGGTGACCTCCAGCCCGTGCGAGGGAAGGCCGCGCCGCGCCAGGTGGCGTCGCGCATAGTGGGCCGCGCAGGCGGCCAGGGACGCCACGAACAGCTCGACCGGTGTCGGCCCGGCGTCCATCCCGCCCGCCGTGTACGGCTGGTCCACGTGGATGACGTGGTCCCGGACGAGCACGGCGAAGGTGTCGTCCTCACGGTGGAGAACCGTCATCTCGCCCATGGGGCTTCTCCCTGTGCTTTTCGGTCCAGTACGTATCCCGAGTCTCGACCGAACCTGTTTCCGCAGGTGAGAGCCGAAGGTCCCGCCGCGGCGGACGAGACGTCACCGCGTCCTCCCGGCCCGGAGGCCGGTGGGCTCCCCCTGTTCCGGGCCGAAGGTCCCGGCCGCGATGGACTCCGGGCACTGCCCCGCCGGCCGCGCAGACGGAAGGGTAGAGACGAACTCAGGGAGGTCATCGATGTTCGTCGTGCCCGAACACCGTTCCGTCGTCGTCGGCGTCGACGGATCCCCCAACTCGATGGTCGCGCTGCGCCGTGCGGCCCGCGAGGCCCTCGACCGCCGCGCGCGGCTCGACGTCGTCCACGTGCTGGCACCGGGTGAAGCGCGGGCGCCCCGCGCACTGCGCGGCCTCGGGGAGTGGCTGCGGCTGCGCCGCCTGGTCGCCCGGGCGATCCCTCGCTCTCAGCGGCTCACCACCCGGCTCCGGGTCCTGCGCGGCGAACCCGGCCGGGCGCTGGTCGAGGCGGCCGCCAACGCCGAGCTGCTCGTGATCGGTGCCCGGGTCAACTCCGAGCACGGCAACCCGCTCGGCGGCGACACCGTTCCGGTGGTCCGCAAGCACGCGCGGTGCTGGACCGTGATCTGCGCGGACCACACCGCCGCGTCCGCCGACAACCCCTGACCCGAACCCGCCGCAAGACGCACAGGGCAGGACGCCCAGGACGGGACGTTCGCCTCTGATGCCGCGGCCCCGCCGCCGGTCAGGCTGGAGACGAGACGACAGGCGCGGAACGCGAGGAGGGGCCATGACGACGCGTCCGCCGCTGGAGCAGCGCACCGCCGGCGAGGTGATGACCAGGGACCTGCTCACCATCGCCGCCGGCGAATCGGTGCTGATGGCGTGGGAGCTGATGTGCAAGGCCGAGGTGCACCACCTGCCGGTCACCGACGACGAGGGCGGCTTCCTCGGGGTCGTCGACGCCCAGACCGTCACCGCGACGTGGAACGCAGCCGTCCCGAAGCACGCCCGTCAGCCGGTCACGGAGCTGCTGCCGTCACCACCGGCCGAGGCGGTGCGGCCGTCGGCCACCATCCCCGAGGCGGCGCGCGCCATGCTCGCGTCCGGCAACGACCATGTGGCAGTCACCGATGACGACGGCGTCCTGGTCGGCCTGATCACCGCACGGGACCTGATCGGCGTCCTGGCCGGGGCGGAGCGCGACATCGCTCCCCGCAGCGGAGGCATGCCCTCCCTCTACCGGATCGAACCCGTCCTGCCGCCCACCGCACCCGCCGATCCGCGCCGAGGACGCACGGGCCCAGGCTAGGCCGTCCCTGCCCGTCCGGCCGGCCGACGGGAGCGAGCACGGCGGCGTGTCCAGCGGCGGAGTTCGTCGGTGCCCCAGACGATGACGGGGAAGGTCGCGATGATGACGAGGACGTCCCAGGGCAGGGCGGCGGTGTCGAACAGGCCCTGCAGGGGCGGAAGGTAGATCAGGGCGGCGGCGAACAGCAGCTCGAAGGCGATGCCGCCGAGCAGGAGGGGGTTGGTGGTCAGGCCGACCTGACGCAGGGAGGCGTGATCGGTGCGGGCGGCCATCGCGGTGCCGACCTGACAGGCGACCAGGCCGGCGAAGGTGGCGGTGGTCGCGGTCAGATGGGCGCGATGCAGCCCGGAGCCCTGCGACGTGGGGTCACCGGGGTGCCAGCCGGCGCGCCACAGGACGTAGAAGAACACCGCCATGGAAAGGACGGCGGACACCACCCCGAGGTAGCCCCAGGCGCGGACCAGCATGTCGCGGGAGATGACGCCCTGGGAGGGCGGGCGAGGCGGGCGCTTCATGACGCCGGGTTCGGCGGGTTCGCGGCCGAGCGCGAGCGCGGGGAGGGTCTCGGTGCCGAGGTCGATGGCGAGGATCTGCAGGACGGTCAGGGGAAGGGGCACGAGGCCGCCGCTGAGCGCGAACACCAGGAACGGGACGATCTCGGGGACGGCGTGGGCGAAGATGTACAGGATGAACTTGCGGACGTTGTCGTAGACGCGCCGCCCCGACTCGATCGCGGTGACGATCGTGGCGAAGTCGTCGTCGGTGAGCACCATCGCGGACGCCTCGCGGGCCACGTCCGTGCCCGAGCGTCCCATGGCGACGCCGATGTGGGCCCGGTGCAGGGCCGGCGCGTCGTTGGCACCGTCCCCGGTCATCGCCACCACCTGCCCGTGGGCCCGCAGCGCGTCGGCGACCTTCAGCTTGGTCTCCGGTGAGGACCGGGCGAAGACGATCTCGGCGTCGCCGGTCAGCAGCTCGTCCAGCTCGTGGTCGTGGATCTGCTCGGACTCGGCGACCACGTGCAGCCGCGGCACACCGATCCCCACCTCCGCCGCGACGGCGGCCGCCGTGGCGCCGTTGTCGCCGGTCACGACGTGGATGCGCACCCCCGCGTCATGGCAGCGGGCGACCGCACGGGCGACGTGCGGGCGCGGCGGGTCGTACAGGCCGACCAGCCCGACGAGGCGAAGCCCGGTCTCGGCGTCCTCCCGGCGCGCCGGCGCCTCGGCGCCGGGGGGCAGGTCGCGCACCGCGACGGCGAGGACGCGCAGGCCACGGCGCGCGAGTTCGGCGACGACGGCGGTGACGGCGTCGCGATCATCGCCGGACGTGCGGGCCAGCCGGGCCAGTACCGCCTCGGGTGCTCCCTTGACGTGGACGCGGAGGTGGTCGTCGTGGCGGGCGACGGTGGACATCAGCCGCAGCCGCGCGTCGAACCGGAAGATCGCACGGCGCCGGCCGTCGCGGGCCGCCAGCCGCGCCGCGACGTCCGGCCCGGCCCCCTCGACGAGGGCGACCTCGGTCGGATCACCCTGCAGCTCGCCGTCCTCACCGCGGGACACGGTCGTGCACTCGGTCATCGCCTCCGCGAGCTCGGCGGGCGGCGCCGCGGTGGACACGCCTCCGTCCGGGGTCCAGTGCGCCCGAAGGCGCATCCGATTCCGGGTCAGGGTGCCGGTCTTGTCGGTGCAGATGACGCTCGTGGAGCCGAGCGTCTCGGCCGCGCTGAGCCGCTTGACCACCGCGCCCTGCCGGGCGAGGACGCGCACGCCGACCGCGAGCGCGAGCGTGATGGCCGGGAGCAGCCCCTCGGGGACGTTCGCGACCAGCAGTCCGATCGCGAACGTCAGCGCGTCCTCCAGCGGCAGTCCCACGAGGGTGCCGATCAGCAGGAACGCCGCGCCCATGCCGATCGCGACCGCCGCGATCAGCCAGGCGACCCTCGTCACCTGTGCCTCCAGCGGACTGTCGGCGCGGGGCGCGCGCTGGCTGAGCGCGGCGATGCGGCCGAGCTCGGTGTGCCCGCCGGTCGCGAACACCACGGCCCGCGCCTGCCCGCCGACGCAGGTCGTCCCGGAGAACACCAGGTTCGGTTCGCTGAGCAGGGGCGCGTGCTGCTTGGCGGGGACCGCCATCCGCTCGACCGGTGCCGACTCACCGGTCAGCATCGACAGGTCGACCTCCACGGCCCCGTCGGCGAGGCGTGCGTCGGCGGGTACCTTGTCGCCCTCGGTCAGCACGACGAGATCGCCCGGGACGAGCTCGGCGGCGTCCACGTCCTGCTCGTGTCCGTCGCGGATGACGCGGGCCCGCTCGGGCAGATACGCCGCCAGCGCCTCCACCGCGCGCTCCGCCTGACGCTCCTGCAGCAACGCGAACCCGGCGTTGATCAACACGACGGCGAGGATCGCCCACCCCAGCGCGGGCGTCCCGGCGACGAACGCGAGCGCGCCCGCGCCCCACAGCAGCAGTGCCAGCGGATGCGCGAGCTGGGCGGTCAGCAGCCGCGCGAACGACCGTCTCGCTCGCCGCCGGACCCGGTTCGGCCCGTAGACGGCCAGCCGCCGGGCCGCCTCACGCCCCGACAGGCCCCGGTCGCCCGTGCCGAGCTCCCTGCGGAGCTGCGGGAGCGGCTCGCGCGGATCGGCGTTCGTCGCGGCGTCCGCGGCGCCGGCCGCGATGCGGGCGTGGTGCCGTTCCGCCGCCACGGTTCACCGGGTCCGACGCGGGTGGGAGCCGCGGGCCTCGGCGCGGTCGCCGCGGGGCGGCGGGACGATCGCCACGGCGCACGGGGCGTGGTGCAGCATCGCCGAGCTGGTCGCTCCCAGAAGCAGCGGGTCCACGCCGCCCGTTCCGCGATCCCCCACCACCAGCAGGTCGGCGTCCTCGGCCGCCGCGAGCAGCGCCTCGCGGGGACGTTCGAGCAGCGGCGAAACACGCACCCGGACCTGCGGGTAGCGGTGCCTCCACGGGTGAACCGCCTTCTCCAGCATGGCGGCGCGCGTTCCCAGAAGCTTCGTCTCGTCGGTGAACAGAGACAGCTCGTGCTCGGGCACCGCGCCGGGTTCCCAGGCCCCGTGCACGACGCGCAGGTCGATGTCGCGCAGGGCGGCCTCCTCGATCGCGAAGCCCAGCGCGGCGTCCGCCGCCTCCGATCCGTCGACGCCGGCGACGACGAGCCCGTGCGGGCCGTCCGATCCGCGGACGGCGACCACCGGGCGATGCGTGCGCGCCGGAAGCTGGACGGCCGTCGACACGTCGAGCAGCCGGTGCCGCTCGTGCGAGCCGACCACGATCAGCTCCGCGTCGTCGGACTCGCGTGCGAGCGCGTCGGAGGCGGGTTCGGGTCTCAACCGCGTGTGCACCCGGCCCGCGGCTCCGAGGGCACGTGCCCGGCGGGCGCCGTCCTGGAGGAGGTTCTCCCCCGCCCGCTGGACGATCGCCTGGACGTCGTGATCGACGTGCCCTTCCGGATACGGCCAGCGCCAGCAGTAGCACATCATCAGGTCGAGCCCGCGCAGCCGGGTCTCCTCCACCGCCCAGCGCAGCGCGAGGTCGTTCTCCTCGGTCCCGTCGTAGCCGAACAGGACGTTCGGTCGTTGGGCCCGTGCCAGCGCGATCATCGGCCGTCCCCCTTTTCTCCGGCCATGCGCTCCCTTCCAGTTTCGGCAGGCCGCGCGCCTCTTTCAGGGGCCGAAAGTCCCGGGTGCGCGGTCCGGGCCGGTGAGAGCGGGGCGGTGCCGGGAATGCCCTGCGAACGACCTCGTACGACACCGCGGGGGACACCATGAACCGGTGGATCCTGTCCTACGACTACTACGACCCCGACAGTGAAGGGCTGAGGGAGGCCCTGTGCACGCT
>DATCLF010000022.1:0-7891 GCA_036564055.1 Spirillospora sp.
GGCTTACGCGCCGACAGAGTCTACTGACCACATCACCCGCGCTTGAAGACCTCCGTCAAGAAGTCCTCAGCCGGGCGTGGACACCACCCGCCCGATACGGACAGTCCCTACCACGACACCAAAACAAGGCCGACCCGGCCGGTGTCGCGTAGGTATCAGCATGCGCGACGGCGGCCGGGCCACCCACCCGTGCCGCCGCGCGCCGGACCATGAGGAGAAACATGCACCTCATGACCAAGGGTCTGCACGGCGGGCACAAGGACGCGGAGGAAGGAGGCTACTTCCCTTCGAAGGAGGTTGGCCGCCCCCTGGCCGGCCAGGAGTACTACGACCAGCTTTTCAGGGATCTGGTCGCGTCGCGCCGTGTCTCCGCGGAGGAGGCCGAGCAGGCCCGAACCTCCTTGGAGGACAACGGCCGCTTCGAGGACTACTACTGGCTGTGCATGGGGGGGATGCCCCACGCCGACGCCCTGAAGGGCGCCAGCTACAAGGACTTCTACCCGCTGGTCCAGCACGGCATTTCCCCCGAGGAAGCCATGCGGATCGTCCAGCGGGAGGACTACTCCTCGCTGCCCGACGAGACCGTGGAGGCCGTTAGCTAGCTCGTGAGAGCCTCCACGGCCACGGTGGCCGAAGACCGACCGGTCCCGCCTCTGGCGGGACCGGTTCTCTCTCTCAGGTAATGCAGGACGAGCCCAGACGTGGACCGCAGGGCCCTATTTGAGGAGGCGGGAGAGGCGGCGGTCGGCGAGGGGCTTGCCGCCGGTCTGGCAGGTGGGGCAGTACTGCAAGGACGAGTCCGCGAACGACACCTCGCGGATCGTGTCGCCGCAGACGGGGCATTTCCGGCCGGTGCGGGCGTGCACCCGCAGGCCGGTCTTCTTCTCGCCCTTGAGGTCCTGGACTTCGAGGCCGCGTGAGCGTTCCACCGCGTCGCGCAGCGTGGTGACGATCGCCTTGTGCAGGGTCGCGACGTCCTCGTCGGTCAGCGTTGCGGCGATCTTGAAAGGGGACATCCTCGCGGCGTGCAGGACCTCATCCGAGTAGGCGTTGCCGATCCCCGCGATCACCTTCTGGTCGCGCAGGAGGCCCTTGATCTGGGTGCGCTTGCCGTCGACGATCGCGCGGAGCGCCTCGGGCGTGAACGCGTCGTCGAGAGGGTCGGGGCCGAGTGACGCCACACCCGGCACGTCGGAGGGATCCCGGACGACGTAGACCGCAAGCCCCTTCTTCGTCCCCGCCTCGGTCAGGTCGAAGCCGGAACCGTCGTCCAGGCGTACGCGCACGGCGAGGGGATTCTTGCCGCCGGCACGGACGGGCTTGGACGGCATCTCGTCCCGCCACCGCAGCCAGCCCGCGCGGGCCAGGTGGATCACGAGGTGAAGGCCGTCGACGTCCAGGTCGAGGAACTTGCCGTGCCGGGACGCGCCGGTGACGGTCAGCCCGCCCAGCGCGGTGACCGGCGGGTCGTAGGTCTTGAGCGCCGAGATCGCGAGGACGTCGATCCGGGCGATGACACGGCCGACGACGCGCTCCCGCAGGAAGCCCGCCAGCGCCTCGACCTCGGGCAGCTCGGGCATGTCTCACGCTTCCTTCCCCGACGACCACCAAAGCGCGGGTCAGGCGGCCACCGGCGGTCATGCGCATCTCGGACGACGCTCCCATGGTAGGCAGCGAACGGACTGCCGCGTCCCCACGCTGCTCTTCCGACCTGCGCGAACACACCCCGTCGGGCCTCCTTGGCTTGCGGCTGCTCGGGAGGCCATGGAGCGAACCTGGCGTGCGGGTCGTTGCGCCGGCTGAACAGACCGGCACGACAGGTACGGCGGGTAAGCCAGGGTGACGAGGTGGTGGCCGCCGACGCTCCTCAGGGCGGGCTCCAGACGAGTTCGGCCCACAGGGTCTGGCCGTCCTCGCCGATGTCATGACCGCGGCTCGATCGTCATGGTGATCCAGCGGACCTACGCCGGCGATCGGCCGGTGGAGACCGCGGACATCGTGGTACCGGTCGACAGGTACGAGCCGGCCTACGTCATCCCTGTGGAATGACGCGCGCGGCGCGCGCAACGGGGCGCACGGCATGTCCACAGGCTGAGCCACTTCAGGGGCCCTCAAGTGAGCTCCGAGCCGAAGTCGTACCTGCCTGTGCCCGCTCGGAACCACAGGCGACATCGCCAAGGCGCTCGGCGTCTCGCCCGGCCGCGTCTCCCAGATGCGCGAGGGTCCCCTCCGCCAAGCTCCGGCGGCGCCGGAGGGAACGCCGGTTCGCACGCCGGAGACGATCTGCGCGGCGACCCGGCACATCTTCACGATCGGCCAGGTGGGCGGCCTGGACGAGTTCTGACTCCGCACGCCGAGCGGACCCATGCGAGTGATCGGCCGGCGGAGACCGCGAACATCGTCGATCGACCGGTCGAGCCCGCGTACGCCTACCCCCGTGGAGTGACCCCCGTCGGGGGCGTGCGCACAGTGTGCGCACAGTGGGGTGCGCGGCTTGTCCACAAGGCTGTGGAAGCCTGTGGAAAAGGTTGTGCACAACCGGCGGTTCGGCGTGGACGCGGGGCTCTTCCAGGGGCAATACCTCAGGAAACCCGGACAGACCGGCGCCGCCGACGGGTCGTACGGTCGTCACACAGGGTGTGGATAACTTCCTGTAATCGCGGCGGATGAATCCTCCCAAGCGCGCGCGGGAGAATCGCCGATGCGGTTCACACGGTGTGACGGAGAACCCGAAATAACCCCTACGGGGTAGGGGTTGTCCCTGGAGGGACGTTGTGACACGATGAAACCTCGAATATACCCCCCGGGGGTACCGACGAAGGGAGACGTCCGATGAACACCGCCACCTACACCGTCACCGGAATGACCTGCTCGCACTGCGTCAGCTCGGTCACCGAGGAGGTCGAGCAGATCGCCGGCGTGACCGGTGTCGACGTCGACCTGCAGACCGGCCGGGTCACGGTGACGAGCGAGACCCCCATCGACGACGCCGCGGTCAAGAACGCCGTCGAGGAGGCCGGCTACCGGCTGGCGTCGTGACCGGAGACCGCCTCGCGTCCGCGCGGGGCGCGCCCCGGAGAACCGAGCGGAGTGGAACGGCATGAACAGCGCGACCAGGGTAGGGATCTACGCCGCGGGCTTGGCCGTCGTCTTCGGCGGCGCCGTGGGGATCGGCAAGGCCGTCGGCCCCTTCGACGCGTCGGCCGAGACGGCCTCGCACGGAACCGGAGGCCACGGAGGAGGCGCCACGGGCACCGGGCACGCGGGCGGACACGGGGGCGGGGCGGGACACGCGCCCGCCGGGCTCCAGGTGTCCGAGGACGGGTACACGCTCGTCCCGAGCAAGACCACGGTGGAGCCGGGAGAGCGCACCGACTTCCGGTTCACCGTCAACGGCCCGGACGGCAGGCCCGTCACCGACTTCAAGCCCCTGCACGGCAAGCGTCTCCACCTGATCGTGGCGCGGCGCGACCTGTCGGGCTTCCAGCACCTGCACCCGGAGATGACCGAGGGCGGCGTCTGGTCGATGCCGCTGACGCTGCCGAAGCCGGGCGTGTACCGCTTCTTCACCGACGTCCAGCCGCGGGGCGCGCAGAGACAGCTCACCCTGGGAACCGACATCACCGCTCCCGGCGACCTGCGTCCCACACCGCTTCCCAAGCCGGAGCCGGTCGCGAAGGTGGACGGGTACGAGGTCAGGCTGACCGGCGGGCTCACCCCCGGAAAATCCACCAAGCTCACCCTCTCGGTGAGCAAGGACGGCAAGCCCGTCACCGATCTGGAGCCCTACCTGGAGGCGTACGGTCACCTGGTCGCCCTGCGCCAGGGCGACCTCGCCTACCTCCACGTCCACCCCGACGGGGAACCGGGCGACGGCAAGACGAAGCCCGGACCGGACATCACGTTCTCCGCCGAAGCGCCGAGCCCCGGCGCCTACCGTCTCTACCTGGACTTCAAGCACGACGGAAAGGTCCGCACGGCCGAGTTCACGGTGCACGCCGGACACTCCGGGACACCCGCTCCCGAACCGGAAGACGGCCGTGAACCGAGTCACGAGCCCGGCCACGAGCCGGGTCACGGCGACGGCCCCCACACGCACTGACCTCGCGATCGAGGCGGAGGAGAAGCCATGAGCACGGACACCGGGTCCGGGCGGATCGAGCTGACCATCGGCGGGATGACGTGCGCGTCCTGCGCCAACCGCATCGAGCGGAAGCTCAACAAGCTCGACGGCGTGACAGCGACCGTCAACTACGCGACGGAGAAGGCCACCGTCGAGTTCGCCGAGGGCGTGTCGACCGACGACCTCGTCGCGACCATCGAGAAGGCGGGGTACACCGCCGAGCTTCCGGCGCCCCCGGAACCCGACGAGGAGCAGGGGGAGGCCGAGGAGCCCGACGACGGGCTGCGCGCCCTGCGGCAGCGGCTGATCACGGCGATCGTCCTGTCGGTCCCGGTCATCGCGATGGCGATGATCCCCGCGCTGCAGTTCCGGGCGTGGCAGTGGCTGTCGCTGACGCTGGCGGCCCCGGTCGTGGTCTACGCGGGCTGGCCCTTCCACCGCGCCGCGGCGGTCAACCTGCGGCACGGCACGGCCACCATGGACACGCTGATCTCGCTCGGCACGCTGGCGGCGTTCGCCTGGTCGCTGTGGGCGCTGTTCTTCGGCTCCGCCGGCGAGCTCGGCATCAGGCACGGCTTCGAGTTCTCGATGACCCGCTCGGACGGGTCGATGAACATCTACCTGGAGACCGCCGCGGGCGTGACGACGTTCATCCTCGCCGGCCGCTACTTTGAGACGCGGTCCAAGCGCCGCGCGGGCGCCGCCCTGCGCGCCCTGCTGAAGCTCGGGGCGAAGGACGTGACGGTCGTCCGTGACGGGCGGGAGGAGCGCATCCCGGTCGAGCGGCTCTCGGTGGGCGACGTGTTCGTCGTCCGTCCCGGCGAGAAGATCGCCACCGACGGGACGGTCGTGGAGGGCTCGTCCGCCGTGGACGCGTCCATGCTGACCGGCGAGTCGGTCCCGGTGGAGGTCGCGCCGGGGGACGCCGTCGCCGGCGCGACCGTGAACGCGGGCGGGCGGCTGCTGGTCAGGGCGACCCGCGTCGGCTCCGACACCCGGCTCGCGCAGATGGCGCGGCTCGTGGAGGAGGCGCAGACCGGCAAGGCGAGGGCGCAGCGGCTCGCCGACCGGATCTCGGGGGTGTTCGTCCCGGTCGTCATCGCGCTCGCGCTCGGCACGCTCGGCTTCTGGCTCGGGGCGGGCGCGGGTCCCGCCGCGGCGTTCACCGCCGCCGTCGCCGTGCTGATCATCGCGTGCCCCTGCGCCCTCGGCCTCGCCACCCCGACCGCCCTCATGGTCGGGACGGGACGCGGCGCCCAGCTCGGCATCCTGATCCAGGGACCCGAGGTGCTGGAGTCCACGAGGACGATCGACACGATCGTCCTGGACAAGACCGGCACCGTCACCACCGGACGCATGGCCCTCGTCGACGTCGTCACCGCCGACGGCGTGGACGAGAACGAGGTCCTGCGGCTGGCGGGGGCGCTGGAGAACGCGTCGGAGCACCCCGTCGCGCAGGCGATCGCCAAGGGGGCGGCCGAACGCGTCGGCGAGCTCGGCACGGTCGAGGACTTCACCAACGTGGAGGGCCTCGGCGTCCAGGGGGTCGTCGAAGGCCACGGCGTTCTCGTCGGCCGGCCGCGGCTCCTGGACGAGTGGTCGCAGCGCCTCACTCCGGAGCTCGAAACCGCCATGGAGGAGGCGCAGGCGCGCGGGCATACCGCGGTCGCGGTCGGCTGGGACGGCGAGGCCCGCGCGGTGCTCACGGTCGCGGACCAGGTGAAGCCGACCTCGCGGGAGGCGATCGAGCGGTTCAGGGCGCTCGGCCTGCGTCCGATCCTGCTGACGGGCGACAACGAGACCGTGGCGCGGGCGGTCGCGGACGCGGTCGGGATCGAGGAGGTCGTCTCCGAGGTCCTGCCGCAGGACAAGGTGGACCTCGTCAAGCGTCTGCAGTCCGAGGGCCGGACGGTCGCGATGGTCGGCGACGGCGTCAACGACGCCGCGGCGCTGGCGCAGGCCGATCTGGGCCTGGCGATGGGGACGGGCACGGACGTGGCGATCGAGGCGTCCGACCTGACGCTCGTGCGCGGGGACCTGCGTGCGGCGGCCGACGCGATCCGGCTCTCCCGCCGCACGCTCGGCACGATCAAGGGCAACCTTTTCTGGGCGTTCGCCTACAACGTGGCGGCCATCCCGCTGGCGGCGTCGGGGCTGCTCGTCCCGATGATCGCGGGCGGCGCGATGGCGTTCTCGTCGGTCTTCGTCGTCGGCAACAGCCTCCGGCTGCGGCGGTTCGCCCCGCCGGGCACGGACGGCGAGGGGACCGGCGCGTCCGGCGCTCCCGCGCCGGCCCGGCGGAAGGTCTCCGCCGCGTCCTGAGCACCCGGCCGAGCACCGTACGGCGGCCCCTCTCCGGAGCACCTCCGGGGAGGGGCCGTGCGCGTGTTCAGTCGCGCAGGGCCTTCACGAGCCCCGCCAGGGCGGGATCCCCGGCGGCGGCGTTCAGCGCCTCGGTGAGGGTCTCGGCATAGGTCGGGGCGGCCTTCTCCTGGACGGCCCGTCCCTCCTCGGTGATGACCGTGTAGACGCCGCGCCGGTCCTTGGGGCACATGACGCGCCGGGTCAGCCCGGCGTCCTCCAGCCGGGCGACCAGGCGGCTGACCGAACTCTGGTTGAGGCCGATGAGGTCGGCGAGCTCCTGCATCCGCAGTTCGCCGCCCTCGGCGCGGGACAGCCGGCACAGCGCGCGGAACTCCGAGAGGCCGATGCCGTGCCGCCGCTGCATCACCTTGGCAAGCCGATGTTCGACGCGTCCGTGCAGGGTGACGACGCCGTCCCAGAGCGCCGCGTCGTTCGCGACGGTGTCCGCGGCCGTGTTCTCCGCACCAGCGCTCATCGTGGGTCCCTCCTCGTGTTGACATCAGCTTACATGCGATGGCAATCTCTGCATGTACATACATTCCATGCACATACATGTAATTCGGAAGAGAGGAGACCGATGACCAGTCCGCTGCTGCTCCCCTACGACGGGCCGCACCTGAAGCTCCCCAACCGGATCGTGATGGCGCCGATGACCCGGGGCCGCGCGGACGACGAGACCGGCGTCCCCCATCCGCTGACCGCCGAGTACTACGCGCAGCGCGCCTCGGCCGGGCTGATCGTCACCGAGGGGATCTGGCCCAACCTCTTCGGCAAGGGCGGCCCCGGCATTCCCGGGCTCGTCACCGAGGCGCAGGTCGAGGGGTGGCGCGCGGTCACCGATGCCGTCCACGCGGCGGGCGGGACGATCTACGCGCAGCTCTGGCACGTGGGACGCATGACCCACCCGATCACCCTGCCGGACGGCGCGACGCCCCTCGCGCCCTCGCCCGTCCGGATCGAAAGCGAACCCATCTACACCAAGCAGGGCAATCTCGACCACGTCACACCCCGGGCGATGACGACCCTGGAGGTGGAGGCGACCGTCACCGACTTCGCCACCGAGGCCCGCAACGCGATCCGGGCCGGGTTCGACGGCGTCGAGGTGCACGCCGCGAACGGCTACCTGATCCACCAGTTCCTCGCCGAGAACACCAACCGGCGCACCGACCGGTTCGGCGGTTCCCGCACCGGACGGCTGCGGTTCGCGATCGACGTGGTCGAGGCCGTGGCGGCCGAGGTCGGGCCGGAACGCGTCGGCGTGCGCATCTCCCCGGACAACCCGGAGAACGAGATCGCCGAGGAGGACCCGCAGGGCACCTACCGGGCGCTCGTCGACGCGCTCGACCCGCTCGGGCTCGCCTACCTGCACGTCATCGAGCGCGGGGCCTACGGGGCGCTGGCCGA
>DATCLF010000023.1:0-5542 GCA_036564055.1 Spirillospora sp.
GCCCTTGGCGTCCTTGACGGCGACGATCCGCGGGTGTTCGGCGAGCTTGATGAGCGTCTCGTTCTCGATCGCCACCCCCGCGCGGCCGGGGATGTCGTAGAGCATGGTGGGCAGCCCCGTCGCGTCGGCCACGGCCGTGAAGTGGCGGATGAGGCCCTCCTGCGGGGGCTTGTTGTAGTACGGCGTCACCACGAGCAGACCGTGCGCTCCGGCGGCCTCGGCCTGCCGCGCGAGTTTCAGGGTGTGCTCGGTGTGGTTCGTCCCGGCACCGGCGACGATCACGGCGCGGTCCCCGACCGCCTCGATGACCGCGCGCAGCAGGTTGCTCTTCTCCTCGTCGCTCGTCGTGGGCGACTCGCCGGTCGTTCCGTTGACGACCAGGCCGTCGTGACGCCGCTCGTCGACCAGGTGGGTCGCGAGGCGCGCGGCGCCGTCGTAGTCGACGCCCCCGTCCGGCAGGAACGGGGTGACCATGGCGGTCAGCATCCGTCCGAACGGAGCGTCAGGTGATGTGCTGGGTGCCATGCACCGAACGGTACCGCTCCGGCCGCGTGAGATGGGCCCGCAGGTCCAAGGTGAGGCGGAACCGGAACGCGGGCGCGGGCGGCACGGCCCGCGAACGAAGCCGCCGCCACGCGCTCGGGGGTACGCGTGGCGGCGGCTCCCATCTCCCCATCGTCGCGTGCGAATGCGTCGTTACGGGGTCAGCCCGGCCACGTCCCGGACTCGTTCGCGTGACGTGATCCAGCGGTCATCTCCCGCAGCCGGGCGCGCAGCTCCTCGACGTCGGGGGTGCGCACGAAGTCGTTCCCGCGAACGGCCCACCAATGGCCGGATCCGCCCCGGCCGATCCGCCAACCGGTGAACTCGGCCGACAGCTCGCCGAGCCGGTCGGCGTCGTGCGACGCGGTCTGCTGGGTGTCCATCGGCCTTCGTCCCCTTCCCTCGCCCTGCCTTACCGGTTTCGTGTCGAACGGGCTTTACCCCAGGTGACCTGCGGTTACCCACCTTTGTACCTACGGTCCGGCACGATTCGAAACCACGGCGGACCGATTTTGCCGAGCGTCGGACGCCGCCGGCGCGGGCGGCCAGAGGTCCCGGTAGCGCGCCCATTCGTCGGGACGGGTCGTCCAGTCGGCGTACACGGCCACGCCGTACGGGCGCTTCGGCGGCCGTTCCAGGCCGTCGACGCCCCGCCGGACGCCGCGCAGCGCGACCGGCAGGGTCTCCGCCCACTCCATCAGGGGGCGGTAGGTGGGCACGCCCATGAAGACGGTCGTGCGGTCTCCGATGAGCTCCAGCGCGGCGCGGGTGTGCCGGGCGAAGTGCCATCCGGCCAGGGACTCGGTGGGCAGGGCCACGTCATAGGTCATGATCGCGACCTGGTCGGCGCGGTCCGCGACCCGGCGCAGGAATTCGGCGGTGGGCCGCGGCGGGTAGTGGACCGTGCCCGTGCGCGGGATCAGCGCTTCGAAGACGGGCTGCGCCGCGTCCACGAGCGTCGGCTGCTCCAGCGCCGCCGACAGTACCTTGCCCCGCGAGCGGGTCAGCTCCCGCGTGCGTTCCATGAGGGTCAGGAACGCCTCGTCATCGGGATAGATGGGCTCGAAGTCGTAGTGGATGCCGTCGAACCCGATGTCGAGGAACGCCGCGTCCGTCCTGAGCACCCGCTCGCGGACGGCCGGATCGTCGAGGTCGATCACGCCGTGGCCGTCCACCACCCGGATCTGCCCGAGGTACGCCTGGACGCGCACGCCCGGCGCGTGCCTGCGCATCGCCGCGATGAGGTCCCGCGCGTGACGGTACTTGGCCGGGGGCACCGTTCCGTCCGCCTCGAACGGGCCCGCGTGGAAGAACACGTCGGTGATCCGGTGGCGTCTCACCAGCTCCCCGAACGCGCGGTATTCCGCGTCGGTGTGGGGCTCGCCGACCCACTGGTGGCGCGCCCACAGACCGTTGACCGCGGTGCCGGGCGCCTTGGGCTCGGGCTGCCACCACATCCAGGCCCCGGCGGCGGCGAGGGCCGCGAGCCCGAGCGCGTAGGCCGCGGCCCACACCGTCCACCGCAGGAACCGGAAGAGACCGGTACGTACCTTCTGCCGCATCGCGCCATGATCGCGGATCAGGGCCGCCCCGCGCGCCGTAGTTCCGCGGCCGGATCTCAGGACCCGGTGCAGAAGCAGAACTCGTTGCCCTCCGGGTCGCGCCAGACGCGGAAGGGCGCGGCCGGATCGCCCATCGGCTCGGAGGCCGGGGTCGCCCCGAGGCCCGCCGCCCGGTCACCCGCGGCCCGGATGTCGGGGACGGTGAGGTCGAGGTGCAGCCGGTTCTTGCCCGCCTTGCCCTCGGGCACGCGCTGGAACGACAGGAACGGGCCGTTCCCTCCGATCGGTTCCAGGTCGAGCCAGTCCTCGCTCACCTCCGTCGTCTTCATGCCGAGCAGCGCACCCCAGAACGCCGCCATGGCCTCGAGGTCGGCGCAGTCGATGACGATGTTGGTCACCTTCGGCGTGATCTCGCTCATCGCCTTCTCCTCACCGGCCGGACGGCGGACGCCGAACGCGCGGCGGCGCGCGCGCAGTGGACGGCCGCGGAACGGCGGGCGTTGCGCGGCCGGCGGGGTCGGCGCAGCCCGGTGAGCCGGGCGCGGATCAGGGCGCGCCTGCGGGCGGCGCGCTCGGCCGTCCGGGCGGTCGCGGCCAGCCTCGCCTCGACCGCCTCGGCCTGCAGTTGGGCGTACTCGCGCCCGGCCCACTCGTGCCGCAGCGCCAGTGCCGCCATGAAGGGCAGCTCGTTCATGGTTCGTCTCCCGATCGTTGACACCACCTAAACGGTAATGCTGGTGTCGCTGGAATGCAACCATCAAAACAAGATTGATGGTGTCAAGCGCTGGTAGACTCGCCTGCGACAGGCAGGAGGGGTGATGACAGCCGCCCACGAGGACCCCGCGCTGCTGCTCCGGGACTTCGTCAACACCTATGACGTCGAGCCGGACGAGGAGCACCTCCCGACGCCCGCGCGGCTCGCCGAGTGGCTGGCCGGGCACGGTCTCGTCCCGGCCGGAACGACGGCCACGGACGCCGACCTGGCCGCGGCGGTCGCGCTGCGCGAGGGGCTGCGCGAGGCCATGGCCGCGCACCACTCCCGCCGCGACGCCGGCCTCCCGGACGAGCTGGACGACGTCCTCGCCTCCCTGCCGCTGCGGCTGACGCTCGCGGGACCGCGTCCCGCGCTCGTCCCCGTCGACCCGCCCGCGACCGCCGCCGCCGGGCTGGCCCGCCTCACCGCCGCGATCGTCGACGCGGCCGCCGCCGGAACCTGGTCCCGGCTCAAGGTCTGCCAGGAGGACACCTGCCGTTGGGCGTTCCTGGACACGTCCAAGAACCGGTCACGGTCCTGGTGCTCCATGAGCGTCTGCGGCAACCGGACCAAGACCCGCGCGTACCGGGCGCGGCGCCGGTCGGACGCCGGCGGGCCCGCCCGCGCCCGCTAGGGTGGACGGCGATCACCCGGCCGCGGCCGGCCGGGCGGGATCACGCGACGGGGCGCGTGAGACGAGAGCGTGAGAACCGACGACGAGACACCGACGACGAAGGGACGCCGACGCATGGCCGACGTCGGGGTGCGGCCCGCGCGGCGCGGCGACTCCGCCGCCGTCGCCGACATCCAGGTCCGGGCCTGGCGCCACGGCTACCGCGACCTGCTGCCCGCGGGCGTCCTCGACCGGCTCACCGGGCTCGAGGCCACCGAGGCGTGGCGCCAGCGCTGGACGCAGGCTGCGACCGACCCGCCGAGCCCGCGGCACCGGCTGCTGGTCGCCGTCGCCTCCGACCTCGTCGTCGGTTTCGCCGCGCACGCCCCCGCCGAGGACCCCGACCTCGACCCCGCCGAGACCGCCGAGCTGATCACGCTGCTGGTCGACCCGATGCACACCCGCGCCGGACACGGCAGCCGGCTCCTCGCCGCCACCGCCGACCTCCTGCGCGAGGACGGGTTCGGCACCCTCGTCACCTGGACCTTCGAGGGCGACCGCGTCACGCGGACGTTCCTCGTCTCCGCCGGCTGGGCGCCCGACGGCACGGCCCGGACCCTCGACATGGGCGAGCCCGTCCGGCAGATCCGGCTGCACACCGACATCAGCGAGCCGTAGGACCGTTTCCCAGGGGTCGGTGACGGGCACGGACGACCCGGCCATATCTTGGGGGCCGTGCCCGAACCCACCGCTCCGGCGCCGCCGCGCGCCTCCGTGCCGCCACCCGCCGCGGACCGCCGCCACTGGACGGGCATGGTCGTCATCAGCCTCGGCGTCTCCCTCATCATCGTGGACGCCACGATCGTCGGCGTGCTGCTGCCGAGGATCATCACCGACCTCGGGCTGACCACCACCGACGCCGAGTGGACCACGTCGGTGTACGCGCTGGTGTTCGCCGCGCTGCTCATCCCCTTCGGCCGGGCCGGGGACCTGGCCGGGCGGCGCCGGATGTTCGTGGCCGGAACGGCGGTGTTCACGGCGGCCAGCGCCGCCGCCGCGTTCGCGGGCGGCGGGTCGATGCTGATCGCCGCGCGGGCCCTGCAGGGCGTCGGCGCCTCGATGATCCTGCCGGCGGCGCTGTCGACGGTGAACGCGGTGTTCACCGGCCGCGACCGCGCCGTCGCGTTCGGGATCTGGGGGTCGGTGATCAGCGGCATGGCCGCGCTCGGGCCGCTCGCGGGCGGTGCCCTCGCCACCGCGGGCGGATGGCGCTGGGCGTTCGGGGTCAACCTTCCGCTCGGCCTCGCGCTGATCGGCGCGGCGCTCGCGCGCATGCCCGAGACGCGCTCGCCGAGGACGGACACGGCACGGCCGGGCGTCGACTGGCCCGGCGGGGCGCTGTCCGCGCTCGGCCTCGGCGCGCTCGTGTACGGCCTCATCGAGGGGCAGACCTACGGCTGGTGGACGGCGACGCGTCCGTTCACGGCCGCCGGGCTCGACTGGCCGGCGGGCGGGCCGTCCCCGGTCCCCGTCGTCCTCGCCCTCGCGGCGGTGCTCCTCACGGCGCTGGTCGTCGTCGAGCGGGCCCGGGCCGCCGCCGGGCGCGCGGTGATGCTCGACCTGGAGCTGTTCCGCATCCCGAACTTCCGGCGCGGCAACCTGGCCTCGGCCCTCATCAACGTCGGGGAGCTCGGGCTGCTGTTCGTCCTGCCGCTGTTCCTGCTGGGCGTGCACGGCACGAGCCCGCTGCAGATCAGCGTCGCGATCCTCCCGCTGGCCGCCGGAGCCCTCCTCGCGGGCGGGTGCGCGAGCAGGCTCGTCGGCCGGCACGGAGCACACCGCGTCGTCCAGGCCGGGATGGCGCTGGAGGTCGCCGCCGTCGTCGCGCTCGCCCTCACCGTGTCCGCGACCACCGGCGGGGCGGGGTTCGCCCCCTGGATGCTCCTCTACGGGGTCGGCCTCGGCCTGACCTCGGCCCAGCTCACCAACGTGACGCTCGCGGACGTCCCGCCGGAGCGGTCGGGCCAGGCGTCCGGCACCCAGTCCACGGCCCGGCAGGTCGGCGCGGCG
>DATCLF010000024.1:0-17344 GCA_036564055.1 Spirillospora sp.
GTGTCGCCCGGCTTCGGCCCGCCCGGCGGACCGGTGCGGCGGCGTCACGGTTGCTCAGGTCGATCATCCGCGTCCCCCTGTGCGCGTTCGGACCCGGCACCGTCCCGCTCCCGTGGACGGCGGGGGAGACCGGGGGCGGGAGGCCGGCGGGCGACCGTGCAGTCTGCTGTCTAGGCGCTGTGTAGGACGTCGGACCGTGACCGGAGGTTCACACCGCCGGTCCGGATGCTCCGCTCTTGGGACGGAAAATCACGACCACGGTTATCGAGACGGATTTACTGCGCCATGGCCGACGCGCATGTTCTGATTGATGCGCTGTCGGTGTCCCTCTCGCGCCCGCGGGCGCATGCGAAGGGGAGTGATGCGCGGTGCGCCATGCGTTCGGCCTCGTCCTCGGCGTCCTGCTGACGCCGGCGCTGGTGTACGGGGCGGCGTGGGGGTACGTCCAGGCGGGTCAGTCCTTCAGCGGCACCGGGCAGGAGATCACCGACCGCACCCGGATCTACGGTGCGTTCGCCCTGCTGGCCGCCGTGGGCCTGGTCATGGGCGTGATCATCGTCGCGCGCTGGGCGTCGCCGCTCGTCTCGCTGGTCCCGGCGCTGGCGCTGCTCGGGCTGTCCGCCTATTTCCTCGTCGATCCCGAGGGGGCCCTCACCCTGCCCGACGAGGTGCCGCCGGCCGGCGACATGGACTTCGGGCTGCGCATACTGCTCGGCTCGGGCGTGTTCGCGATGATGGGGTTCGCGCTGCTGATGCCGGCGTGGGCGCCGCGCCGCTGGGGCTCGCCCCGCGACGAGGACGCCGACGTCGACTTCTACTCCGCCATGGACCGCAGGTCCTCCCCGAGGTCCCGCCGCTGACGACGCTCCGGGGCGCGGTCAGAGGGGCATCCGGCCGTCGTACGCCCGGCGGCCCCTGTGCGCACCGGCCCGTGCATACCGGAGGCCCCCGCGGGTGTAGGAACGCGGGGGCCTCCGGGTCCTGGGGGATCGGGCCGCAAGGAGGGGCCTTCGGATGAGCCCGTGGCTCAGTGGAACTGGCCCTCCTCCGTCGAGCCCTTGAGCGCGACGGTGGACGAGTCCGGGTTGATCGCGGTGCTCACCAGGTCGAAGTAGCCGGTGCCGGCCTCGCGCTGGTGCCTCACCGCGGTGAAGCCCTTCTCGGTCGCGGCGAACTCGCGCTCCTGGAGGTCGACGTAGGCGGTCATGCCCTCGCGGGCGTAGCCGTGCGCCAGGTCGAACATGCTGTAGTTGAGCGCGTGGAACCCGGCCAGGGTGATGAACTGGAACTTGTAGCCCATGTGGCCGAGCTCACGCTGGAACTTGGCGATGGTCGAGTCGTCCAGGTGCTTCTTCCAGTTGAACGACGGCGAGCAGTTGTAGGCGAGCATCTTGTCCGGGTACTCGGCCTTGACCGCCTCGGCGAACGTGCGGGCCTGCTCCAGGTCCGGGGTGCCGGTCTCCATCCAGATCAGGTCCGCGTAGGGCGCGTACGCCTTGGCGCGGGCGATGCAGGGCTCGATGCCGTTGCGGACCCGGTAGTAGCCCTCGGCGGTGCGCTCGCCGGTGATGAACGCGCGGTCGCGCTCGTCGACGTCCGACGTGATCAGTGTCGCGGCCTCGGCGTCGGTCCGCGCGATGATCAGGGTGGGGACGCCCGAGACGTCCGCGGCGAGGCGGGCGGTGTTGAGGGTCTTGATGTGCTGCGAGGTCGGGATGAGGACCTTGCCGCCGAGGTGGCCGCACTTCTTCTCGGAGGCGAGCTGGTCCTCCCAGTGCACGCCCGCGGCGCCCGCGGCGATCATGCCCTTCATCAGCTCGAAGGCGTTCAGCACGCCGCCGAAGCCGGCCTCGGCGTCGGCCACGATCGGGGCGAGGTAGTGGACGTCGCCCTCGCCCTCGGCCCACTGGATCTGGTCGGCGCGCAGGAGCGCGTTGTTGATCCGCCGCACGACGGCCGGGACCGAGTTCGCGGGGTAGATGCTCTGGTCGGGGTAGGTCTGGCCGGCGAGGTTGGCGTCCGCCGCGACCTGCCAGCCCGACAGGTAGATGGCCTTGAGCCCCGCCTTGACCTGCTGGACGGCCTGCAGCCCGGTCAGCGCGCCGAGCGCGTTGACGTAGTCCTCCTCGTGCAGGAGGTTCCAGAGCCGCTCGGCGCCGAGGCGCGCGAGGGTGTGCTCCTCCTGGACCGAGCCGCGGATCCGGACGACGTCCTCCGCCGTGTAGGTCCGCTCGATCCCCTTCCACCGGGGGTCGGTCTCCCACTGTCTCTGCAGCTCTTCGGCTGCGCCCTTGAGGCGACTGTCGCTCATCGTCACGCCCTTCCATGTCGTCCCCTGGGTGCTTGCCACCGACTATGCCCGGGTGGCCGTCCGGTAATGAACTCACGAGTAACAGAAGAAATGCGAAATTTCCGCTATGCTGAAGCCGTGACGAGCTTGCGCCCAGAAGAACCCCTCAACTTGACGAGTGACCTAGATCTCGTGACGTTCGGGCAGCGGCTCCGGCATCTGCGCCGGGCCCGTGGCCTCACGCTGTCGGAGCTCGGCGAGCGCGTCGGGCGCGCCCCGTCCCAGCTCTCCCTGCTGGAGAACGGGCGCCGCGAGCCCAAGCTGTCACTGCTCCAGGCGCTCGCGGCCGCGCTGGAATGCCCGGTGGAGGAGCTGCTGCGGCGGCAGCCGCCGAGCCGCCGCGCCCAGCTGGAGATCGCGCTGGAGGAGGCGCAGCGCGACCCGCTGTACCGGAACCTCGGGCTGTCGCACCTCAAGGCCGGCAAGCGGCTGCCGAACGAGGCGATCGAGCACATCCTGGCGCTGTACGGGGAGCTGAAGCGCAGCCGGACCAAGCCGACCGCGAGCCCGGAGGAGGCGCGCAAGGCCAACGCCGAGCTGCGCCGCCAGATGCACGAGCGCGGCAACTACTTCCCCGAGATCGAGGCGATCGCCTCGCAGACCCTCGACGCGGTCGGATACCGGCGGGGCGCGGTGTCGCCGGGCCTGCTGATGACGCTCGTCGGCCACTTCGGCTTCACCCTGCGGTACGTCCAGGACCTGCCGCGCTCGGTGCGGTCCGTCACCGACCTGCGCAACCGGCGGATCTACCTGGAGCGCGAGCAGCTCGGCATGCACACGCCCCGGACGATCCTGCTGCAGACCCTCGGGCACATCGCGCTCGACCACGACCAGCCGCGCGACTTCGCCGACTTCCTGCGCCAGCGCGTCGAGGCCAACTACTTCGGCGCCGCGATCATGATGCCCGAGCGCAGCATCGTCCCCTACCTGCAGGAGGCCAAGGCGGCGCGGGAGCTGTCGGTGGAGGACCTCGCGGACGTCTTCTCCGTCTCCTACGAGATGGCCGCGCACCGTTTCACCAACGTCGCGACCCACCACCTCGACCTGCAGCTCCACTTCGCCAAGAACGACGAGAACGGCACCATCTACAAGGCGTACGCCAACGACGGCCTGGTCTTCCCGCAGGACGAGGACGGTGCGATCGAGGGCCAGCGGATGTGCCGCGAATGGGCGGGACGGCAGGTGTTCGGCGCCGAGGACCGCTTCTCCGTCTACTACCAGTACACCGACACCCCGCGGGGCACGTACTGGTGCCTGTCGCACATCGACCCCCGTCACGAGCGCGACTTCGCGATCACGCTGGGGGTCCGGTTCGAGGACTCGCGCTGGTTCCGCGGCCGGGAGACGACCCGGCGGCGCAAGTCGTCCTGCCCGGACGGCGACTGCTGCCAGCGGCCCCCGAAGGAGCTGTCGGACCGGTGGGAGGGCATGGCCTGGCCGTCGGCGCGCGCGCACTCCCACGTCCTGTCCGTGCTACCACCCGGCGCCTTCCCCGGCGTGGACGAGGCGGACGTCTACGAGTTCCTCGACCGGCACGCCGCCGAGTAGCCGTCCGGCGCCGCCGAGTTTCCGGACCGCCTCCCGTACACCCTCTCCGAGGTGTTACCCTCGGTAACCCTCAAGGTGCTACCGTTGGTAACAGCGACATCGGAGAGAGGGTCCACCACCATGACGAGCGGTGAGGCGGCGCCTTTCTCGCTGGAGCTCAGCGAGGACGTGCGCGAGGTCAGGGACTGGGTTCACGAGTTCGCCCGTGACGTCATCCGTCCCGCGGCCGAGGAGTGGGACGAACGCGAGGAGACGCCCTGGCCGCTGATCCAGGAGGCGGCCAAGGTCGGTCTCTACTCGCTTGACTTCTTCGCCACGCAGTGGCTGGAGCCCACCGGCCTCGGCATCCCGGTGGCGTTCGAGGAGATCTTCTGGGGCGACGCGGGCATCGGCCTGTCCATCGTGGGCTCCTGCCTGGCCGCCGCGTCCCTCGCCGCCACCGGCACCGACGAGCAGGTCGCCGAGTGGGTGCCGCAGATGTACGGCACGCCCGACGACATCAAGCTCGGCGCCTTCTGCGCCTCCGAGCCCGACGCCGGCAGCGACGTCGGCTCCATCCGCACCCGCGCCGTCTTCGACGAGGCGAAGGACGAGTGGGTGCTGAACGGCACCAAGACCTGGGTCACCAACGGCGGCATCGCCGACGTCCACATCGTCGTCGCGTCGGTGCACCCCGAGCTCGGCACCCGGGGGCAGGGCACCTTCATCATCCCGCCGAACACGCCCGGCCTGCGACAGGGGCAGAAGTTCAAGAAGCACGGCATCCGCGCCTCGCACACCGCGGAGGTGATCCTGGAGGACGTGCGCATCCCGAGCCGCCTCATCGTCGGCGGCAAGGACCGCTTCGACGAGCGCATCGCGCGGGCCCGCGAGGGCAAGAGCTCCAAGGGCCAGGCCGCGCTGAAGACGTTCGAGACCACGCGCCCGTCGGTCGGCGCGATGGCCGTGGGCGTCGGCCGCGCCGCCTACGACTACGCCCTGCAGTACGCGCGCGAACGCGAGCAGTTCGGCCGCAAGATCGGCGACTTCCAGGCCATCGCGTTCAAGCTCGCCGACATGAAGTGCCGTGTGGACGCCGCCCGCCTCATGGTGTGGCGGGCCGCCTGGATGGCCCGCAACGGCAAGGACTTCGAGAACGCCGAGGGCTCGATGGCCAAGCTGATGGCGAGCGAGATGGCCGTCAACGTCACCGAGGAGGCCATCCAGATCCTCGGCGGAAACGGCTACACCCGCGAGTACCCGGTGGAGCGGATGCACCGGGACGCCAAGATCTTCACGATCTTCGAGGGCACCAGCGAGATCCAGCGCCTGGTCATCGGCCGCACCGTCACCGGCCTCCCGGTCCGGTGACGTCCGGCCCGCGGTGAGGCGGCCGGCGGGCCCGGTATTCTGCACGGCCTCGCCGCGCAGGTCGACGGGCGGAAACAAGAGGGGCTGGCCCCGGACAGGGGCCAGCCGCTTGTGAGCTGATGCTCAGTTCTTCTTGTTCGACTCCTGAGCATCGCCGGAACAGTTGGTTCCGTTCTCCTGCCCCTGCTCGGGGCCCTTCTCCCTGGCCTTGCCGACGGCGGCGAGTGCGACGCCCGCGGCAGCGGCGGCGATCACGCTCCTCCTGCTCAACGAGCCCATGGTATGCGGCCTCCACATCTTCTTGCGTGTCCTCCCAGTCGGGAGAACGGGCCCGGCCCTTTACCGGACCCGGTTGAGACGGTCCGGTGTTCCTCGCTCGTGTCCAGCGGCCGGACCGCGCGTCTGACTCGTGCGGCTCCGGAGCGCGGGGCGGGGTCGGAAAACCGGATGCGTGCGGGGGCGTGATGGTCGAAAGTGGGCGATCGTGAGCAGACCCGTGAACATCATCCTGTCCGGGATCGTCGGTTCGACCGCGTACGGTCTCGCGACCGCCGATTCCGACGTCGACCGGCTCGGTGTCCACGCCGCTCCGACGATCGCGTTCCACGGCCTGAACCCGCCGGTCGGGCGTGCCGCCACGACGGTGACGACGAAGCCGGACGTGACGTTCCACGAGGCCGGCAAGTACGCCTCGCTCGCCCTCGGCGTCAATCCGACCGTCACCGAGCTGCTCTGGCTTCCGGACGATCTGTACGAGGTCCGCACCGACCTCGGCGAGCGGCTCATCGGCATCCGGGACGCCTTCCTGTCGGCCCGTCGGGTGAGGAACGCCTACCTCGGCTACGCCACCTCGCAGTTCAGGCGGCTGGAGGCCCGCGGCGACGGCTCGTTCTCCGCCGACACCCGCAAGAGGACCGCCAAGCACGCCAGGCACCTGCGCCGTCTCCTCCACCAGGGTCTGCAGCTCTACCGGACCGGCCGTCTCGGGGTCCGCCTTCCCGACCCCGAGCGGTTCCGGGAGTTCGGGGACCGCGTCGCCGCCGGCGACCTGGAGGAGGCGCGGCGCGTCCTCGCCCAGGCCGAGGCCGACTTCGCCGCCACGCGCACGCCGCTCCCGGACGAGCCGGACCGGGATCGGGTGGAGCAGTGGCTGTACGAGGTCCGCGCCGCGTTCCTTCCCGACCGGTAGGCCGCCCGTTTTCGCGTTGCCGCAGGTCGCCCTCGGTGGCGACCTTAATGGCTTGAGCGATGGCGTCGTGCGGGACAGAATTGTTTGCATGAACATCGAACTAACTGGCAGGACCGCTCTGGTCAGCGGATCGACCCAGGGGATCGGGCGCGCCATCGCGGCGGGGCTCGCCCGCGCGGGCGCCCGCACCGTGATCAACGGCCGGTCGGAGAAGGGCGTCGCCGAGGCGCTCGGGCACCTGCGCGAGGAGCTGCCGGACGCCGACCTCGACGGCATCGCCGCCGACCTCGGCACCGCGGAGGGCGCGCAGGAGCTGCGGGAGCGGCTTCCGGCCGTCGACATCCTGGTCAACAATCTCGGGATCTACGAGCCGCGGCCGGTGCTGGAGATCGACGACGACGAGTGGCGTCGCTACTTCGAGATCAACGTGCTGTCCGGGGTGCGGCTGACCCGCGCGTACCTGCCCGGGATGATGGAGCGCGGCTGGGGGCGCGTCCAGTTCATCGCCAGCGACGCCTCCGTGATGATCCCCGAGGAGATGGTGCACTACGGCGTGACGAAGACGGCGCTGCCGGCCGTGTCGCGCGGCTTCGCGAAGGCGGCGGCGGGCACCGGGGTCACCGTGAACACCGTCATGGCGGGGCCGACGCACACCGCCGGCGTGGAGGAGTTCGTCGCCGAGATGGTGGGCCGCGACCTGCCCTGGGACGAGGCGCAGCGCCGCTTCATCGCCGAGCACCGCCCGAACTCGCTGCTGCGCCGCCTCATCGAGCCGGACGAGATCGCCAACATGGTCGTCTACCTCAGTTCCGACCACGCCTCCGCCACCACGGGAGGCGCGCTGCGCGCGGACGGCGGCTACATCGACGCCATCCTCCCCTGACCTCCAGGGACGCCGCGTGGGCCGGTGGTGGCGGCCGAACGCCACCACCGGCCCAGGCGGGGTGGGTCGTGTCAGCCGCGGGCGGCGTCCGGATCGGCCGGCAGGATCGGGCGGATGATCCGCAGGGCCTGCCGGACGAGCTCGTCCACGGGCGGTGCGACGTCCAGCACGGCGCCGCGCTCGTCCGGCTGGAGGGGCTCCAGGGTGTCGAGCTGGGAGCGCAGCAGCGCCGGCGGCATGAAGTGCTCGCGGGCCTGCATCCGCTCGCGCAGCAGGTCCTCCGACCCGTGCAGGTGGAGGAAGAAGGTGTCGGGCACCGGACGGCGCAGCACGTCGCGGTAGGAGCGCTTGAGCGCCGAGCACGCCAGGACCGTGGACGTCCCGGCGTCGCGCTGCTCCGCCGTCCACCGGGCGAGGGCCGCGAGCCACGGCCAGCGGTCCTCGTCGGTCAGCGGTTCGCCGCCGGACATCTTCGCGATGTTCGCGGGCGGGTGGAAGTCGTCGGCCTCGGCCATCGTCAGCCTGAGCTCGTCCGCGAGCCGCCGGGCGATCGTGCTCTTGCCGGAGCCGGACACCCCCATCACCACGATGTGCGCGCTCACGATCACGGGGTCGCTCCGTCCACCGGTACGCTGGCGGCCATGTCGACTCTGCATGAGGAGGTCCTCGCCAGGCTCGGACCATTGATCATTTCGGGCTCCCTCGCGCCGGGGTCGACGGTGAATCTGGAATGGGTGCAGCAGGAGTTCGGCGTCTCCCGGACCGTCGCGCGGGAGGTCGTGCAGGTGCTCGCCTCCATGCGGCTGGTCTCCAGCCGCCGCCGCACCGGTGTCACGGTGCTGCCGGAGGAGGAGTGGGACTCCTACGACCGCGCCGTGATCAGGTGGCGGCTGGACGGGCCGGACCGGGGCCGGTGGCTGCACCAGCTTTCGCAGCTGCGCACCGCGATCGAACCGCCCGCCGCCGCGCTGGCCGCCCGGCACGCCGACGACGCCCAGCGGGAGCGGATCGTCGAGCTCGGCGCGGCGCTGGAGTCGACGGGCGCCGCCGGCGACCTCACCGCCTTCCTCGAGCACGACATCGCCTACCACCGGCTGCTTCTGGAGGCGTCCGGCAACGCGATGTTCTCCGGCCTCGCCTACGTCGTGGAGGAGGTCCTGCGCGGGCGGACGCTCCACCATCTGATGCCCGCCCAGCCGAAGCCCGAGGCGCGGCGGCTCCACCTCGTGGTGGCCGAGGCCGTCGCCGGCGGCGAGTCCGAGGTCGCCAGGGCCGCGATGACGGCGATCTGCGTCGAGGTCACCGAGGAGATGGGCCAGCTGGCCGGGGACGAGGCCCCGGCCGACCGGCCCGGTTCCCGCGCTCAGGTGACCAGCCACAGCAGGTAGGCGATCACGAACACCGACAGGCCCAGCGTCGTCTCCATGACGGTCCAGGTCTTCAGCGTGGTCTTCTCGTCCATCCCGAACAGACGGCTGACCAGCCAGAAGCCGGAGTCGTTCACGTGCGACAGGACCGTGGCGCCCGCGGCGATGGCGACGACGAGCAGGGACAGCTTGACGTCGCCCAGGTTCGCGTCGTTCACCGCGCCCGCGATCAGGCCGCCCGTCGTCGTCAGCGCGACGGTGGCCGAGCCCTGTGCGACGCGCAGCAGGGTCGCGATGACGAACGCCTGGACGATCAGCGAGATGCCGAGGTCGGACAGGCTTCCGCTCAGCGCGTCGCCGATGCCGCTGAGACGCAGCACGCCGCCGAACATGCCGCCGGCGCCCGTGATCAGGATGATCGAGCACACCGGGGCGAGGGCCTGGTCGACGATCGTGGTGACCGAGGCCATCGAGGCGTTGGGCCTGCCGAGCACGAGGACGGCGGCGATGACCGTGATGAGCAGCGCCACCGAGGTGTTGCCGATCAGCTTGAGGTAGTCGACCCAGTCCTGCCCCTCCTTGATGACGTCGGCCTCGACCAGCGTCGACAGCACGGTGTTGAAGGAGATCAGCACCAGGGGGAGGAGGAGCAGCGCCAGGACCGTGCCGAAGGACGGTGCGCGCCAGCCGGACCCGTTCGCGGCGGTGCCGTCCTTCATCTCGCCGAAGACGATGTTCGACACGGGCACGTCGACCTTGGCGCCGAGGACGCGGGAGACCAGGTAGACGCCGACGTACCAGGCCAGCACCGCGATCGGGATGCCGATGAGCAGCGTGAGCCCGACGTTGGCGCCGATCAGGTCGGCCGCGGCGACGGGGCCGGGGTGGGGCGGGACGACCGCGTGCATGGCGGCGAAGGCGCCCGCGGCGGGCAGCGCGTAGTACAGCAGCGAGCCGCCGAAGCGCCGCGCGACGGTGAGGATGATCGGCACGAAGACGACGAGCCCGGCGTCGAAGAAGATCGGGAACCCGAACAGCAGGGACGCGACGCCCAGCGCGAACGGCGCCCGTTTCTCCCCGAAGCGGCCGATGAGCGTGTCGGCGAGCGTCTGCGCGCCGCCGCTCACCTCCAGCAGTCGGCCGAACATGACGCCGAACCCGACCAGCAGCGCCACCGAGCCGATCGTGTTGGAGAACCCGAACATCAGGGCGTCGGGGATGTCGCCGGGCTCGAACCCGACGACGACGGCCGTCAGCACGCTGACGAGGACCAGGGAGATGAAGGCGTGCACCTTCACCTTCATGATCAGGAACAGCAGCACCGCCACGGCCCCCGCCGCGATCAGCAGCAGGGGGATGGTGCCGAACTGAGGTTCGATCGGTTCCACGGCAACTCCTACGTTCGCCGGCCGCTCCGGACGGGCGTACCGGGATGGGCCTTCTGCAAGCGCCCTCTGGGTGGGTACGCACACCTTGACGCAAAGGTACTACCTTTTACAAGACCCGAGTCCAGATCGTTGCCTGGACGTCTCCGCGGACGTCAGCGCACGTGAGAGGCCGCAGGGGCGCGCAGAAGACACCGGCGGAGGCGGGGTGCCGCCCCGCCTCCGCCGGGGATGCTCGCCGGGTCCGCCGCGTGCGTCAGGCGGGCTGGACGCCCGGACGGCGGTCCTCGACCACGAACGACGCCCGGGTGGAGACCGGCGCGCCCGGCCGCGTGACGTACGGCAGCACGCGGAAGTCGCTGCGCCAGCGTTCCCGGTCGACGTGGACCCGGATGTAGCCGCGCTGGGCGTTGAAGAACCGCATGTGCGGGTTCGCGGCGAGGAAGGTGCGGCCGAGGTCGTCGACGTCGGCGCCGTCGCCGCCGCTGGTGACGGACGTCGCGACGAACTCGGCGGCGACGGTCGGGGAACCGGGCTCGTCGAAGTCGCGCTTGAGGTCGATGGCGTAGTTCTGGTGCCGGTCGCCGCTGAGCACGACCAGGTTCCGCACGCCGTGCTCGTGCGCGGCGGCCAGCACCTTGTTGCGGTCGGCGACGTAGCCGTCCCACGGGTCGACCCACACGTCCTTCCCGGGGCCCGGGTCCCAGTCGGTCTCGGTCATCGGGACCTGGTTGCCGAGGACCTGCCAGCGGGACCGCGACCGGGCGAAACCGTCCAGCAGCCAGCGGCGCTGGTGCTCGCCGAGGATGGTGCGGGAGGCGTCGAAGCGCTCGTCGCACGCGGTGGTCCGGCCCGTCCCGTTGCCGTACGAGCATGCCTGGATGTCGCGGTGGCCGCGCGTGTCGATCATCGTGAAGTCGACGAGCCCGCCGTAGGAGATCCGGCGGTGCAGCCGGATGTCCGGCCCCGCCGGGAGCTGGGCGCGGCGCAGCGGCAGGTTCTCGTAGAACGCCTGGAAGGCGGCGGCCTTGCGGGCGGCGAACTCGGCCGGGTCCGGGTTGGGGTCGCGTCCCATGATGACCGTGTCGCCCGCCCAGTCGTTCACGACCTCGTGGTCGTCGAGGGTGTGGATCCACGGGCACTGCGCATGCGCCCTCTGCAGCGGCTGCTCGGCCTTGTAGAGCGAGTACTGGAGGCGGTACCGGGCCAGGTCCTTGCACTCCGTCCCGAACTGCGGCGGCACGGTCACCCCGCGCCGGTTGTTGTCGGTGATCTCGTACTCGTAGATGTAGTCGCCGAGATGGACGATCAGGGCGAAGTCCTCGTCGGCCATGTGGTCGAACGCCGTGTAGTAGCCGTCCTGCCACGCCTGGCAGGAGGCGACGCCGAACTTCAGCTCGCGCGGGAGCGAGCCGGCCGGGGGCATGGTGCGGGTGCGGCCCACCGGTGAGATCTCCCCGGCGGCGCGGAAGCGGTAGAAGTACTCGCGGCCGGGGGCCAGCCCGGAGATCTCCGGGTGCACCGAATGCCCGAGGTCGGGCGTGGCCACGGCCGCGCCGCGCCGCACGACGTGCCGGAAGCGCTCGTCCTTCGCCACCTCGTACTCGACCTTGACGCGGCGGTCGGGCATGCCCGCCTTGCCGTCGGGGGCGAACGGTTCGGGCGCCAGGCGGGTCCAGAGCACGAAGCCGTCCGGGGACGGGTCGCCGGACGCGACGCCCAGCGTGAACAGCCCCGACTTGCGCAGCGTGTAGGCGTGCGCGGCACTCGCGCCGAGGGCGCCGGTGCCGAGCAGGACGGCGGCGGCGCTGGCTCCGCCCCATCCGAGGAAGCGGCGCCGTGACAGCGAATCGGCATGCGAGGGCATGGGACCTCCTGCACTCGGGGTGGGGCACGGGCCCTTCCGCCGCGGAACCGGAGGGCGGGCGGCAGGGCAGCGCTGATCTTATGCCAGAACCGCCCGAAAGTTAACGGGTTGTTTTGCGAATATCCCAGTGCTACACGTGAACAACCTGTGAAGAGATCAAGGTGCCGGGCTGACATCCCAGTAAGCGATCACGGCGCCTCCGGGCCGGGCGGTGCGGGGGCCGGAACGGGGTGCCGGCCGGGAGGCCGCCGCCGTCGGCGACCTCCCGGTCCGCAGGCCGCTTCCGGCCAAGCGCGCCTGCCGAACGGCTCGCAGACGCCGCCGGGATCGGGGAGTGCGGCGGAGGTTCTGCAGGTGATGCGTCAGTCGCGCAGGTCGAAACCTTCGTAACCTGCTGCGGCGATTTCTTCACATTGTTGGCGATACGTCCCGACCCCGCCGGGATAGGGCATGAACACGCGGGGCTTGCCCGGCACGTTCGCGCCCATGTACCAGGAGTCGGCGGCCGGGTACAGCGTCGCCCGCGCGACCTCGTCGACGTGCCGGGTCCAGGCGTCCTGCGCCTCTGCCGTCGCCTCCATCGTCCGTTTGCCGGCGGCGCGCATCGCCGCGATCGCGTCGCTCACCCACTCCACGTGCTGCTCGATCGAGACCGTCATGTTGGACAGCACCGACGGGCTGCCGGGACCGGTGATCGTGAACAGGTTCGGGAACCCGGCCACGGCGATCCCGAGATAGGTGCGCGGTCCCTCGGCCCACACGTCGGCGAGCCGGCGCCCCCCGCGCCCGCGGACGTCGATCGCCAGGAGCGCGCCGGTCATCGCGTCGAAACCGGTCGCGAAGACGATGATGTCGAACGCGAACTCCTCCTGCGACGTGCGCAGACCGGCGGACGTGATCTCCGTGAGGGGCGTCTCGCGGACGTCGACCAGCCGCACGTGCGGCAGGTTGAACGTCTCGTAGTAGTTCGTGCCCAGGCAGGGACGCTTGGCTCCCAGGGGGTGGTCCCAGGGCTGCAGCCGCGCGGCGACGTCCGGGTCCTTGACGATTTCGGCGATCCGGTCGCGGACGAACTGGGCGATGGTGTCGTTGGACTCCTTGTTGATGATCAGGTCGTTGTAGCCGCTGAGCAGGCTGGTCAGGGTGTTGTCGGGGTCGTCCCACACCCGCCGGTAGTAGGCGTTCCGCTCCTCGGCCGGCACCTCCATCGCCCCTTTGGCGGCCTCGGGGAACGCGACCCCGAACCCGGACTCGCGATTGGCCTTGCGCCACTCGGCGTGCCGGGCCTTCAGCGACCGCTGGACCTCCGGGTCGAGCGGATGGTTGTTGGCCGGGATCACGAAGTTGGGCGTGCGCTGGAACACCGTCAGGTGCGCGGCCCGCTCGGCGATGACGGGGATGATCTGGACGCCCGAGGAGCCCGTGCCGATCACCGCGACCCGCTTGCCGGTGAAGTCCACCTCCTCGTCCGGCCAGAGCGCCGTGTGGTACCACTCGCCGCGGAACGACTCCAGGCCGGGGATCTCCGGCATCTTCGGCACCGACAGGCAGCCCGTCGCCATGATCAGGTACTGGGCCGAGACCCGGTCGCCGCGATCGGTCCGCACCCTCCAGCGTCCGGCGTCCTCGTCGAACACGGCCTCGGTGACGCAGGTCCCGAGCCGGATGTGGGGACGCAGGTCGAAACGGTCGGCGACGTGATTGAGATACCTGAGCAGTTCCTCCTGCGAGGGGTACTTCTCCGTCCACTCCCATTCGTGCACGAGTTCGGGGTCGAACGAGTAGGCGTAATCCAGGCTCCTGACGTCGACGCGTGACCCCGGATAACGGTTCCAGAACCAGGTCCCGCCGACGCCCTCGCCCTTTTCGAAGACCCGCACCGACAGGCCGAGGGCGCGCAGCCGGTAGAGCATGTAAAGGCCGGACAGCCCGGCGCCGACCACCACCGCGTCGATCGTGTCCGCGTCGGTCTCATTCCCCTGCGCGTCGTGCCGCGGTAGTGGTGACGTCTGCGTCATCGTGGCGTTTCCTTCCCGAAGTCCGGTGAATGGAAGCGAGCGAAGAAATGCTATCTGCGGGAACATCGCGACAGGTCGCCACAGTCCGGTTGCTTCTCGCGCTTGTGCGCGTCTTGTGACATGCGGAAATGACGGCGGCGGATGTGAGGGCTTTCGTCTATGTTGTTCACATAGTGGCAATTTGCGAAGAACCGGCGTCCGGGACGTCCGAGGCGGGCGGGGCCGGCGGGGCGGGCGGGTGCCGGCCGGATGTGCTCGCCCCGGCGGCGCTCGCGGGCGTGGATCCTGCTTGACTGCGTGCTCTGGACGGAAATGTTCCTCATGGCGGCTCATGTCTTCGGATGAGCGTGCCGTCGAAGGACCGTGCGCGGTGAGAGGAGCGACGATGACGTGGACGGCGAGCGCGCCGAGCGAGGCGCGGCGTCCCGCGGTGGACACGCTGCGGCAGATCGAGCGCCGGGTGCTCTGGCTGGCGACCGCGATGATCCACGAGGCCAACCGGGTCCGCCCGAACCCGTCGGGCCTCAAGGTCGGCGGCCACCAGGCGTCGTCGGCCTCCATCGTGTCGATCATGACCGCCCTGTGGTTCGGCCACCTGCGCCCGCAGGACCGGGTGTCGGTGAAACCGCACGCGTCCCCGGTGCTGCACGCGATCAACTACCTGCTGGGCGAGCTGGACGCGTCCTATCTGCCGACGCTGCGGGCGTTCGGCGGGCTGCAGAGCTACCCGAGCCGCACCAAGGACCCCGACCCCGTGGACTACTCGACCGGATCGGTCGGGATCGGCGCGACGGCGACGATCTGGGGCGCGCTGGCCCGCCGCTACGTCGACACCAAGTTCGGCGGCGCCGCAGCGAACGGGGCCGGGTCCGGCGGGACCGGGCCGGGCCGCCAGTACGCGCTGGTGGGCGACGCGGAGCTAGACGAGGGCGCCGTGTGGGAGGCCGTCCTGGAACCCGCCGTGCGCGAGCTCGGCGAGCTCGTGTGGATCGTCGACCTGAACCGCCAGTCGCTCGACCGGGTGATCCCCGACATGGCCGCCGACCGGCTGCGCGGCATGTTCGCGGCCGCCGGGTGGCAGGTGCTGACCGTCAAGTACGGAGACCTGCTGGAGAGCCTGTTCGCCCGGCCCGGCGGGGACGCGCTGCGCCGCCGCATCGACCGCATGCCGAACCCCGAGTACCAGCGGCTGCTGCGCTGCGGCCCGCAGGAGCTGCGCAGGCGCCTGCCCGGGACGGGACCGGACCGCGGCGCGATCGCCTCGCTGATCGGCGACCTCGACGACGCCGTCCTCACCGCCGCCGTCGCCGACCTGGGCGGGCACGACCTCGCGGCCCTCGACCGCGCGTACTCCGCCATCGACGACGACCGGCCCACGGTCATCTTCGCCTACACGATCAAGGGGTACGGGCTGCCGATCCACGGCCACCCGCAGAACCACTCCTCACTGCTCACCCACGCCCAGATGGAGCGGCTCGCGGCCGAGGTCGGCGCCGACCCGTCCCGTCCATGGGCGAAGTTCGACCCCGCGAGCGCCGCGGGACGGCTGTGCGAGGAGACGGCGCGCAGGCTCCGCCGCCCCGCCGTCGCGGTGGCCGAGCCGCCCGAGCCGCCCGCCGACTTCGGCCGCGTCCCGACCGGGACGGCGAGCACCCAGGCGGCACTGGGCCGGACGCTCATGGACCTCACCCGCTCGGCACCCGAGATCGCCCGCAGGGTCGTGACGGTGAGCCCGGACGTCAGCTCCAGCACCAACCTCGGCGGCTGGGTCAACAAGGTGGGCGTGTGGTCCCTGCGGGAACGACCCGACTGGTTCGCCGATGATCCCGAGACGATCCTGCACTGGCGTGAACGGCCGGCCGGCCAGCACATCGAGCTCGGGATCGCCGAGACCAACCTCGTCGGACTGATCGGAGAACTCGGCGCCACCTGGAGCCGGTGGGGCGAGCCGCTGCTGCCGATCGGCGTCCTGTACGACCCGTTCGTGCAGCGCGCGCTGGAGCCGTGGTCGTTCGGCATCTACGCGGGCGGGCAGTCGATCCTGGTGGGCACGCCGTCCGGGGTGAGCCTGGCCCCGGAGGGCGGGGCGCACCAGTCGATCACCACGCCGTCGCTGGGCGTCGAGCAGCCCGGCTGCGTCGCCTACGAACCGGCGTTCGCCATCGACGTCGAGTGGACGCTGCTGGCATGCCTGGCCCGGCTGGGACGGCCCGACGGCTGCTCGGCCTACCTGCGGCTGTCCACCCGGCCGGTGGACCAGTCGCTGGCGGCCGTCCCGGCCGACCCGGCTGCCCGCGAGCGGCGCCGCCGGCAGGTGGTCGCGGGCGGGTACCGGCTGCGGCGCACCGACGCCCCCGCGGTCACCATCGCCGCGATGGGCGCGGTGGTGCCCGAGGCGCTGGCCGCGGCGGACCGCCTTGCCCAGGTCGGGGTGAACGCGGACGTGGTGTGCGTGACCAGCCCCGGCCTGCTCATGCGCGCGGTGCGCGCCCGCCAGGGGCACGAGGAGGCGCCGAGCTGGATCCTCGACCACCTCTTCCCCGCCCACCGGGCCGCCCCGCTGGTCACCGTGCTCGACGGCCATCCGCACACCCTGGCGTTCCTGGCCACGATCAACCGCGTGCCGACCACGTCGCTGGGCGTCACGCGGTTCGGCCAGTCGGGATCCATCGAGGACGTCTACCGGCACCACGGCATCGACGCCGACGCCATTGTCCGCGCCGCCCTGGACCTCGCAGAAGTCTGACGGTGGAGGTCTGATGGTGGAGGTCTGACAGTGGAGGTCTGAGACCGCGCCGAGGCGCCGGCGTCTCCGCGACCGCGTGCCCGCGCCCCGCATCCAGGGCCCCGCCCGACCGGGCGGGGCCCTCGGTCGTCTTCGGGGCGGTTCGCGGTGGGAGACCCACAGGTAAAACATGCTACGAACTATTGACGACTAACGAGACTCTTGTAGAGTGTCGGCCAGCCTCGACATTTGGGAGGGATGTCCTCGATGACCAGCGTGGCCAGCGAACCCACCGTTCAACGGGACAGCGACGGTCCCGCCGTCCCCGCCCGGCGGGAGCGGGTCGAGTTCCAGACCCACCCGTCCCGCTACCGCCACTGGCGGCTGACGTTCGACGGGCCGACTGCGACGCTCACGATGGACGTGGACGAACAGGGCGGTCTGGTCCCGGGATACGAGCTCAAGCTGAACTCCTACGACCTCGGCGTCGACATCGAGCTGTACGACGCGGTGCAGCGGCTGCGGTTCGAGCACCCCGAGGTCCGCACCGTCGTGGTGACCGGCGGCAAGGAGAAGGTGTTCTGCGCGGGCGCCAACATCCGGATGCTCGCCGCGTCGCCGCACTGGTGGAAGGTGAACTTCTGCAAGTTCACCAACGAGAC
>DATCLF010000025.1:0-5416 GCA_036564055.1 Spirillospora sp.
GCGACGTGCAGGTCGCAGAGCGGGTAGTCCTGGCGGTGGAGCGGGAACCGGGCCCCGATGCGGGCGGGATGGCCGCGGGGGGTGCGGCCCTCGCCGGTGAGCCAGGTGGGCTCGGAGAACGGCTCGGCGATCTGCTCGACCACCGCCGACAGCATCGACGGGGGCAGCGCGTCGATCGGCGCCTCCGTGGCGATGGAGATCTCACCGATCCAGCGGGCGACGTCGTCCTCGCCGATGGCCCAGTTCAGGACGTTCATCGTGACCTGGAGCCGCTGTTCCTCCGACACGAACAGGAAGTCGGGGTGGTAGGCGGTGACGTGCACGCGGGCCCGGTCGGTGTCGGCGCGCATGCCGAGCCGCACGTACTCCAGGTCGAACTCGTGGTCGCCGAGGACGAGCTCCTGGGTGAGCATGTCCGGAAGGGGCTGGCGCGCGGGATGGAAGCTCCATCCGGCGGCACGGGAGCCGGACGGCGCGGAACGCGCCCAGCGTTCGGTCAGCCCGCGCAGCTCGGGGTCGCCGCCGCCGGTCAGGGTGAGGGACGGCGCGCCGCCGTCGGCGCCGCCGAGCTCCCACTGCAGCCTGGGGTGGATCTTGTGGATGCGGCGGGACAGCTCCTCGAACGTCTCCGCGGACAGTCCCTCGCCCGGGGTCTCGGACTCGGCCTCCTCGCGCCCGGCCAGCGACGCCTCGATCGTCGGACGGGCCTGTGTCCACCACTCCCAGAACTCGCTGATCGCGGGCGGTGTCACCGGAGACGCCTCACGCGGGCGACGGAAGATTCCCATAGCGGCCCCAATCGTACGCGGAAATGCTGACGGGAAGCCGGGCCATGCCGCGTACCCTCGAAGGACTATGACTCTGCGTGTACTCGCCGCGATGTCCGGCGGCGTCGACTCCGCCGTGGCGGCCGCCCGCGCCGTCGAGGCGGGGCACGACGTCACCGGCGTCCACATGGCCCTGTCCAGCAACCCCCGCTCCTACCGTAGCGGGGCGCGCGGATGCTGCACCCTGGAGGACTCCCGGGACGCGCGCCGCGCCGCCGACGTGATCGGCATCCCCTTCTACGTGTGGGATCTCGCCGAGCGCTTCCACCGCGACGTCGTCGAGGACTTCGTCAGCGAGTACGCGGCGGGCCGCACCCCGAACCCCTGCCTGCGCTGCAACGAGAAGATCAAGTTCGAGGCGCTGCTGGACCGCGCGCTCGCGCTCGGGTTCGACGCGGTCTGCACCGGCCACTACGCGCGGCTCGACGCCTCGGGCCCGGTTCCCGTCCTGCGGCGCGGCGTCGACGCGGGCAAGGACCAGTCGTACGTGCTGGCGGTGTGCACCCCCGAGCAGCTCTCCCACGCCCTGTTCCCGCTCGGCGACACCACCAAGGCCGACATCCGGCGGGAGGCGCAGCGGCGCGGTCTCCAGGTGGCCGACAAGCCCGACAGCCACGACATCTGCTTCATCGCGGACGGCGACACGCGGGGCTTCCTGGCCGAACGGCTCGGCTCGGCGCCCGGCCCGATCGTCGACACCGACGGCAACAAGGTCGGCGAGCACGACGGCGCCTACGCCTACACGATCGGCCAGCGCAAGGGCCTGCGGCTCGGGACGCCGGCGCCCGACGGACGTCCCCGCTACGTGCTGGACATCTCCCCGGTCACCAACACCGTGACGGTGGGGCCGCGCGAGAAGCTGGACGTGAGGGAGATCACCGGGGAGCGTCCGGTCTGGCTGAGCGAGGCCCGTCCCGGCCCGTTCGAGTGCGAGGTCCAGCTGCGCGCGCACGGCGAGGTGCACGCGTGCACGGCCGAGCAGGACGGCGACACCCTGCGGATCCGGCTGGCCGAGCCGGCGCGCGGCGTGGCCCCGGGCCAGGCGGCCGTCCTGTACGAGGGCGACCGGGTCCTGGCGTCCGCGACGATCAGCGACACCGCCCGCGTCGCCGCCTGATCCCGGCGGAACGATCTCGGGGACGGGGGTTCCCCGAAGGTCGTCGATCCCCGGGGCCGGGAAGGACCGGCTCTGGTGCGCGTGGCTATCGTCGCCGTAGGCGACGGAGGGGAGACGTGTCGTGAAGTTCGGTGTTTCGACGTTCGTGACGGACGAGGGGATCGCGCCCGCCGCGCTCGGCCGGGCCCTGGAGGAGCGCGGTTTCGCGTCGCTGTACCTGGCCGAGCACACCCACATCCCGGTGAAGCGGGAGACGCCCTGGCCGGGCGGGTCCGAGCTGCCCCGGCGCTACTACCGGACGCTCGACCCGTTCGTCGCGCTCACGGCCGCCGCGTCCGCCACCGAGCGGCTGCGCGTCGGCACCGGCATCGCGCTGGTCGTCGAGCGCGACCCGATCATCCTGGCGAAGGAGGTCGCCTCGCTCGACCTCGTCTCCGGCGGACGGGCCGTGTTCGGCGTCGGCCTGGGATGGAACCGGGAGGAGATGCGCAACCACGGCACCGACCCGCGGACGCGCAGGCGGCTGATGCGCGAGCGCATCCTGGCGATCAAGGAGCTGTGGACGAAGGACGAGGCCGAGTTCCACGGCGAGTTCGTCGACTTCGACCCGGTGTTCTCCTACCCCAAGCCCGTCCAGGACCCGCACCCGCCCATCATGGTCGGCGGGGCCGGGCCGACGACGTTCGACCGGGTCGTGGAGTACGGCGACGGCTGGATGCCGATCTACGGCCGCGGCACCGGCGACCTGGCGGAACGGATCGCCGAGCTGCGCGAGCGGGCCGGGCGGCCCCTCACCGTCGCGGTGTTCGACGTGCCGGCGAAGCGCGAGGTCGTCGAGGAGCTGGAGGCCGCGGGCGCCGACGAGATCCTGTTCGGCCTGCCGACCGCGCCGGCCGACGACACGCTCCGCGCGCTGGACCGGTTCGCGGAACTGGTGTGATCGCCGCGCCGGTAGGGTTTCGCGTGTGACCACGACGTATCCGTGGCAGGCCGGGACGGCGACGGCGATCGGGTCGTACCCGGGCGACGATCCCGCGGAGGCGCTGCGCGTCGTCCTCGGAGAACTGCCGGAGCTGCCGCACCTTCCGGAACTCCCCGCGCGGGGTCCCGGCGCCGACCTCACGGGCCGGACGGCGGGACTGCTGGTCGACCTGCCGGTGCGCCTGGAGCCGTCCGGGTGGCGCTTCACCGACCGCCCGGGACGCGACCTGCTCCGCGCCCGCGACCACCTCGCCCGGGACCTCGACGTCCTGGAGGAGGTCGCGGGCGGCCACGACGGCCCGTTCAAGATCCAGGTGTGCGGGCCGTGGACGCTGGCCTCCACCATCGAGCTGCGCCACGGCGACCGGGCCCTCAAGGACCCCGGCGCCGTCCGCGACCTGACCGCCTCGCTCGCCGAGGGCGTCGCCGCGCACGTCGCCGACGTCCGGCGCCGGCTGCCGTCGGCGACCATCGTGCTGCAGTTCGACGAGCCGGGCCTGCCCGCGGTGCTCGCCGGGACGGTGCCGACGGCCAGCGGGCTGTCCCGGCTGCCGGCGGTCGAGGAGCCCGTCGCCGAGTCCGCGCTGCGCACGGTCATCGAGGCGGCCTGCGCGGACGGCGCCGCCTACCCCGTCGTGCACTGCTGCGCCCGCGACGTGCCCTACGCCCTGCTGCGCGGCGCGGGCGCGAAGGCGATCGCGGTGGACCTGAGCCTCGTGCCGGACCGCGACGACGACGCGGTGGGCGAGACGATCGACGCCGGGACGGGCCTGTTCCTCGGCGCCGTCCCCGCCACCGACACGGCGCTGCCGTCCCTCCAGGCGACCGCGGAACCGGTGCGGGAGCTGTGGCGGCGGCTCGGCTTCCCGCCCGCCCGGCTGGCCGAGCAGGTGGTGATCACGCCGGCGTGCGGGATGGCCGGGGCCTCCCCGCGGCACGTCCGCGCCGCCCTCAAGCGCTGCCGCGACACCGCGCGCATGCTGTTCGAGGCCGCCGAGTAGCCGGGCCCGGCGGACGGGGCGGGGACGGGTCCGAGACGGGGCCGAGGAGGCGGGTGTGGCGCGCGCCGTATTGTCGGACCCGTTGACGACAATGGGGGCATGACCATGAGCGATGGCGTTCCCGCCGAGGCCAGGCAGCGGCATCGGGAGCTGAGCGAGGAGATCGACGAGGCCAACTACCGCTATTACATCCTCGACCAGCCGACGCTCAGCGACGCCGAGTACGACCGGCGGATGCGCGAGCTGCGGGAGCTGGAGCGGCGGTACCCGGAGCTCGTCACCCCCGACTCGCCGACGCAGAAGGTCGGCGCGCCGATCGTCACCGACTTCGCGACCGTCGAGCACCTGGAGCGGATGCAGAGCCTCGACAACGCGATGTCCGACGAGGAGCTCGCCGCGTGGGACGAGCGCGTCGTCAAGGAGGTCGGCACGGTCGCCGGCTACCTGTGCGAGCTGAAGATCGACGGGCTGGCCATCGCTCTCGTCTACGAGAAGGGGCGGCTCGTGCGCGGGGTCACCCGCGGTGACGGCCGCACCGGTGAGGACGTCACCAACAACGTCCGCACCATCCCCGACATCCCCCACCGGCTGTCGGGCGAGGGCTGGCCCGACGTGCTGGAGGTGCGCGGCGAGGTGTTCCTCTCGGTCGACGCGTTCGAACAGGTCAACGCCGCGCAGATGGAGGCCGGCAAGGAGCCGTTCGCCAACCCGCGCAACGCCGCCGCCGGGTCCCTGCGCCAGAAGGACCCGCGCATCACCGCGCAGCGGCCGCTCGGCATGCTCGTCCACGGGTTCGGCGCATGGCGCGGCGGCAGGCAGCCCGAGAGCCAGTCCGAGGCGTACGAGCTGATGCGCGCCTGGGGGCTGCCGGTCAGCGACCGCTACCGGGTCGTCAGCGGGATGGACGCCGTCCGCGAGTACATCGCCGAGTACGGTGAGAACCGGTCCGCCACCCCCTACGAGATCGACGGCGTGGTCGTCAAGGTCGACCAGTTCGCCCTGCAGCGGCGGCTCGGGTCGACGAGCCGGGCGCCGCGGTGGGCGATCGCCTGGAAGTACCCGCCGGAGGAGGTCAACACCAAGCTCCTCGACATCAAGGTCGGCGTGGGCCGGACCGGGCGCGTCACCCCCTACGGCGTGATGGAGCCGGTCAAGGTCGCCGGGTCGACCGTCGAACGCGCCACGCTGCACAACGCGGGCGAGGTGAAGCGCAAGGGCGTGCTGATCGGCGACACCGTCGTCCTGCGCAAGGCCGGCGACGTGATCCCCGAGATCGTGGCGCCCGTGGTCGCGCTGAGGGACGGGTCCGAGCGCGAGTTCGTGATGCCGGCCCGCTGCCCCGAGTGCGGCACCGAGCTGGCGTACGAGAAGGAGGGCGACGCCGACATCCGGTGCCCGAACGCGCGGTACTGCCCCGGGCAGCTCCGCGAGCGGCTGTACTTCGTGGCGAGCCGCAACGCGCTGGACATCGAGGCGCTCGGGTACGTGGG
>DATCLF010000026.1:0-11752 GCA_036564055.1 Spirillospora sp.
CGTTCATGTCGAACGCGGCGAGGCGCTGGGCGACCAGGACGCCGATCCGGCCGAGACCGAGGACGCCGACGGTCTTGCCCTGCAGCTCGACGCCGGTGTACTTCGACCGCTTCCACTCGCCCTGCTTGAGGGCGGCGTGCGCCTGCGGGACGTTGCGCGCGGTCGCGAGCAGCAGCGCGATCGCGTGCTCGGCGGCGGTGACGATGTTGGACGTCGGCGCGTTGACGACCATGACACCGGCCTTGGTGGCGGCCTCGACGTCGACGTTGTCGAGGCCCACCCCGGCGCGGGCGACGACCCGCAGGGCCCTGGCGTGCTGGAACACCTCGGCGGTGACCTTGGTGGCGCTGCGCACGATCAGCGCGTCGACGTCGGCGACGGCGGGCAGCAGCTGCTCCCGGTCACTGCCGTCGACGTGACGGACCTCGAAGTCCGCCTCCAGCACGGCGATCCCGGCCGGGGAGAGTTCTTCTGCGACGAGGACGACGGGCTTGCTCAAGGAAACAGTCCTTCGTAGATGGGTGTTCGTACGGTGGATGCAGGGTGTGAATGCAGGTGAAGTCGCGAGTCACCTCGTCGTGCCCTCGACCCAGGCGAGTCTATCTCCCGGTGGGGTGAGCGGCTCACGGCGGGGAGACTCACACCGGTAACTCCGGTTCGTCCCGCCGTCGGCCCGTTCAGGCCGCGTTGGGCTCGGGCACCGCCGCCAGAACGGACGCGACCCGTTCGGCGTCGGCGACGTGGATGTGCGGCACGTCCACGAACACCCGCAGCGGGCCCGAGGGAAGCCCGAGCTCGTCGGCGACCTGGAGCTGGACCTCACGGAGCGGGATGTAGGCCAAGTAGGCCCTATGTACATTCTGGGACCGGAACATCGCCGTCATGAACAGGCGGTAGCCGCGGACGCGGAACGACAGCGCGGTGAGGGCCGGCAGCCCGTCGGCCGGCTCCCCGGGGATCGTCAAGGAGATCCATGCGCTGGTCGTCCAGGGCCTGGCGCGCAGCAGCCGGACCACCCAGCAGATCTGGTCGTGGCCCTGAAGGTCGTGGAGCCTCGACCAGTGCCGCCCGCGGCCGGTGCGGCCGTCGCGTTCGCGGGCGCGCCGCTCCAGCCGGGCGCGGTCGCCGTGTTCGCGGAGGATCGGGTCCTCCCAGCTCAGTGAGCCGATCTCGAACAGCACGGGCGGGCCCTCGATGATGGGCCCGGTGTCCTCCATGCCGGCTTCGCCGGCGGTCCAGACGTGCCGCATGACGCCGATCCACGCCTGCCCGCAGGTCTCCCAGCGGCGGACGTCCCTGTCCTCTCCGGCCGGCACCTCACGACTCCTCGCCGCAATTCGGCCCGCGTTCCGCGTCGCAACTGCGCGCTTTACTCTTCCGCGACTTACTCGCCCGCGACATTGACATGCGGCAGAGGAATTTTCCCTCGCATCCCGATCGTGCGCCTCTGTCGCTCTTGCACAGCATCACACCACTCATGCACTCCGCCCCGGCACCGATCCGGCGGCGGCCACGGGAGCGTTCACGCAGGTTCTTCCACGGAGACCGCGGCCGTCATGGCTTTCTTCAAGTATCAGGCAAAGCACGCCGAAAGGATAGGGTAATTTATTTACGAGGATCCTTCACGTCCATTCTGACACGCGCCACGGCCGCCGACGACTCGGACAATCTGTCCAAAATCAGTAATAGGCCTGCGAACTCCGGGCCGGGACCGCCGGCATGACCGGACGGGCAGATCGATATGGCCACGCGGACATATCGACCGGACGCCGAGGGAGACACGCCTCCGGGATTTCACTCTGGGCGATCGCACGGAGCCTTAACGTGACCGTGTTCCCGGCCGATCAGGAGAGAACGTGACCTCGGACTGCACCATCAGCGTCCTGCGCGATGTCCTGCGCGTGTACGACCACCGCTACCTGAGCCTCGACCGGCACCAGCGCGAACGGCTCGTGGAAGGCACCCGCCACGTCCTCGGGGAGGAGGGACTCAGCGACACCGTGCGCGCCGCCCTGCCCGCCTCCGTCAGGCTCCGGGCGTTCTGCATCCAGCACGGCCTGCGGGACGAACTGGAGCGGCTGATCCGAGACGAGGTCGAGGGCGGCCCGGGAGGCGCCGTCGTCGTCGGCGGCCGGATCTACGCCATGTACCCGTACCTGCGCGGCGTGCCCCGGCAGGACGCCGACATCACCGACGAGGTCGGCGTCGACCACCGCCTCGACCTCCTCGCCTGGCAGGGCGGGAAGGTCCGCATCCGGGGGTTCGCCGCGCTCCAGCGCGTCGAGACCAAGCGCACGTCCGTCGACGTCGTCCTGCGCGAGCGCACGTCGGGCAAGGAGCACGGGTTATCGGCCGAGACCCGGCAGGACCACCGGGGAGGCTTCGAGGTCCTCGCCGACCCGGCCGCGGTCGAACCCGGCCGCTGGGACGTGCACGTCGCCGCGACCGCCCACGGGGTGACCCGCGAGGCCCGCTTCGGCTCCGCGCGGGCCGAAGGGCTGCGGACCTCACCGCAGGCCCGCGTCACGGGCACGCGGAAGGTCACCGTCTACTTCACCAGGGGCGGCCATCTGGCGCTCGTGGTGCACACGACCCCCCGCGACACCTCGCTCCTCGCCAGGATCCGCCGCCGTCTCCTGCGCTGAACCTCCGGATGCGCCGAGCCTCCGGGTGCGCCGTCGCCGCGGCGGCGCACCCGGACGGCGTGCGGATCCCGCGTGCGGGCCCTACCGGTCGTTGAGCCAGCTCATCATCGGGCGCAGCTTCGCGCCGGTCTTCTCGATCGGGTGCTCGGCGAGCTCCTCGCGGTGCCGGCCGAACTCCTTCTGGCCGCTCTCGAACTCGTTCACCAGCTCCTTGGCGTACTCGCCCGACTGGATCTCGCCGAGGATCTTCTTCATCGCGGCCTTGGTCTCCGGCGTGATCACGCGCGGGCCGCGGGTGTAGCCGCCGTACTCGGCGTTGTCGGAGACCGACCAGTACATCTTGGAGATGCCGCCCTCGTACATGAGGTCGACGATCAGCTTCAGCTCGTGCAGGACCTCGAAGTAGGCGACCTCGGGCTGGTACCCGGCCTCGGTCAGCACCTCGAACCCGGCCTTGATCAGCTCAGAGATGCCGCCGCACAGGACCGTCTGCTCACCGAACAGGTCGGTCTCGGTCTCCTCGGTGAACGTGGTCTTGATGCCGCCGGCGCGAAGGCCGCCGATCGCCTTCGCGTACGCCAGGGTCAGGGGCCACGCCTTGCCGGACGCGTCCTTCTCCACCGCGACGATGACCGGGACGCCGCGCCCGGCGACGAACTGGCGGCGCACCAGGTGCCCCGGCCCCTTGGGCGCGACCATCGCCACGTCCACGCCCTCCGGCGGCTGGACGAGGCCGTAGCGGATGCTGAAGCCGTGGCCGAAGAACAGCGCGTCGCCCTCGACGAGCGCGGGCTTGATGTCCTTTTCGAAGATCTCCCGGTGGTGGTGGTCCGGGGCCAGCAGCATGATCAGGTCGGACTCCTCGGCCGCCTCCGCCGGGGTCACCACGCGCAGACCCTCCGACTCGGCCTTCTCGCGGCTCGGCGACCCCTCGCGGAGCCCGACCCGCACGTCGACGCCGGAGTCGCGCAGGGAGAGGGCGTGCGCGTGCCCCTGGCTGCCGTATCCGATGACCGCGACGTGCCGGTCCTGGATCACGCCGAGGTCGGCAGCGTCGTCGTAGAACATCTCAGCCACGGTTGCTGTGCCTTTCGTTGATGTGGTTGTGTCACGCACCCGTGTTCGGTGCGGACGGCCCTTCGTGGGAACCCGGTGCCGCGTCCCCGTCGGACGCCGACGGCGGTCAGGCGCTGCGCTCGATGGCGCGCAGCGACCGGTCGGTGATGGAACGGGAGCCGCGGCCGATGGCCACCATGCCCGACTGCACGAGCTCCTTGATCCCGAACGGTTCCATGATCCTGATGAACGCGTCCAGCTTGTCGCGGGTGCCGGTCGCCTCGATGGTGACGGCGTCCGTGGCGACGTCCACCACCTTGGCGCGGAAAAGCTGGACGGTCTCCAGCACCTGCGACCGCGTGTCGGCGTCCGCGCGCACCTTGAGCAGCACGAGCTCGCGCTGGACCGACGCCGACGGGTCGAGCTCGACGATCTTCAGGACGTTCACCAGCTTGTTCAGCTGCTTGGTGACCTGTTCGAGGGGCAGGTCGGCGACGTTCACCACGATCGTCATCCGGGAGATCTCCGGATGCTCGGTGACGCCGACCGCGAGGGACTCGATGTTGAAGCCGCGCCGGGAGAACAGCGAGGCGACCCGGGCCAGGATGCCGGGCTTGTTCTCCACGAGCACCGACAGGGTGTGCAGGCTCATCGGGGTCAGTCTCCGTTCTCCCACTCGGGCGCCAGGTCCCGTGCGATCTTGATGTCGTCGTTGGTGGTGCCCGCCGCGACCATCGGCCAGACCATGGCGTCCTTGTGGACGATGAAGTCGATCACGACGGGGGCGTCGTCGATCTCCATGGCCTTGGCGATGACCTCGTCGACGTCCTCTGCCTTCTCGCAGCGAAGGCCGACACAACCGTACGCCTCGGCGAGCTTGACGAAGTCGGGGATGCGCTTGTTGGTGTGCAGGTTGGTGTTGGAGTACCGCTCGTTGTAGAAGAGCGTCTGCCACTGCCGGACCATCCCGAGGTTCCCGTTGTTGATCACGGCGACCTTGATGGGGATGCCCTCGATCGCGCAGGTGGCGAGCTCCTGGTTGGTCATCTGGAAGCAGCCGTCGCCGTCGATCGCCCAGACCGTGCGGTCCGGCGCGGCGACCTTGGCCCCCATCGCCGCGGGGATCGCGTAGCCCATCGTCCCGGCGCCGCCGGAGTTCAGGAACGCGCCCGGCCGCTCGTACTTGATGAACTGCGCCGCCCACATCTGGTGCTGGCCGACGCCCGCGACGTAGTACGCGTCCGGGCCGGCGGCCTTGCCGATGCGTTCGATGACGTACTGCGGGGCCAGGGAGCCGTCCTCCGGCGTGTCGTAGCCGAGCGGATAGGTCTCGCGCCACGCGTTGAGCTGCCGCCACCAGTCGCCGTAGTCGCCCTTACGCCCCGCCTCGTGCTCCTTCTGGACCGCGACGATGAGGTCGGCGATGACCTCGCGCGCGTCGCCGACGATCGGGACGTCGGCGTGCCGGTTCTTGGAGATCTCCGCCGGGTCGATGTCGGCGTGCACGACCTTGGCGCCGGGGGCGAACCCGTCCAGCTTGCCGGTGACGCGGTCGTCGAACCGGGCCCCGAGCGCGACCAGCAGGTCGGACCGCTGCAGCGCGCCGACCGCCCCGACCGTGCCGTGCATGCCGGGCATGCCCATGTGCAGGGGGTGGCTGTCGGGAAGGGCGCCCTTGGCCATCAGCGTCGTGACGACGGGCGCGCCGGTCAGCTCGGCCAGCACCTTCAGCTCGGCGGACGCGCCGGCCTTCAGCACGCCGCCCCCGACGTACAGGACCGGGCGCTTGGCCTGCACGATCAGCCGTGCCGCCTCACGGATCTGCTTGGAGTGCGGCCGGGTGACGGGACGGTATCCCGGGAGCTGCATCGCGACGGGCCAGGTGAACTCGACCGTGGCCTGCAGGGCGTCCTTGGCGATGTCGACGAGGACCGGCCCGGGACGCCCGGTCGAGGCGATGTGGAACGCCTCGGCGATCGTGCGGGCGATGTCGTCGGCCTTGGTGACCAGGAAGTTGTGCTTGGTGATCGGCATCGTGATGCCGGCGATGTCGGCCTCCTGGAAGCCGTCCGTCCCGATGAGCGAGGACGGCACCTGGCCGGTGATCGCGACGATGGGGACCGAGTCCATGTAGGCGTCGGAGATCGCGGTGACGAGGTTCGTCGCGCCCGGCCCGCTGGTGGCCATGCACACGCCCACCTTGCCGGTCACCATCGCGTAGCCTTCGGCCGCGTGGCCGGCGCCCTGCTCGTGCCGGACGAGGACGTGGCGCAGCTTCGCGGAGTCGAAGAGCGGGTCGTAGGCCGGGAGGATCGCTCCTCCCGGAATGCCGAACACGGTGTCGACGCCGACGTTCTCCAGAGCGCGGACCAGCGCCTGGGCTCCCGTCATCTGTTCGGTCGTCATCTTTGCGTTTTCCTTGGGGAGTGAGTGACGTTCCTCCCCCCGGACCGCCGGCGGAGGCCGGCTCCCGATGCCGGGGGCGAAGAACCGTTCGGTTGAGCTCGCCGGGCAACAAAAAACCCCCGCCGCCGTGAGGCGGTCGAGGGGAGGCGCGCAGGACGAATACTTGGTCAGCCTGCGCGCCGACCAAGTACTACGAGGATGCTGATGGTGCTCTGCACGAGCCCCACTTTCGCCGATGTCCGAGCCGCGGTCAAATCCGTGGACAAAATGTCTCAGACTCTGAGACGGCCTCAGCCCGGGAGGGGCAGCGGGACCTCCCCCGGCTCGGCGTGCCCCTCAAGGTTCGTCCGCACCAGCGACTCGACCCGTCCCGCGCCCATCGGACGCGCCACGAGGAAGCCCTGGCCGCGCGGGCAGCCCATCTCGCGCAGCACCTCCAGCTGCTCGGGGCGCTCGATGCCCTCCGCCACCACGGTCAGCCCGAGCTCGCTGCCGAGCCGCACGATCGTGCGGGTGAGCAGTGTGAGCGTGTCGTCCGACCCGAGCCCCGCCACGAACGACGGGTCGATCTTGATGACGTCGACGGGGAGCTGCCCCAGGTACGCGAGCGAGGCGTACCCGGTTCCGAAGTCGTCGATCGCGAGCCGGACGCCGAGGTCGCGCAGCTCGGACAGGCGCTCCACGTTCTGGCCCGCGTCCTCGACGAGGACCTCCTCGCGCACCTCCAGCGTGAGGGCCTGCGGCGGCAGCCCGGTCTCCTCCAGCGCCTCGGCGACCGACTCCACGAACCGGGGCGCGGCGATCTGCCGGGCGGTGAAGTTGACCGCCAGGCCGATGTCCCAGGAGTCCCCGCGCCAGCGCGCGACCTCCCGGCACGCCTCCCGCAGCACCCAGTCGCCGAGCGGGGTCATCAGGCCGACCTCCTCCGCCGGCCCGATGAACTCCTCGGGCGGCACCGCCGCGCCGCCCCGCCACCAGCGCAGCAACGCCTCGACGCCGGTCACCCGCGACGTCGCGAGATCCACCACCGGCTGGAACTCGATCGCGAACTCCTCCTCGGCGAGGGCCTGCTGGAGGTCGCTGACGAGCTCCAGACGGCGCACGACGTCGGCGTGCATGTCCGGCGCGTACACCTCGACGCGGCCGCCGCCGAGCTCCTTGGCCCGCGCCATCGCCAGGTCGCCGTTGCGCAGCAGGTCGGCGGCGCTGCGGCGGAGCCCGCGGTCCGGATCGGACCCGCCCGCGGGCGGCTCCTCGTCCCCGGCGAAGGCGATGCCGACACTCGCCGTCAGCACGATGTGCCTGTCACCGACCTGATAAGGGTCGACCGAAAGTGCCCGCAGAATCCGTCCCGCGAGCTCGACGGTGGCGCGGGTCTCACCGTCGTCCGGCGGAAGCTGGACCAGGACGGCGAACTCGTCGCCGCCCCAGCGGGCCACCGTGTCGTCCGACTGGACGGTGGCGCGCAGCCTCCGGGCGGCCTGCGACAGCACCTGGTCCCCGGCCGCGTGCCCGGCGGAGTCGTTCACCGCGGTGAAGCCGTCCAGGTCGACGAACACGACCGCGACCTCGCCGTCGGACGGCTGCCGCGACAGCACCTCCCGCGTGCGCTCCTCGAAGTAGGAGCGGTTGGGCAGGCCCGTCAGGCCGTCGTGGAACGTCAGGTGTGCCACCTGCCGCTCCAGTGCCGCCTGCTCGCTGAGGTCGCGCGTCGTGACGAGCAGCCGTGTGGGCGCGCCCTCGGCGCCGCTGTAGCGGGAGATCGTGGACTCGGTCGGCAACCACGTCCCATCCGCCGCGCGCACCCGGCACGACACGCGGAGCGCCTCGTCGGCCGCCTCCTCGTGCAGTACCGCACCGAAGACCTCCTGGACGCGGGGCAGGTCCTCAGGGTGGACGATCTCGTGCAACGGGCGCCCGAGCAGCTCCTCCGGCTCGTAGTGGTAGGTCCTCAGGGCACCGGCGCTGGCGTACTGGACGGTGGCGTCCACGTCACAGATCAGCACCGCGTCGTTGATGCTCTCCGAGAGCGCCCGGAAATGCTCCTCTCCGGTCTCCACGGCTCGGCGCAACGCGTCGTTCTCGCGCAGCAGGCCCGCGAGCCGCGCGATCAGCACCAGCGCCGCCGTGCCCGCCGCGATCGAGACGCCCGGTTCGAGGCCGTTGCGCCCGGTGAGCGAGTGGCCCGCGATGAACATGGCCGCCGCGGCGGCGACCGCCGCCGGGGCGATGCCCGGGCCGATCATGCGGCCGCGTCCCCCGCCGGCCCCCTCGCCGGCGCCCGCGCCCGTCGCGGCCGCGCCGGAGATCTCGGTCTCGGCCACGTCCTCGGGGATGTCGTCGACCGGCTCCGGCTCGGGCACCGGGCCCGTCCACGGCACGAGCAGCAGGAGCAGCAGGCCCGCGAGACGCAGGATGTCGGACGGGTCGTCGGACGGCCCGCCGCCGTTGAGCCGGACGAACGTCGTCACGACGTCGGCGGAGGCGAGGACGGTCAGCGCGCCGAAACCCATCCAGGCCAGGCGGCGGTGTCCGCGCGCGGCGCCGAGGACGAACGGCAGCGCCCCGCAGACGGACACGATGCCGATCAGCGGGTACAGCAGCTCCAGGAAGAACTCCGGCGGCGACTCGCCCGACCGGTGGTAGAGCCCGCCGAACAGCGCGACCCAGCCGAGCACGAACAGCGCGCAGGCGCAGACGTAGGTGTCGGCGGCATAGCGCAGCCACGTCCCCGCGTCCCGGGGCAGCCGGATCGGCGCGACCAGGCCCACGACCAGGGCGACCAGGGCGAGAAGGTAGAAAAGGTCGGGTATCGAGAGCGACAGGGCGGTGCGCCGGTACCCGTCGGGCGACAGCGCGCCGCCCAGGGCGCCGGCGAACCAGGACGCCGCGGCGATCCCGTACCAGCGCCAGGAGGCCCGCCACAGGCCGCCCGGCGCGCCGTCGGGCGGTCCGCCCTGAGCGGCGACCCCGTCCGGCCGCCGGGACGACAGCAGGAGGGAGACGGCGGCGGCTCCCGCCGCCCCGACCTCGGCCCAGGCGATGAAGGCGTCCCCGCCCCACCCGAGCAACGAGCCGGTGGCGTACAGGACGCCGACGACCGCGGCCATGGCGACGGGCAGCGTACGCGGCGGAATCCGCCTGGCGTTGTCGCCGCTCATCGCGCCGTGTCCCTTCCTGCCCCGGTGGAGCGTTCGGTCCCGTCAGACGCCGCACCGCGCCAAGGGGAGAATTCGACTTTCATGACCTTCGCCGTCTTAACGTTCGCGAGGCCCTGAATCGTGCCCCCGCGCGGTCGGCGCGGGCCGGTGGCAGCGGTCCCACCTCGCCTTCTGCAGATCGGCGACGTTGCCGCACACGGGATCACCGTGTCGCTCAATGTACGTTCCGTAGGTCACGGAGCGATTGAGGCTGGGCGTCCTCCCGGAGACAAACGACTTCGTGGAAAACCTATTTGGGACGTCCGAAAGCCGATCGTCAGAGATGTACGTCCTGACCACGGATACACCGAGTGAACGTATTCAATCCTTGATGTCCGACATCATGGAACGGCCTCGGGGCGGGCGGGACGAAATGGCGGACGCGGGGTACGGGTATCGATCATGCCGAGCGCGTCGTGACGACCACGACCACGGCCGGACCGGAACCGTGCGCGCCGCGGATCCGTACCAACTGCGGGAGGCGTCCATGCGAAGGCACATGATCGTCCTGGTCTCGGCCGCGCTGGTCCTCGCGGCCTGCGGGTCCTCACCGGACGGCGAGGACGGCGGCGCGACCGTGCCGCCGCCGATCAGCACCGGCACCGCCGGCACCGGCGACGCGCCCGGCGGGGCCGTGACGCCCGGGAGACCGCGCGCGGTCGCCACCGGCCTCGCGGTGCCCTGGGCGGTGGCGTTCCTGCCGGGCGGAGACGCGCTGGTGACCGAGCGCGACAGCGCCCGCCTGCTGCGCGTCACCGCGTCGGGGCGCACGACGGCCGTCGCGACGGTGCCGGGGGTGGAACCCGGCGGCGAGGGCGGCCTGATGGGCGTGGCGGTCTCCCCCGACTACTCCAGGGACCGGCGGATCTACCTGTACTTCACGGCGGAGTCGGACAACCGGGTCGTCCGCGCCACCTTCGACGGCGGATCGCTCGGCGACCTCCGGCCCATCGTCACCGGCATCCCGAAGGCCGGCAACCACAACGGCGGCCGCATCGCGTTCGGTCCGGACAAGATGCTCTACATCGCCACCGGCGACGCAGGCGACGGTTCCCTGGCGCAGGACAGGAACTCCCTCGGCGGCAAGATCCTCCGCGTCACCCCCGACGGGAAGCCCGCCCCGGGCAACCCGTTCGGCAACCTCGTCTGGACCTACGGTCACCGCAACGTGCAGGGACTCGCCTGGGACGACGAGGGCCGCATGTACGCCACCGAGTTCGGCCAGAACCGCTTCGACGAGATCAACCGCATCGAACGGGGCGGGAACTACGGCTGGCCGGAGGTCGAGGGCGCCGGCGGCCGCGAGGAGTTCACCGACCCGCTCGTGACCTGGACGACCGACGAGTCGTCCCCGTCCGGTCTCGCCTACGCGGGCGGCTCGCTCTGGGCCGCCGCCCTGCGCGGCGAGCGCCTCTGGCAGATACCGCTCGACGACGGCCGGGCGGGCCGCCCGGTCGCCCGTTTCCGCTCCGAGTTCGGCCGGCTCCGCGCCGTCGCCGCGACGCCCGGCGGCTCCCTGTGGTTCACCACGAGCAACAAGGACGGCCGGGGCGACCCCGCATCCGACGACGACCGCGTCCTCGACGTCCCCCTGCGCTAGGCCGGGTCCGGACGTCGCCGCCCGTACGGCGGGGACGGGAAACGCGCCCCTAGTCCCACCAGAAGAACCAGTGCTCCCGATCCGAGACCGCCTCGGAGACGTACAGGTCGAAGTCCGGGTAGCCCTGCCAGATGTTGTCCGGGCAGAAGGCGAAGTGCTCGACGGCCACGGCACGGGCGTGCTCCGGAGTCGTCGGCGGCGCCGCCACGGCCAGCTTGAGCGTATCGAACCCGACCGCCACCACCCGTGCGCCGAACCTGTCCTCCCAGGAGCGCACGACGGCCGCGATCTGCGCGACGTTGCCGGTGAGGTTGGTGGTTCCCTGCCAGCCGGCCACCGCGAGGGCGTCGGCGCCCCGCGACGCCGGGACCAGCCCGAGGAACCAGGACCGCCGCGCGGCCATCGCCTCGGCCACCGCGCACACATGCTCGTCCGGGTCGACCTTCGCCCTTCCCGGCTCGGCGAGCGCGTCCAGAGGCGGAACGCTCTCGTCCGACTGCCGCAGCTTCCGCAGGACCTCGAAGGGGTCGAGCGCGTCGACGGCCTCCACCGGCTTGTGTTCGAGCTCGCCGTCATGCCAGGGCCGTCGCTCGTCCGAGCGGAGGCCCTCCAGCAGGAGCGGATACAGCCCGGTCTCGGCTCGCTGCTCGTACAGCCGCCGCCACGGCTCTCCCAAGCCCGGCACTTTCTCGTCGGACACCCAGAGGACCTCCCGGTCGGGCGGCCCTCCTCCGTGGTTCGGGATGGGAGTCACCACGCGGCCGGGCGGGAGGCCGTCCGGCAAGGGGGGAAGCTCACATCAGACATGCCACAAACGTAACCTCCGCCACTGACATCCCACCGGC
>DATCLF010000027.1:0-5849 GCA_036564055.1 Spirillospora sp.
TCGAACCTGCGACCCGCTGCTTGTAAGGCAGCCGCTCTACCGCCTGAGCTACCGGTCATGGGCGCCCCTCCCGACGCGCGGTGGCGTCCGCCCGCCCGGGCACTGGGGAACCGGCCGGGGGTCGTCACTCCCGCCGGACCGGTCCGGAGCCGCACCCGGGACTCGAACCCGGTCCACCTGGTTGGAAGCCAGGCGCCTCACCCTTCGGCTTGTGCGGCATGACGCGTGCGATTTCGGAACGGCACCGGAAACGGAGCCGAAAATCGCCGAGACTCGACCTTCCGAAAGCCCTTTTCGGGCTTTCCGGCTGATCTCGTCCCCACCATGGTGCGACACGGCGCAAGAGGGCGCAAACGTTTTTTCACGGTCGCGGCCCCGGGCCCTTTCCGGTGCCCGGGGCCGCGGACGCGCGGGCGTCAGACCGCCCGGCGGCGCGAACGCGTGCGGCCGCGGGTCGAGGTCAGGAGCCGCTGCAGAACCCTGAACGGCAGGGTCACGATGCTGACGAGCGTGCCGATGACGGCGCTGAGCGCGGCGCTGATGCGGCGCATAAGAGTCACTCCTTTTGGATCGTCCTATGCCGCCGTATACCCGCACGTGGCGTTTTACACGGATTTTGTCCCGACAATCACTGTGGCGTGAAACTCATCGGACGTCGACACGGTCGCGGCCAGGCCGCCGCGCTTCACCGCGGCGGCCGCGTCCGGCACCTGCCCCTCCCCCACCTCGAACAGCAGGCGGCCGCCGGGGGCGAGCCACCGCGCGGCCTCGGCGGTGACGCGGCGGAGCACGCCGAGCCCGTCCTCGCCGCCGTCGAGGGCCACGCGGGGCTCGTGGTCGCGTGCCTCGGGCGGCATCAGCCCGATGTCGCCCGTGGGCACGTAGGGGACGTTGGCGAGCAGGACGTCGACGCGGCCGCGGAGGGCGTCGGGAAGCGGGTCGAACAGGTCGCCCTCGTACACCCGGCCGCCGAGAAGATCGAGGTTGCGGCGGGCGCAGCGCACCGCGGCCGGGTCGATGTCCACGGCGTGAAGCACGGCATCGTCGGCTCCACCGCGGAGGCCCGAGAGGAGGACCGCTCCCAACGCGCCGGAACCGCAGCACAGGTCGACGACGACCGGACGCGGCGGGAGCAGAGCGGCGGCCTCCCGGACGAGGAACTCGGTGCGGCGGCGAGGAACGAAGACCCCCGGGCCGACGGCGATGCGCATCCCGCAGAACTCCGCCCATCCGAGGACGTGTTCGAGCGGAAGCCCGGCGACGCGTCGTTCCACCATGGTCCGCACGTCGTCCGGGGTGCGGGCCGTCGTGAGGATCAGCCTCGCCTCGTCCTCGGCGAAGACGCACCCGGCGGCGCGCAACCGGGAGACGACGGCGGATTCGGTGAGGGGTTCCGGCATGGGATCCGCAACTGTACCCCGGCCATGTATCCCGGCACTCGCCAGCGCATCGGGACCCTGCACCAGACCGGTGCACGATCTTGTTTAGGGTCCGGGCCCCGGGGCATTTCCGCAGCGCACGCATCGGGGGGCTGTGTGACGCGGGTGAGATGGTGGGGCACGGGCGTCGTGGCGCTCGTGCTGCTGGTCCTCTGCGGCGGCCTGTCCCTGGTGGACGGCGCGCTGGGAAGCGGCGGCCGGCGGCTGGCGCCCGGCACGGTCCTGTCGGCGGGAACCGAGCGTGACGGGGGCCGCCCGGTGTCGTTCGCCGTGCCCTCCTCCGGCTGGGTGCTCAACACGGCGGACACCTCGCTGAGCAGCAACATCAGGCTCCGCAACGGTGACGTCGGGGTCAGCGTCAGCGTGGTCGTCCCGCTAGGGCCGCTGGACGCGCGGAAATTGTGGCGCGGTCTCGCCCGCATCGTGGAGGCCGACGGACGGACCCGGCTCGCCGAGAACCCCACCGTGATCATGACGGCGCACGGGCTGCGGGGGCTGACCGGGCCGATCACCGGGCGGGAGCGCGCGGGCACGGCGGCGGTGTTCGCGACCGCCGGGCTCGGCGCCACGGTGACCGCCGCCGGACCTCCCCATGCCTACGGGCGGGTGGCCCCGGAGATCCAGGCGCTGGCGCGGACCGTGCAGATCAGACCGCCGACCGGCTCGCCGCGATCATGACGGCGGACGCCCCGGCGACCGACGCTCCGCCGACCGGAACCGTCGCGGCCGTTCCGGTGACACGGCGTCCCGCCTTCTGGCTGTGGGCGGCGACGTGCCTGGCCGGCGGCTGGATCGCGTGGCGGGCGCTGGAGACGGCGGTACGGACGTTCCCGACCGGGTCGATCGCCGGGGCCGTCCTGCTGGCTCCCGCGCTGGTGGCGGGGTTCTGGCTGCTGCGGCGGCTGCACCCGGTCCGCTCCCACCCCGCCCGGTACGCACTGATCGCGCTCGCCTGGGGAGGGCTCGCGGCGTTCGGGCTGGCGCTGCCCGCGAACGCGGCGTTCCAGGCAATCCTCGCCGAGACGGCCGGACCGGAGTTCGCTTCCGTGTGGGGCGCGTCCATCGCCGCGCCGGTCGACGAGGAGATCCTGAAGCTCCTCGGCGTCGCGACGCTGGCGCTCATGGCGCCGACCGCGGTCCGCGGCCCGCTGGACGGGTGGGGGTACGGCGCGCTGACCGGCCTCGGGTTCCAGGCGTCGGAGAACTTCCTGTACGTCCTCAACACCATCGTGCTGACGGGCGCGACACAGGATTTGAACGCCGCGCTGTTCTCGTTCGCCGGCCGCGTCGCCGGAGGCGCGTGGTGGAGCCACTGGGCGATGACGGCGGTCGGCGGCGCGGGCCTCGGGTGCCTGCTCGGCAGGGCGTCGCGGACGACCGCGGCCGTCGCCGCCGGAACGTTCGTCGCCGCGATGGCCCTGCACTCCTGGTGGGACGCCCCCGTCCTGCGCAGCGTGCTGCTGCTGCCGGTGAAGGGCGCCCCGATCCTGCTCTCGGCGATCGCGGCCTACCGGCTGTCGCGCCGCCGCTACCTGTCGCACTTCCGGCGCACGACGCACGCCGAGACCGCCCGGGGCGTCCTCGTCCCGGGCGAGGGCCACGTCCTCGCCTACCGCCGGTGGCGCAGGAAGGAGCGGTGGGAGGTGCCGCCCGGGGAGCCGCGCCGCCTGCTCGCGCGGCTCAGGTCCGCCGAGCTCGAACTGATCGAGCATGGTCTCGGCGGCCTCGAACACGACCCCCGGGCCGCCGACCGCCTGCGGGACGACATCGCCCGCCTGCGCCGGCTCCTCACCGCCTCCGACGACCGGCCGCGCGTGGCCTGACCTGCGCAGACGCGAAGCCGACGCGGCCGGGCCGGTCCCGTTTGCCCCCCGCGGCCCGGGGTACCGGCCCAGCGGAGATCATGGACGCGGCCAGGGAGAGACGCGATGGCGGAACGGAAGGCAGGCCGAGGGCGGGAGGCTCCGGCGCGGCTCGTCTTCGCGGTCAACGACAGGCTGGGGTCGACCGTCTTCCTCCGCCGGAACCTCGGCAAGGCGTTTCCCAAGCACTGGTCGTTCCTGCTGGGCGAGATCGCGCTCTACTCGTTCGTCATCCTGGTGATCACCGGGGTGTTCCTGACGCTGTTCTTCAAGCCGAGCGGCATGGGCGTCGTCTACGACGGCTCGTACGCGCCGCTGCGGGGCCTTCCGATGAGCGAGGCGTACGCGTCCACGCTGCACCTGTCGTTCGACGTGCGGGGCGGTCTGCTGATGCGGCAGATCCACCACTGGGCGGCGATCGTCTTCCTCGCCGCGATCACCGTCCACCTGCTGCGCATCTTCTTCACCGGCGCTTTCCGCAAGCCCCGCGAGATCAACTGGCTGATCGGGGTCACGCTGTTCGTGCTGGCCCTGGCCGAGGGGTTCGCCGGCTACTCCCTGCCCGACGACCTGCTGTCCGGCACGGGCCTGCGGATCATGCAGGGCATCGTGCTGTCGATCCCCGTCGTCGGCACCTACCTCGCCCTGTGGATCTTCGGTGGCCAGTTCCCGGCGAGCGAGGAGTTCCTCCCGAGGCTCTACATGGTGCACATCCTGCTCGTGCCCGCGCTGCTGATCGCCCTCATCACCGCCCACCTGATGATCCTCTGGCACCAGACCCACACCGCATGGCCGGGCCGGGGCAGGCGCGAGCGGGCGGTCGCGGGAGATCCGACGTTCCCGCACTTCGCCGCGCAGAGCGCCGCGTACCTCCTCTACACGTTCGGCGTGCTGGCCGCCATGGCGACGCTGTTCCAGGTCAACCCCGTCTGGCTGTACGGCCCCTACGAACCGGACCAGGTCTCGACCGGCGCACAGCCCGACTGGTACGTCGGTTTCCTCGAAGGCGCGCTGCGCATCACGCCGTCCCTGGAGACGGAGCTGTTCGGGCACAACATCTCGTGGAGCGCGCTGCTGCCCGCCGTCGTCCTGCCGGGGGTGTTCTTCACGCTCATCGCGATGTACCCGTTCCTGGAACGCTGGGCCACCGGAGACGAGCGTCTGCACCATCTGCTCGACCGCCCGCGCAACGCCGCCACCAGGACGGCGATCGGCGTCGCCGCCGTCGCCTGGTACGGCAACCTGTGGGCCGCGGGCGGCAATGACGTCATCTCCTACATCTTCGGCATCCCGCTGTACTGGACGACCTGGTTCTTCCGCGTCGGGTTCGTCGCCGCGCCGGTCATCGCGTTCATCGTCACCCGGCGCATCTGCCTCACCCTGCAACGGCGCGACCTGCGGGAACGGCGGGAAGGGGTGGAGAGCGGCGTGATCCTGCTGACCCCCGAGGGCGGGTACGGCGAACGGCACGAGCAGCCCTCACCGGACCAGGAGGCGCTCCTGCGGACACGACAGCCGCGCGAACTCGTGGCGCCCTACCCGAACCACCTCGTCCCGCTGCCGACGCCCAAGCGCGCCCGCGCGCAGATCCGCACGCGCGCCAACCGCTTCTACATGAACTACCAGAGCGAGTCGCACGGGGGCGGCCAGGGCGATCTGAGCCACGACGGGCACCGGGACGACGGGCACGAGGATCGCAAGCCCGACGCACGGAAAGCCGAACGCCGCAGGCGCGGGTGACCCGGCGGGGCCGCGCCACCGGGCCACGAAATCACCAGGCCACGGAGTCACCAGGCCACGGAGTCACGGGCCACGACTCATCGAGGCCCGGGCGGCAGCTTCCCGCGGGGGCCTCCGGGCAGGGAGGACGGCTCCGGCCGCTGCGGCGCCACCAGGGCCGGATGGTGCAGGTCGAACGCGGGCCGCGTGGAACGGATCCGCGGCATGGTCGTGAAGTTGTGCCGGGGAGGCGGGCACGAGGTGGCCCACTCCAGCGAGCCGCCCGCGCCCCACGGGTCGTCCGTCCCGACGGGCGTGCCGCGCCGGTGCGTCCGCCAGACGTTCCACAGGAACGCGAACGTGGAGGCGCCGAGGACGAAGGAGCCGGCCGACGAGACGGCGTTCAGCGTGGTGAACTGCTCGGGATAGTCGGCGTAGCGGCGCGGCATCCCTTCGGCCCCGAGCCAGTGGTGGACGAGGAACGTGGTGTGGAAGCCGAGGAACAGCGACCAGAAGTGCACCTTGCCCCACGTCTCGTTCAGCTTCTTCCCCGTCATCTTCGGCCACCAGAAGTAGAACCCGCCGAACATGGCGAACACGACGGTGCCGAAGACGACATAGTGGAAGTGGCCGACGACGAAGTACGAGTCGGTGAGGTGGAAGTCCAGGGGCGGCGACGCCAGGATCACCCCGGTCAGCCCGCCGAAGAGGAAGGTGACGAGGAACCCGACCGCGAACAGCATCGGGGCCTCGAACGTCAGCTCGCCCTTCCACATCGTCCCGACCCAGTTGAAGAACTTGATGCCCGTCGGGACGGCGATCATGAACG
>DATCLF010000028.1:0-8548 GCA_036564055.1 Spirillospora sp.
CGCGTGGCCCGTCGGCTCGCGGACCGACCGGCTCGCGGAGGGGCTGCGTTCGGTCCCCGGCGTCGACGTCGTCGGGATGTGGCCGACGACGGAGCCGCAGGGCGCCCATCCGGACGCGGCGGTGATCGGGCAGATCGCGGCGGTCCCGGAACGCGGCATGGAGATCCTCGCGGACGCCGTCCCGGCCGTGCTGAGCGCCGACTGGGCGGGCGTCGCCGAGGTCGGGGGCGACGGGGAGGCGGTGCTCGTGCACGCCAGCCCGGGAAGCGAGGTCACCGCGCTGCCGGACCTGCTGCCGCTGCGCCCGCGCGCCTTCACCGCCGGCGACGGCGCGCAGTACGCGGTCTGTCCGCTCGCCCGGGGGACCTTGGCGCTGCTCGTCGCCCGCAGCGGAGCGCCGCCGTTCCATTGGACGGAGGTCTTCCGCCTGGAGCAGCTCGCCGCCGCCGCGGACGCCGTGCTGAGGAGCGACACCGCCGGGCGACCCGTTGCGTGACCGGCGTCAGCCGACCACCGCGTTCCCTTCGGCGGTGCCCACCCCTGCGGCGGCGTTCGTTTCAGTGGCGTTCATTTCAGGCGTGTTCATTTCAGCAGGGCGAGGACCGAGTCCAGGTCGGTGAGGCAGGCGTCGGAGCCGAGCCCCTGCGCGACGGTCGCCGCCGCCGCGGTGCCCCACCGCGCCGCCTCCGGGACGTCCCTGCCCCGCGCGAGGCCGGTGATGAACCCGGCGCAGTAGGCGTCCCCGCACCCGGTGGTGTCGACGACGTCGACCGGCAGGGCGGGCAGCCGCTCGACCCCGTCGGCGGTCGCGACGATGCTGCCCTCGCCCCCGAGCGTGATGATCACCGTCTTCGGTCCCCGGGCCAGCAGGGAGCGGGCGGCCTTCTCCGGGTCGTCGTGCCCGGTTATCGCCGCGGCCTGCTCCTCGTTGGGCAGGAAGTGGTCGACGTGCGGCAGGAACGCCGCCGCGTCGCCGACGAGTTCGGGCAGGTTGGACAGCAGGTCCATCGTCACGACGGTCCCGGTCTCGCGGGCCTGGGCGAGCATCGCGAAGAACGCGGGGTCGTTGAGCCCGAACGTGACGTCCGGGCCGCCGAGGTGCACGAAGTCGGCGGCGACGAGCAGGCCGGGGCCGACCGCCCCGGCGGTGAGGGTCAGGTTGGCGCCCGGGACGTGGAAGCTCGGCCGCCCGCCGTCCGGCCGGATCGGCAGGATCGACGCGCTGGTCTGGTCGGCCGTGCGCCGGACGAGGCCGCGCACGTCCACGCCGTTGCGCTGCATGATCGTCACGAGCAGGTCGCCGAGGTCGTCGTCGCCGATCGCGCCGACCGACACGACGTCGTTGCCGAGCCGGGCGAGGGCCACCGCCGTCCCCGCCGCCGCGCCCGCGGCGGTCACCCTGATCTCGTCCACGACGACCGTGTCCTGCCCGCCCGGGATGCCCTCGACGGGCCGCGCGAGCACGTCGAGGATGTGTGCGCCGAGTGTGACCACCGCCATGACCGGACCCCTTAAAGATCGTCAGGCCCGTAGCGTACGCGGTGAAGATCCCGGACGTGAGAGGTGTTCGCATGTTGCTGCAGGACGAGCGGGAGGAACTGTGCGTCATCGGCCGCAGGCTGGCCGATACCGGCCTCGTCACCGGCACGTCGGGAAACATCAGCGTCCGGTCCGGCGACCTCGTCGCGGTCACGCCGGGCGGGATGATGCTCGACCGGATGAAGCCCGCCGACTGCCCGGTGATGACCCTGTCGGCGCGGCTGGTCGAGGGGGAGCGGGCACCGTCGTCGGAGACCCCGATGCACCTCGCGCTGTACGAGGCGACCCCCGCGGCGGCCGTCGTGCACACCCACTCGACCTACGGCGCCGTCGTGGCGTCGACCATGTCCGAGCTGCCGCCGGTCCACTACACCACGCTCCTGCTCGGCGGCGTGGTGAAGGTCGCCGAGTACGCCACCTACGGGACGCCCGAGCTGGCGGAGAACGTCCGCAAGGCGATGGCGGGCGGGAAGCGCGCCGCGCTGATGGCCAACCACGGCGGCGTCACGATCGGCCGCGACCTGGAGGAGGCGTTCGAGAACGCCCGGCTGCTGGAGTGGCTCTGCGGCGTGTACGTGCGGGCGAAGATGATCGGCGAACCGCGGATCCTGACCGAGGAGGAGCTGGCGAAGGTCGTCGAACGCGGCCTCAACCCGCCGGAGTTCCCGCCCGCGTGACCATGACGCGCGGCGGGCTCCGTGGCACGCTGAGGGAGTGCCGAAGCTCTCGCCCCACGAGGCGCGCCGCCTGCTGGCGACGGTCCCGGTCGCGCGGCTGGCGACCGTCGGGGAGGACGCGCGGCCCCACCTCGTGCCCGTGACGTTCGCCGTCTACCGCGCGAGCGTCTACACGGCCGTCGACCACAAGCCGAAGACCACGCGGCACCTGCGGAGGCTCGCCAACATCCGCGTCAACCCGCACGTCGCGCTGCTGGCCGACCACTACGAGGACGACTGGGACCGGCTCTGGTGGGTCCGCGTGGACGGCCACGCGACCGTCGTGGAGGACCCCGCGAAGACGGCCGAGCCGGTGCGGCTCCTCGCCGAGCGCTACCCCCAGTACCGCGCCCGTCCCCCGGAAGGACCGGTCATCGCCATCATGATCGACGGTCTGAGCGGCTGGTCGGCCTCCTGACCGGGGCTGCGCCGGCCGGGCCGCGTCCCGGTGCGGGGTCAGTCCCAGGCCTCGCCGATCCTCGCGAGGTCGGCGGCGTACTCGATGCGGGTCCGCCACTCCCGCGGCCAGGCGTCCAGCCCGAGGCGGGCGCCCGCGAACGCCCCCGCCAGGCAGGCGATCGAGTCGGAGTCGCCGGAGCTCGCGGCGCCGCGCCGGATCGCCCGGACCGGCTCGTCCGGGAAGAGCAGGAAGCACAGCAGGCCGGTGGCGAACGCCTCCTCCGCGACCCACCCCTCGCCCGTGGCCGCGCACGGGTCGGACGCCCGGTCGGCCCGCGCGACGGCCTCGTCCAGCCGGTCCAGAACGGCCAGGCACTCGTCCCAGCCGCGGGCGGCGAACGCCGCGGGCGTGTCCGCGCCGGACCGCCGCCACAGGTCGCCGAGCCAGTCCTCGTGGTAGACGGTGCGCCGATCGTGGCAGCGGGCGCGCAGCGCGCCCGGCAGCTCGGCCGGGTCCATCCCGTCGGCCAGCCACCGGACGGTGAACGCGGTCAGCTCGGCGGCCGCGAGCCCGGTCGGGTGACCGTGGGTGAGCGCGGCCTGGAGCTGGGACGCGGCGGCCCTGGTCTCGTCGCCCAGCCCGGGAACGAGACCGACCGGCGCGACGCGCATGTTCGCGCCGCACCCCTTCGAATCCACCGTCGTCGCCTCCGTCCACGGCTTCCCGGCGGCCAGGCCCTCGCAGGCCCGCAGGCACGTGGTGCCGGGGGCGCGGTTGTTGTCGGGGCTGCGCAGCCAGTCGACGAACCGCCGCCGCCAGATCGGCGTGATCGTTTCCGGGGCGAGTTCGGCGCCGGATTCCAGGGCGTCCAGCAGACCGAGCCCCACCGCGATCGCCATCTGCGTGTCGTCGGTGACCCGCGCCGGATTCCCGGTGAGGTCGTCCGGCCCGTCGTCACCGAACCGCTGCGCGATCTGCCGCATGGTGAGGAACTCGGTCGGCGCGCCGAGGGCGTCCCCGTACGCCAGCCCGAACATCGTCCCGCTCGCCCGTCGAATCTCGCTCACGGCGGGCAATTCTGCCGCAATCCTCCGCCGTGATCCGCGCCTTCGATCCGCGCCTTCGATCCGCGCCTCAGTCCGCGCGTGCGTCGCGGAAGGCGCGGGGCGTCATGCCGTAGCAGCGGACGAACCAGCGGGTCAGATGGCTCTGGTCGGCGAAGCCCGTCGCCGCCGCGACCTCGGCGACCGCGTCCCCGCGCGCCAGCAGGCGGCGGGCCGCGCGCAGCCGGAGCTGCCGCTGGTAGTCGCTCGGCGCCATCCCGTAGGCCCGCTGGAAGCCCCGGTAGAGCGCGAACCGGCTGCAGCCCGCCGCCTCGGCGAGGTCGGCGGCGCTCACCTCCCGCGGGAACGCCTCCTCCAGGAGCCGCCGCGCCTGCTCGACGGCGCCCGCGGCGCGCGGCACCCGCAGCGGCCGCGTCGAGGCCCGGGCGACCATCGCCCCCACCACCGCCGTCAGCAGCTCGTCGCGCCGCAGCGGCGACGCCTCGCCGAGCAGCGCCGCGTGGAGGCCGCGCACGTTGCGCGCGAGGACCGGATCGCGCACCAGCGGGGAGGCGAACAGCGGCAGCCGGGCGGGGCGGCCGGTGATGTCGGCCAGGACGTGCTCCACCAGCTCGGGCCCGATGTGCACGATCCGGTAGGTGAAGCCCAGCTCGTCGGCGGCGTGGCCGTCGTGCGGGTCGTCGGGGTTGAACGCGATGACCGTCCCCGCCGCGCTCACGTGGGAGCCGCCGCGGCACCGGAACGCCTGGTAGCCGTCCTCGGTGACGCCGAACGAGTACGTCTCGTGGCTGTGCCGGTGGTACACGTGCCGCTCGAAGTGCGCGTGCATGGCCTCCAGGGGACGGTCGGGGGACCGCCAGTACCGGCTCCACTCCACGGGTCCAGTGTGGCGCACCAGCGTTCAAGACTGCCCGCCGTGGGCCGTGGCACCGTGCCCCGCATGCGCTTCGACACCAAGATCGGAATCGTGGTCCGCGACGACCTGGCCGCCTGGCAGCGGCTCAACGTCACCGCGTTCCTCGCCAGCGCCGTCGCCGCCCGCTTCCCCGACGTCATCGGAGAACCGTACGAGGACGCGTCCGGCAACGCCTACATGGCGATGTTCCGCCAGCCCGTCCTCGTCTACGAGGGGGACGCCGAGGCGCTCGCGAAGGCGCACGCGAAGGTCCGCGCCCGCGGCATGGCCAGCGCCGTCTACATCGAGGACATGTTCAAGACCGGCCACGACGAGGCGAACCGCGGGACCGTCCGCGCGGTCACCGCCGAGGAGATGCCGCTCGTCGGGTTCTCCGTCCACGGCCCGAGGAACGGCGTGGACAAGGTCCTCAAGGGGCTGCGCCTGCACCCGTGATCCCGGCCAGCGCGGCCAGCCGCTCGCGGTGGCGCTCCGGCGTCCCGAACAGCTCCAGCGACGAACGCGCCCGCTTGAAGTACAGGTGCGCGTCGTGCTCCCAGGTGAAGCCGATGCCGCCGTGGAGCTGGATCGCCTCGCCCGCCGTGCGAGCGTAGGCGTCGGTGCTGTACGCCTTCGCCAGCGCCGCCGCCGCGGGAAGGCCCGCCGGGTCCTCGTCCGCGACGGTCGCCGCGTGCAGCACCGCCGACCGCGCCGACTCCACCAGCACGAACATGTCCGCGCAGCGGTGCTTGACCGCCTGGAACGACCCGATCGGGCGGCCGAACTGGTGCCGGGTCCTGGCGTACTCGACCGTCATGTCGAGGGTCTTCTGCGCCCCGCCGAGCGCCTCGGCCGCCAGCGCCACTGCCGCGACGTCGAGGGCCCGCGCCAGTGCCGCCTCCCCGCCCACCCGGCGGGCCGGGACGCCGTCGAGCTCGATCCGCGCCAGCTTCCGCGTCTGGTCGAGCACGGCCAGGGGCGTCCGGGTGAGCCCCGCGCCGTTCTCCGCGGTGGTCTCCACGGCGTAGACCCCGACGCCGTCCGGCCCGGTGGCGGCGACGAGGAGGAGGTCGGCGACGTGCCCGTCGATCACGAAGTTCTTGACGCCCCGCAGCACCCCGTTCTCGTACACGGCCGTGACGGAGCCGGGGTCCCAGCTTCCCCCGTCCTCGGCCACCGCCAGCGTCGCGATCGTCGATCCGTCCGCGATCGCGGGGAGCAGGTCGTGACCGCCTGCCCCGGCCTCCAGCGCGGCCGCCGCGGTGACCGTGGCGAGGTACGGCGTGCACACCAGGGCCCGCCCCATCTCCTCGAACACGACGGCGAGCTCGCGCATCCCGAACCCGGCTCCGCCGTGCTCCTCGCCGATGGCGAGCCCTTGCAGCCCGAGCTGCCCGGCCATCTGCGCCCACATCGCCGGGTCGTGCCCGCCGGGGGTCTCCATCAGCCGCCGCACCTCGGAGGGCGGGGACTTGTCGGCGAAGAAGCGGCGCAGCGCGTCCCGCAGCTCCCGCTGTTCCTCGGTGACCCGCATCCGCGGCCTCCCCCCGGGCGTGTCCTGCATGGGCCACGCCATGATGCCGCGGGCCCCGCCGCCGCCCGTGCCCGCTCCCACCCACCGGGACACCGCGCCGCGAAGGCCCGGCCGGGGTCACGGCGCCCAGTCGTGCGGCCCGAGCGCGTACCCCCTGCTCGTCGAGTGGAGATGGTTGATCGCCACCAGATGCCCGAGCGCGGCCCACACGTCCTCCTCGGGCGCGTCGACGCGGCTCTCGATCGTCGCGAAGTCCGCCGCGCCGCCCTCCTTGTCGATCTCCGCGACGGTCTCGTACACGGCCAGCTCGAAGTCCGTCAGCTCCTGGACGTCCCCGCGCCTGACCTCTCTCTCGTCCATGAGAGAGACGTGCCCGCTCCCGCACGTTCTATCAGCCTTGAGACCTATCGGCCTTACCTTTCAGCCCTGAAACCACCGAGTGGGGCGCGACCTGGCGTCCGAGCGCCACGGGGGGCGCCCGAGCCCCTGGCGGAGCCGCGCCCGCGTGAACCGAGGGACGCGGCGGCGCCTTCTGTGATCTTTCTTCGGATACGGCGAACACCGGAGGAGAGGTCCGCGTCTCAGCGACGGTGAACCTTGCGTGTGAGCGGTGTCATGGGGCGTTGGTCCCGGTGGTGTCCGGCATGACCGAGAGCGACGAGCTGTATCGGCGGCACGAGCGTCGCGAGATCTACCACACCGGTGGATGCCCGGGCGTTCCGGAGCCGTATTGGTGCTGGTCGTGCGAGAGGTACGCCGATCCCGAGCCGCGTCCTGCCCGGTCGCTGACCAAGGAGGGCTACCTGCTCTCCTTGGTGGACGAGATGCGCGCGTGGGCGCCGGAGGCCGTGCCGAAGCCGCCGCCGCCCTACGGCGATCCGCCGCCCGGCCTGGTGGAGGAGTCCGAGCAGTGGCGGTCCCTGCGGGACCAGAAGATCGCCGATCTGGCGGCGATCCTGGGTGATCCGGTCGGCGGCGGGCCCTCCCGGCACCTGTTCGCCCTTCCGCCGTGGCCCGGCTTCTGGCTCGAGCGCACGACCTTGGAGAGCGAAGCCGCCGAATACGTCATCGGCCGGAAGTTCGTACGGCGGTCGGGAACGCCGATGCGGTCGCCGTACGACATGCGCCCCTGGTCCGTCGTGCTCTCCGAGGCGTGGGGCTTCTTCGGCCTGGGCGTGAACCGCACGCCCAATGCCATCCGGCAGGTCGTGCGGTTCGAGCTCGACGGGCGGCCGATGGAGGCGGTGTTCGTCTTCGCCAAACCAGACGGGATCGCCCTGGTCCTCGAAGTGACGTCCTCCCGGCCCGAGCGTGATCGGGTGGCCGAACGTCACGGGTACGCGCGTGCGGGCATCCCGCTGTACCTCCTCGTGGACCGCGAGGAGAGCAAGGTGACCCTGTTCAGCGATCCGGACGGTGGCGACTAGCACTGCACCGTGTGGGTGCCGTTCGGGAAGACGATCTCCCTGCCTGCGCCTTTCGAGGTCGAGCTGGACACCTCCGAGCTCGTCTGAGTCTCGGGGTGGGCCGGTCGTGACGGTCTGCCGCCAGACCTGAGACGCTCCGGACGAAGAGAAACGGGCCGCCCCCCGGGGGAGTCCCATGGACCGGGGGCGGCCCGTCTCGATGCGAACGCGCTCAGCGGGCGGAACGCGCTCGGTGGACGCGGATCAGTAGACGCTCAGGCCGTAGCGGTCGAGCACCTCGGTGACGGGCTGGAAGAACGTCGTCCCGCCGAGGAGGCAGTTGCCGCTGCCGCCGGAGGTCAGGCCGAGCGCGGTGGACCCGGCGAACAGGGGCCCGCCGCTGTCGCCCGGCTCGGCGCAGACGGTGGTGCGGATCAGGCCGCTGACGGTGCCCTCCGCGTAGTTCACCGTCTGGTTGAGCGCGGTGACCGTGCCGCTGTGGTAGCCGGTCGTGCTGCCGCTGCGGTACACGGTCTGGCCGACGGTGGGGTTGCCCGCGCCGGTGATGTCGCGGGTGCCGCTGCCGTAGAGGCTGACGGTGCCCTGCGTGTCGGCCGGCGTGGACGTGTACCGCACGACGCCGTAGTCGTCACCGGGGAAGCTGCTGGCGTACCGGGTGCCCAGCGTCCGGCCGGAGCCGTCGGTCCACGTCGAGCCGATGTCGGTGCAGTGGCCCGCGGTCACGAAGTAGTACGTGCTGCCGCTGCGGACGTTGAAGCCCAGCGAGCAGCGGGCGCCGCCGCTGTAGATCGCCTCGCCGCCGCGCGTGAACTTACGGAACTTCCCGGCGACCCGCTCGGTGCGGACGGCCGCGCCGTGTTTGGCGGCGGCGGTTCGGACCTTCTTGAGCTTGGCGCCCTTGACCGTGCTGTCCATGGTCAGGACGACCTGGTTGGACGCGGGGTCGACGGCCCAGGCGGTGCCCGGGACGGTG
>DATCLF010000029.1:0-9550 GCA_036564055.1 Spirillospora sp.
TCTCCAGCACGGACGCCTGCCCGGGCAGCAGCCAGTTGACCAGCTTCTGCTGCTGTTGCTCGACGTAACGGACCTTGGCGAGGAGCTGTCTGGTGTCGAGGTCGGGGCACACCCGCGCGAAGTGGTGGCTGAACATGATCGCCTCGGCCTCGATGCCGTTCATCGTGATGATGCGGCACTTGGTGTAGGGGTCGGCGTTGTCCGGGTCGATCGGGGCCACGTCGAGCTGGCCCCAGTTGCGGATCTGGTCGTCGATCGGGATACCGCGGTGGTCGAACGGATTGAACGCCACGAGGCTCACCCTTCCCTGTGGAGACGGCATGGCATGACGCTCGGTGCGACTACCCGTCACGACCGGAGCTGCACCTGCCGGCCCGCCCCACCTCAAGATCTTTATCCGGCGTTGGCAACGTCTCGGTCCGGGCGAGCCGAAGCGCGCTCAGGGACGCCCCTCAGCACGACGACGCGGACGGGGAGACCGCCCCGGACACGGCGGGGCGGGCATCGGGATCGCGCTCCGGGGAGGTGGGACGCGGGCCCGTGGACACGTGCGGCCGCAACGGCGCCGTGGCCCCGGCGGTGACACCCGCGCCCGCGGCCGTGTCCAGGCAGGACTGCCGCATGACCATGGTCAGCGCCGTCACCAGGAAACCGGCGCTCGCCAGGAGCAGCGCCGCCATGACCACGGCGGCCTTGGGTGGACGCCAGGTCACGTCCGGGACGGCGGTGAACTCGGTGAGCCGTCTCCTCAGCCCGGGGTCCTGCCGGTCGAGGTCGGCGGCGAGACGCCGGAGCACCGTGTGCTCGTGCTCGGACAAGCCGATCGTCATCACCTCCGGCCTCCGGTCGTCCCCACCGTGCGCCCGCCGCGGCCGGCGGAGACCATGGCCGGACGGGACGCGGTCACGCGATCACAGAGAGTCAGATCACGACTCGTGGAGATACCCGCGCCGTCCCGTTGAAACCCGCCGCGTGCGAGGTGTGCGGCGCCGTCCCGCGGCGCGGTACCACTGGACGGCGAGGACGGTCGCCAGCGCCAGTTCGGCGAGGTCACCGCCGTAGTACATCATTCGGGCGGCGACCTGGAGGTCGTCCGCGGTGAAGGCCGTGCCGGGCGGGCCCGTCGCGTACAGGGTCTTCGCGAGGACGGCGTGTGCCGTCCCGCCGAGCAGCAGGGTCGTCGCGCGCAGCGGCAGTCCCCAGCGGCGCCGCACGGGGTCGAGCTGACAGATCGCGGCCGCGAACAGCACCCCGGCCAGCACCACGTGCGCGTGCACCGCCGCGTGCAGCACCGGCCGGTCGTGGGCCGCGGCGAGCAGCGGCGTCCGGTACAGCAGCCACAGACCGCCCATGTCGAGCACGGCCGCGACCGGCGGGAACACCAGCCGGCGCGGCACCGGCCTGTGGGCCGCCGCCAGCAGCGCACGGCGGGTCGGGCCGGGGCGCAGCGCCCGCAGCGCCAGCGTGAGGGGACGGGCGAGCACCAACAGCAGCGGGGCCGCCATTCCCGCCAGCAGGTGCCGTGTCATGTGGACGGTGAACGCCTCACCCGGAAGCGGCACCGCGACCGCCGTGACCAGCGCGGCTCCGGCGGCGGTGAAGGAGACCTCCCGCCGCCGGGGCCAGGCGTCCCCGCGGCGACGCAACCTCCTCACCGCGACGAGGTACACGGCCACCGCCGCGAGCACGGCGGTCGTCCCGGCCGCGGCGGCAACCTCCCCCGCGCCCTGTCCCCGCTCGGGGTGCATCACCGCTGCGCGCCGTCCTTCCCGCGTCTTCGCGACCGTCCCGTCCGGTGGGCCGCCCGCGCGGCCAGCGCCGCGCCGATCGCGAGCAGGACGACGGCGGCGGCGTTCCAGGCCACGTCATAGGGCAGCAGATCGACCCCGTAGCGGATCTGGTGCACGCGGAGCAGCTTGTGGTCGACGAGTCCGTCGAACAGCTGGAAGCCGCCGAGCCCCAGGAACAGCCCGGCCCGCGCGTGCGCCGCCGAGAGCGTCCGGTCGCGCCGCAGGTCGGCCCACCACACCAGGCCGGCGACGAGCCCGAGCAGCTCCGCCGTGTGCAGCAGCCCATCGGTCACCAGCCCGAACGACGGGGTGGAGCGGTCGTAGAAGTGGTGCCATCCGAGGAGCTGGTGGAAGACGATCTCGTCCACCGCCGCCATCAGCGCCGCCCCGGCCAGGGCGGCGGCCGCCAGGGACCGGCCCGGCCGCGCCGCCCGGGACGCGTGCCGTCCGCCCCCGGGCGCGGCGGCTGAACCGGTCACGTCGTCCCACTCCCTGATCTGCGCGCTGAGATGGCGGGGGACGCCTACCCCGTCACGTCCCGGTCAGTCACCGCCCCGGGAAACGGTTCGCGAGCGGGGCGCGGTCAGGTCTTGTGGGGGATCTGGGCGACCGTGCCGCCGTCGATGACGAACTCGGCCCCGGTGGCGTAGGAGGACTCGTCGCTGGCGAGGAAGACCACGAACGCCGCCACGTCCTCGGGACGGCCGGGACGCCCGAGCGGGATCGGGATCATGTCGTCGGGAATGCCCTCGGTGATCGGCGTCCGGATCAGCCCCGGATGCAGGGAGTTCACCCGGATGCCGTGCGGGGCGAGCTCGACGGCGACGGACTTGGTCAGGCCGCGCAGCCCCCACTTGGAGGCCACGTAGCCGTGCGCCCAGGACGTTCCGCGCAGGCCCTCGATGGAGGAGGTGTTGATGATCGAGCCGCCGCCGGACGCGATGAGCGCGTCGGTCGCCGCGCGGATCCCGAGGAACGGCCCGGTCAGGTTGACGTCGATGATCTCCCGCCACTTGTCGAGCTTGAACCGGTTGATGGACGCGCCGTTGACGATGCCCGCGTTGTTGAACAGCACGTCGAGGCGGCCGAACTCGCCGACGGCGGTGTCGACGGCGGACGCCCAGTCGTCGGGGCTGCGCACGTCGAGGTGGACGTAGCGGGCCGCGTCGCCGATGTCGTCCGCGACGGCCCCGCCCTGCTCGTCGAGGACGTCGCCGATGACCACTGCGGCGCCCTCGGCGGCCAGCGCCCGGGCGGAGGCCGCCCCGATCCCGCTCGCGCCGCCGCTGATCAGGGCCACCTTCCCGTCGACTCGTCCCATCCCTCGCGTCCTTCCTTCCGGGTCAGCCGTGTTCCTGGTCAGCCGTGTTCCTGGTCAGCCTCGTGTCCTGGGCAGCGTCGTGGCGAAGACGCCGCGGGCGGTGGTGAGCGGCAGGTCGAGGGTCGTGCGGATCCCGGGCGGCGCGGCGACGACGTCGGGGATGGCGTTGACGATGCGTCCCGCGCCCGCGGCGATCGCGGCGTGGTTGTGGTCGCCGTGGGCGCTGGACGGGCACACGTCGACGCGGTAGGACGGCTCGCCGTCGATCTCGACCCGGTAGGAGCCGCCGTCCTGCGCGGGCTGGGGCCAGTCGGGACGCAGGTCGCCGCGGAGCCGGTTGGTGTGGTCGACGACCAGCACCTCCTTTCCGCCGACGACGCCGCGGATCTGGAACCGCACGGCCGCGACCCCGCCCGCGGGGATGTGCCCGGCGGCGACGTCGAACGCCTCCGGCGCCGGTTCCGTCTCGTGCCACTCGGTGATCTCGTCCAGCTCGAACCCGAAGCCGCGGGCCAGCATCCGGAGGGTGACGCCCCAGGACGCCGCGAGCATCCCCGGCCGGAACAGCGGCGGCGGGTCTCCCGGGGGCCGGCCGAACCCCATGAAGTCGAGGATGACGGGGCTGCCGTCGTAGGACGCGTAGTCGGCGATCTCGTAGCAGCGCACCTGCTCCACCCGCCGGCAGGTGCTCGCGATCGCGAAGGGCAGCACGTCGTTGGCCCAGCCGGGGTCGATGCCGCTGACGAAGATGCTCGTCTCGCCCGTGCGGCAGGCGTCCTCGACGGGTTCGATCATGCGGTCGGGCAGCACCGCCCAGGGGTACATCAGGGGCACCGGTGACGAGGCGACGACGTTGCTGCCCGACGCGAGGATCGTGCGGACGTCGCGGAGAGCCTCGGAGAGGCGGGTCTCGCCGAGCGCGCAGTAGACGGTGCAGTCGGGCCGCGCGGCCAACGCGGCCTCCAGGTCGCCGGTGGCCGTGACGCCCGTGACCGCGTCGAGCCCGGCGAGCTCGCCGGCGTCGCGCCCGATCTTGGCGGGGTCGGACACGACGAGCCCGGTCAGCTCGAAGCGCGGATCCTCGATCAGCTGCGTCAGGGCGATGCGGCCGACGTTGCCGGTCGCGACGTGGAGAACGCGGATGGCCATGCTGCTCCCGGGGGCTGGTTCTCGGGACGGTGCCGGGGTGGAGGCGGGTCACCCGTCCTCCACGGGGGCTTCGGGGTTGACGTCGAGCAGGCTCAGGTGCACGCCGCGGGGCGCCCCGACGATCGTCGCGATCGCGTCGGCGTGCGCCCTGGCCTTGAGGAAGTGGGGGTGCCGGGCGAGCCCGAAACGGACCCACTGTTCGAGCACGAACGCGGCGTCCTCGTCGTCCCAGTCGGCGCCCATGCCGCTCCACGTCGGTCCCGGTCGGATGAGCGAGGCGCGGACGCCGGTGCCTTCGAGTTCCATCTGCAGTGCGCCGACCATGCCCTCCAGTCCCCATTTCGAGGCGGAGTAGGCCGACATGAAGGGCCGGGGCCTGACCGCGACGTCGGACGAGACGAACACGATGTCGCCGCGCCGCCGCTCGACCATGGGAGGGACGAACGCCCGCACGATGCGGTGGGCGCCGACGAGGTTGAGGTCGATCTCCCTGCCGAAGCGTTCGGAGGTGACCTCGATGGTCGCGCCCGGCGCCACCACCCCGGCGTTGCTGACCACGACCTCGATGTCGCCGAGGTCGGCGACCGCCTTGGCGGCGAACCCGGCGACCGACTCCTCGTCGGTGACGTCCAGGGCGTGCGCGACGGCCTCGCCTCCCTCGGCGCGGATGGCGGCGGCGATCTCCTCCAGGGGGCCGGTTCTGCGCGCCCCGAGGGCGACCGGGTGACCGGCCGCGGCGAGAACCCGGGCCGTCTCCGCGCCGATGCCGGAAGAGGCGCCGGTGATCACCGCGGGACGGCGGGTGGGGTGCCGGTACTTCCTGGACATCTCCGCCCCTCCGGCCGGGAACGACGCTTGAGCAGCTGCCTGGACAAGTGTCCACCCTAGGGACGGCCCCGACGACCGGCAACAGGCCGTCCCAGTGGTTCGGACGGTCCGGGAAGACGCCCGCGAAGACGAGAACCGGGTCGCCCGCAGGACGGATGCGCGTCCTGCGGGCGACCCGGCTCCGGTGAGATGAGCGGCGGCTACTGGGTGGGATCCGCGGCCACGCTCGACCCGAACGCGGCGCCTTCGGGCACGCCGTCGCGGCCGGGGAACCAGTTGTCGGCCACCACGGTCACCCCGAACAGCGCGCGCCACGGGATCGCGTGCGCGGCGCCCTTGCCGTCGTGCCCGGGGGCACCGGCCACGATGCTCGCCGCGCCGGGCCCGAACGCCAGCGCCGCGCCGAAGCGGGCGCCCGCCCGCGGCGCGTCGCCGAGACCGTCGGTCGCCTGGGTCACGGTGCCGTCCACGCGCGGGTCGGACCCGACCTGGACGCCGTGGACGCGGCCGGCGTCGGCCAGGTCGCCGACGTCCTCGCCGGGCGAGCCGATCGCCACCGACACCTCGGGAGCGGGCGCCGACGCCGACTCGATGACGCCGGCGGCCACGGTCGTGCCGAACCCGTCGCCCTTCTCGTTGGCTCCGGGCACTCCGGCCACGCCCTGGTGCACGGCCAGCACCTCGCCGGCCCGGCTGCCGTCGTAGCCGAGGACGGTCACCATCCCGGCGTCCGCGACGCCGTCGATGTCCTCGCCGGGCACGCCGACGGCGACGCGCAGGTCGTGGGACCGGTCCCAGGCCGCCGACACGCTCGCGCCGAACCGGTCGCCCGCCTCGGAGGCGCCGCTGATGCCCGCCGAGTCCTGACCGACGCCCACGTTCTCGATCGCCACCATCGGGTCCTCGACGATGTGGACCAGGCCGGCGTCCTTCTTGTCGCCGACGTCCTCGCCGGGCACGCCGATCACCGCGGTCGGCTTGTCGAACGACCCGGCCGCGAGCGACGCCCCGAACCGGTCGCCGGCCTCGACGGTGCCGTAGAAGTCCTGGACGTCCTGGTGCAGGAGAGTCCGTCCCTCGATCCGGCCGTCGTTGATCGCCAGCACGTGGACGAGGCCGGCGTCGGTCTTGCTCTCGCCGTCGCCGAGGTCCTCGCCGGGCGCGCCGACGAGGACCGTGCCGTCCATCGCGGCGACGGCCGTTCCGAACCCGTCGCCGTCCTCGGTCCTGTCGCCCGCGCCGCCGGCGCCCTGGCTCACGGTGAGCGGTGCGGGCGCCCCGTCGCGTCCCGGGGCGAAGACCACGTGCACGGTGCCCGCGCCCGAGTTCTCCCCGGGTGCGCCGATGACGAGGTCGTCGGTGCCGTCGCGGTCGATGTCGGCCATGGTGATCGACGCGCCGAACGCGTCTCCGGCCTCGGGTTCGTCACCGATTCCCGAGGCGCCCTGCCGCAGGGTCAGCCAGCGGTCACCGCACCAGAGCCGGACCGCACCGGCCCGTTCCTCGCCGTCCACCGTCGCCGCGGGATCGCCCACCGCGGCCCGCACCGTGCAGTTCTCGGCCGCGACGGCCGCTCCGATCGGCAGGGGTGCGACGAGAGCGGCGACCACCACTCCCACGAGTCTTCGAGGTCTGGACATGCAACGCCTCTCCTGCGGGGATTGCCGGTTCGCCTTCGCAGGTGTGACGCCCGGTGGTCGGCGACGGGTTACTACCGGGAGGCCAGGTCGACCTTCCCCGCGGGGGGATCCGGCGCGGCCGACGCGTGCCATGCCCCGGTGACGTCGATGCGCGGCCGTCCCGGCTCGGCGAGGGGGATCGGTTCGAACTGCCGAGTTCACGGCGTTTCACGTACGTGTACCGCGACGGGGTTCGTCACCGCGCCGGGGCAGCAGGACGGTCAGCGCGACAAGCGCGGCGGCGGCGAGGAGGGCCGCGCAGAGGGTCAGGCCGAGCGCGTACCCGTCGTTGAGCGTGCCTGGCGTGATGTGCGCGCCGGTGCGGTGGTGGGCGGCGGTGCCGAGGGCGGCGAGGCCCAGCGAGGCGCCGATCTGGCGGGAGCTGTTGAGCAGTCCCGCGGCGGTGCCGGTCTCATGGGACGCGACCCCGGCCGTCGCGACGGAGACGAGCGGGCCGAGGCAGACCCCGAAGCCGGTTCCCGCGACGATCGAGGGCCCGAGGACGTCGGTGAGAAAGCCGCCGTCCGGGCTGATGAGGCCGAACCATGCGAACCCGGCCGCGGTCAGCGGCCCCCCGGCGACGAGGAGGGTCCCGGGCGCGAGCCGGTGGCCGAGCCTGACGGCGAGCGCGGACCCGGCGACCACCGCCAGGGCGAACGGCAGGAACATGACCCCGGCCGGCGCGGGCCCGATGCCGAGGACTCGCTGCAGGTAGAGGGACATGAAGTAGAAGGCCGAGGCCATGGCGGCGCCGACCAGCAGGTTGAAGGCGTTGGCGCCCGCGACGGAGCGGTTGGCGAACAACCCGGGCCGCACCAGCGGGTCGCGCGCGGTGGTCCGCTCGACCAGGACGAACGCGACGAGCAGGACGGCGGCCACCGCCAGGGTCGCGAGGGTGACCGCCGACGTCCACGCGTACCGGTCGGTGCGGACGACGCCGAGCACCAGCAGGGTCATGCCCGCCGTGGCGAGCACGGCGCCGAGCACGTCGGGACGGCCACCGCGCGCCGGGGGCGGCCCCGCGGCGACGCCCCGCCAGGCCAGGGCCAGCGCCGCGGCGGCCATCGGCACGTTCACGAACATCACCCAGCGCCAGCCCGCGCAGGCGGTGAGCACGCCCCCGATCAGCACGCCGAGGGCTCCCCCGGCGGCGTTCGTCGCGCTCCAGATCCCGAAGGCGCGGACGCGGGCCCGTCCCTCGGGGAACGCCCCGGTCAGCAGCGCCAGCGCGGCGGGGGCGAGCGCGGCGGCCCCGATCCCCTGCGCGGCCCGTGCGGCGACGAGCTGGCCGGGCGCCTGGGCGAGACCGCCGAGGAGGGAGGCGAGCCCGAAGAGGGCGAGCCCGAGCAGCAGGACCCGCTTGCGGCCGTACCGGTCGGCGGCCTTGCCGCCGAGCAGGAGCAGCCCGCCGAAGGTGAGGGCGTAGGCGTGGATCACCCAGGTCAGGCCGACCTCGCCGAAGCCGAGACCGGCCGCGATCTCCGGCAGGCCCACGTTCACGACCGAGAGGTCGAGCGACACCATGAACTGGACGACGGCCACGGCGGCGAGCGTGAGACCCGGCCTGCCCCCGGTGCCGCCGCCGGTCGCGGGCGCATCTTTTCGAACATGTTCCGGAATTGCCAATGGACGGTCCCCCTGTCGGATGGCCGGTCGGACGGTGCGTCTAACGGACGGCGGCGGGCCCGGTGAGGCGCCAGCCCTGGGCGCGGAGGCGTTCGCGCCAGTAGCGGGCGTACCGGCCGCCGCGGGCGAGGAGTTCCGCGTGGGTGCCCTCCTCGACGGCGCGTCCCCCGTCGAGGACGACGATGCGGTCGGCCTCGCCCAGCGTGTGCAGCCGGTGCGCGACCACCAGGACGGTGCGGTCCCGCGCGAGGGCCGCCATCGCCTCCTGCAGGGCGTGCTCGTTCTCGGCGTCCAGCGCGGCGGTCGCCTCGTCGAACAGCACGATCGGCGTGTCCTTCAGCAGGGCCCGCGCGATCGAGACGCGCTGGCGCTCACCGCCGGACAGGCGGCTCCCGGCCTCGCCGACCGGCGCGTCCCACCCGCCCGGCAGGCGTTCGGCGATGTCGTCGACCCGCGCGGCGCGGGCCGCGGCCACGACCTCCGCGTCGGTGGCGTCGGGGCGGCCCACGCGCACGTTGTCGAGCAGGGTCCCGTCGAAGAGGTAGACGTCCTGGAAGACCACGGAGATGAGCGAGGTCAGGTCCTCGGTCCGCATGTCGCGGACGTCCACGCCGCCGATCCGCACGGCCCCGGCCTCGGGGTCGCAGAACCGGGCGATCAGCTTGACGACGGTCGTCTTGCCCGCGCCGGACGGGCCGACGAGCGCGGTCATCCGCCCTTGCGGGACCCGCATCGACAGCCCGTCGAGCACCGGGACGCCGTCGTGGCCGAAGCGCACGCCGTCGAGCTCGACGTCCGTTCTCTCGGGCCACCGCGTCGCGGCGGGCTCGGGCGGCGTCTCGGTGGCGAGCAGCGCGTTGATCCCGTCCAGGGCGTTCTCGGCACCCCGGATCGCGCCGCCGATCTCGGCGGTGAACATCACGGGTTCGGCGAGCCGGACGGCGAGCACCAGCAGCGCGATCAGCTCGGCCGTCCCCAGCGACCCGCCGAGGGCGAGGTGGGTGCCGAGGGCGAGCAGCGCGACGAACGACGCCTGGGCCACGAAGCCGAGCCCGACGATGCCGGGCATCCCGGCGCGCAACGTCCGGCGGCCCGCCGCGTGCTGCGCGGCGAGGGCGTCGTCGAGCGCGGCGTGGCCCTCCGCGGTCCTGCCGAAG